>CBIHPJ010001168.1:0-1506 GCA_966211295.1 uncultured Myxococcales bacterium | reverse complement strand
GAAGATCATCGATCAGACCTCGGCCGCTTCAGGTCAGCGCGTGAACAACATGGCGCCTGCGTTGATGGCGTTGGTGGAGAGCGCCAGCAAGCGCATCGTGATCGAGAACCCGTACGTGGTGCTCACCCAGGACATGATGGGCGCCCTCGAGCGTGCGGCGAAGCGTGGCGTGCAGATCGACATCATCACCAACAGCCCGCTCTCCACGGACAGCGACGTCACCCAGGCGTTCTTCCTCGACGACTGGAAGATGATCCTCGCGAAGTGCGACAACGCGCGCATCTTCGTGGCGACGGGCGATCGAAAGTTCCACACCAAGAGCGCGGTGATCGACGACGAGCAGAGCGTGGTGAGCACGTACAACCTCGACCTGCTCTCCGGCTTCGTGAACGGAGAGGTCGGCGCGGTGGTGAAGTCGAAGGAGCTCGCGGCTGATCTCACCAGGGCCTTCGACATCGACAAGGCGACGGCGGCGAACGGCTTCATCGAATACAAGATTCAGAAGGACGCCGACGGCAAGCCGGTGCTCGAGGACGGCCAACCCGTGGCCGAGTTCGGTCCTGAGAATCACCTGCCCGCCGACGTGCTCGAGACCTACCGGAAGAAGAGCAATCTCTGGGGCAACCTCGTGCGCAACCACGTGCCGCAGTTCAAGCCGCTGCGCCACGATCCGTGAGGTGGCTCCCAGTCGCGCTGCTCTTCGTGGCGTGCGCCTCGCGCTCGGTGAAGCCCACCGAGCGTGTGCCGCTGCAGAACCTCGGGCGTATTGCTGATCCGCCTGCGGTCGCGGCGGCGATCGAGTTTCGCAAGAGCGATCCCCGTCACGCGATGGAGCTGCTGCAGACCACCTGGTCCGAAGCGGTGAAGGCGGGAGATGATCGTCTCGCCTCGTTCGCGCTCGATCGTGCGGGCGACGTGGTGATGGACGGCTATCCGGAGATGGATAGCTCGCTCCCGCTGCTCGATGAGTCGGCGAAGGGAATGATGCAGCCGTGCGACCTCGCGCACGCGTATTACGCGAAGGCGTACCGGCTGATGGAGAAGAGCGAAGATCGTCGTCTGCTCGGCCGCTTCGCGCATGACCTCGGATGGCAGCTCGAGCGTTGCGGGGTGTGGGAGGCCGCGCGCCTGATGTACCGCCTCGCCCTCGATCACCGGCTCGCCACGGGAGATGCGGTGGGCGTGCGCTTCTCTGCGAACAACCTCGGGCGGATCTTCGAGGGCCCGAAGCGTGATCGTCTCGAGCTCTACTTGCTCGCCGTCGAGGCCGCGAAGATCTCGAAAGACATGCAAGGCGTGCGCAAGGCAGAGACCAACATCGCGCGGCTCTTCTATTACAGCCCCGATCTGCGCTGGCTCGAGGTCACCGACGGAGGCTTCGAGGCCGAGTACGCCGAAGGTCCTCCGCGCGGGGCAGTGCGGAAGAAATTCCTCGAGCACCTCACCGCTGCCTTCGAGGCGGCGAAGGCCGCTGAAGAGTCGAACGTGGTGGTGTGTGAAGGCTTC
>CBIHPJ010001167.1:0-1507 GCA_966211295.1 uncultured Myxococcales bacterium | reverse complement strand
CGCGTCGCTGTAGTAGCGACCTGTCACCGACGAGAGTTCAGGAGCGGTCGCGCAGTACACGCTCGTGCGTGCGCCGGTCTCGAGATCGCCTCCGCCCATGCCGAAGCCGGTGCGGAGCAGCTTGGTGCCGATCACTCCAGGGTGGAGGACGTAGGTGGTCACCTTCGTGCCCTCGAGCCGGCGCGCGAGCTCGTGCGTGAAGTGCACGTTGAGCAGCTTCGACAACGCGTACGCGCCGTAGCCGTCGTAGTCCTCAGACTGCAGATCCTTGAGATCGACACGACCACGCGCGTGCGCCATCGAAGACACGTTCACCACGCGTCCCTGTTTCGAGGCCTTCAGCTGAGGCAGGAGCAGCTCGGTGAGGAGGAACGGCACGAGGTGATTCACCTGCAGCGTCGTCTCGTAGCCGTCGGGCGTGATCGTCCGTTCCTTCATGAAGACGCCGGCATTGTTCACCAGGACGTCGAGCACCGGCGCTTCGCGTTGGACTTGTGCCGCGAGCGTGCGCACTTCGGAGAGACGGTTGAAGTCGCCCCACACTGGGACAACTTCGGCTTTCGGTACGTGTGACTTCACGGTGTCTGCGGCGGTACGCGCTTTCTTCTCGGTGCGTCCGTGGACGAGCACTCGCGCGCCCTTCTTCGCGAGCTCGATCGCGGTTTGGAGCCCGATGCCGTCGGTTGCGCCTGTGACGAGATGGTTCATGAAGTGGGCCCCTCACCCCGACCCTCTCCCCGCCTTCGCAGGCAGAGGGAGAACTTCGTTTATCCGAGTGCAGCGACTCCGCGACCGGCTTCGACAGGGTGCCCGCACGCACGCAGTCCACGCTCGATCGCGCTCACCGTGGTGACGAGATCAGCGCGCGACACCGCGCCCATGTGCCCCACGCGGAAGTACTTCGGCTTCAACGCAGGATGCAGTCCGCCGGCGACGACGACCCCTTCCGCGCCAATGGCCTTCACCAACGCCACGTCGACATCGCGCGGGTAATAGATCGCCGAGAGGGTGTGCGCTCGAACGTCGGCCTTCGCCACCGAGACCAGGCCCAACGCATCCCACGCAGCCCACATCGAGCGCGCCAGCTTCGCGTGACGCTCGACCCGCGCGCCGATGCCTTCTTCGACCAGGTGACCGAGGCTCACGTCGAGCGCGGTGATCAAGTTCACCGCGGGCGTCGCGAAGTACGACGGCTTCTCCGCCTCGTACGCCTCGTGAATCGGCAGCCACTCCGCGAAGTCGAGGTACATCGCCGCCACCGGCTTGGTGCGCGCCTTCCACGCCGCCATCGCCTTCGGCCCCGCGAGCAACACCGCGAGTCCCGGAGGACAACCGAGCGCCTTCTGCGAAGCGGTGAACGCGACGTCCACGCCCCACGCGTCCATCTCGAGCGCTTCACCGCCGACGCTGCACACGCCATCGACGATCACCAATGCGCCGTGCTTCTGCGCGATCGCCGCGAGCTCCTTCACCGCATGCTGGGCCCGCGCCACTGCCAGGCCGTAGC
>CBIHPJ010001166.1:0-1515 GCA_966211295.1 uncultured Myxococcales bacterium | reverse complement strand
CCACACCTCTCGAAGCAGGCGTCACTACGTTCACTCTCATGAGCATCGACGTCGCGGTCATCGGAGTCGGGGCATCGGCTCATCAGCGCTGATGCACCTCGCGAAACGCGGACTGAAGGTCGTCGGCTTCGAACAATTCGGCACTGAGCAAGATCCCTCGCACGATCGCGGCGCGTCGCACGGCGGCACGCGCGTCATCCGCAAGGCGTACGGAGAAGGCGGCGCGTACGTTCCACTCCTCGAGCGCGCGTTCGCGAGGCGTAACGCCACGCTTCACGACGACGAGCACCGCGTAAGCTCGACGTGTGTTCGCCGTCGGCCTGCTCTCGTTGTCGACCTCGCCTGACGCGGAGATCACCGCGCTCGCCGCTGATCTCGGCGTGACGCCCTACGAAGCGGGGCAACTGGTGCGCGGCCTGCCTTCGATCATTCTGCGCACCGCCGATCGCGCGAAAGCGGAGTCGCTGACTGCGAAGCTCACGCAGCGCAAACAGCAGGCCGTGTGCTGCGATCTCGCCGAGGTGATCAGCTCCGATCAGATGCACCAGGTGCGCGGCTTCAGCCTCCAGCCCGACGCACTGATCAGCGAAAACCAGAACGGCACCAGTGAACGGCTCGCGTGGAGCGAGGTGCGCTGTGCAATCAAAGCCGTTCATCACGTCACTGAGCAGGCCACCGAGGTGACGCGCGGCCGGAAGTTCGATCTCGGCCGCGCGGTGATGACGCAGGGCCTGGTGATGACGAAAGGCACCGAGAAAGAGGTGAGTAGTCTGGTCGCGCAGCGCGAGCCGGTGCTCTATCTGTTTCGAAAGAGCGGCACGCCGTGGCTACTGGCCGAGAGCCAGGGCCGCTACGCAGGGCTCGGCGCACTCGTGGGACCGACACGACAGGGGAACTTCACCACCCTGCTCCGCTTGATCCGCGAGCGCCTGCCGGGAATTCCATGGGACGAGCGGCTCGTCACGATGCGCGCGCGCACCGAGAACATCTCGACTGACTTGCGAGGCAAGCAGACCGGAGCGAGCAACACCGCCACCGCTGATCTCTTCGCTCACCTGATCGCGCTCACTTCGTCAGCGACTTGAGCAGCTTCAGGATCTCCGGCTTCTTGCGCGCGAAGGTCGACGCCTTGAACTCTTCGCGCGAGTAGCGCTCCTTCCCCAGGCTCACGCTCGCTCCACCCAGGGTGAGCAGAGCGAGGATCGCCTCGAAGCACCGCTCTGCGCTCGTCACGGGAATCGTCGCCTCCATCGCGTCGCGCGAGACGCCCAGTCGCGCATCCGCGCCGGATTTCGAGAGGTAGACCCAGCTGTCGCGACGGCCACGCGCGAGCTTCTGAAGCTCGACGAGGGGATTCGCACCGAGGGGCCGAGGCTTGCCGCTGTAGCCGATCTGCCCTTCGTCGAAGCTCACGCCGAGGTGTTCTCGCGCCAGCTCCCACAGCTTCGGGATGTTCTCGTCGGAGTACGAGCCGCCTTGAATTCTCAGGCTCAGGTACGGAGGTTCGATCGTGAA
>CBIHPJ010001165.1:0-1522 GCA_966211295.1 uncultured Myxococcales bacterium | reverse complement strand
CACCAAGCACACCACGAACCCCCGCGTCGACACCACGATGCCGACGCCGGGTGAAAGCGGCGTGCCGGGCCCCGACGGTCTCTCTCTCACGACCTACTTCAGGTGAGGCTCGCCATGAAAAAGCTCCTGACCTGCGCCGCCTTCACGCTGTTGATCTCCTGCGCCCCCACCACTCCTCGCGGCGAGGCGTCGATCACGCCACTCCCTCCGCGTTCGAAGATCTCGCTGCAGTCTGCCGCGGGCTGTCTGCTCGACGCGGACTGCAACACCGGGCTGTTCTGCTTTCAGAATCGCTGCACGTTCGAGTGCGCTGAGGACGCGCCGTGCGGCATGGGCGAGCGCTGCTCCGAGCGCGGCCGCTGTCTGAGCAGCCTGAAGGAATCGTCGCTGTGGATGGGCACGGTCGCGACGCCGGTGGCGTGGGACGAGGAGGATGCCGCCGCCGCTCCGTCGACCGTGGCCGCGGTGACGGTGGTGGAGTCGCCCGCTTCCGACGTGCAGGTGCCGCAGGGCGCGCCCTTCGTGGAAGTCACGCTTCGGACGTCGGCTCCCGTCGCTGACGGCGCGGTGCTGTACCGAGTCGAGCTCGAAGGAGCGACCGGCACCGCGCAGAGCCAGCGCGCGCTCGGCACCACGGAGTTCACCTTCAAGCTCCCCACGGGCACCGCGGGCACGCTCGATGGAACGCCCGCGGTGCAGCAGCTGAACCTGGTCACTTCGGTGGGCGGCTTCACGCTCTCGCTGGTCCCTCGCATCGGCGTCGATGGTCTGTACGCGGGCGATCTCGCGATTCGCGAGTTCGGTGGCTCATCGGTTCCGTTGCGCTTCGGTCTGCGCGTGGTGCCGAGCGACGCGACCTTCGACTCAGCCACCGAGCGCTACTTGATCCTCCCCGCTTCACCGCAGGATCTCTTCTCGCCCATCGCGAGCAACACCGCGCAGTGGGTCGAGCGGCCGCTGGAGTTCGACGCAGACGCTCAGGCCTGGTTCGCGCGCTACGCGTCGCCATTCACCGTGCCGGGTGGCTCGCAGTTCAAGGGCAACGAGGTGGTCCGCACGCTGCGCGTGGAGATCTCTCGCGTGGAAGGCGCGCGGATCTTCGGCGCGGTCGCCGATCGGTGGCTCGGTCTCTTCGCCACGCGCACCGCTGATGGCGTGCCCACTCCGGGCAACGTGGGACTCACGGGCCAGCTCAATGCCACGCGCGTCGAGCCGCTCCCCGCCGCCGCGCGCATGGCGGTGCAGGGCATGGCTTCCACTCCGGCTCCCGCGCTCGCCGGGCCGCTCGTGCTCACCGCGTGTTCTTCGAGCGTGTTCTCGGGTCTCGTCTCGGGAACCGGGAGCATCAGCGACGCCGGAGTGGTGCTGGGTCCCTGCCCCAACATGGGCACCCCGCAGGCCTTCACCAACGCCACCAATCAGGACAAGGCCACCTGCGCGCTCGCCCTCGCAGACAAGGCGCTCCTCGGCCCTTCGACCGCCGCGCAGGTGCGCGCGTTCCTCGACGAGAACACGCCCAATC
>CBIHPJ010001164.1:0-1524 GCA_966211295.1 uncultured Myxococcales bacterium | reverse complement strand
GGTCTGTTGGTGCGAAGTCTCGAACGGCGCAAAGGGCAGCCGTTGCGAGTGATCGACTTCGTCCCTGCCCTCGCGGGACTCGGGCTCGTCGCGTGGATGACGTACCTCGAGGTCCGCTTCGACGATCCGATCGCGTTCGCGACGGTGCAGGCCGCTCCGGGTTGGGCGCAGCCGCCGGGTTGGCACTCGTGGCTGAAGATCGAGTGGTTCAAGACGATGTTCCCGCAGGTGGATCCCGAAATTGGAATTCGCCTCGGTGGTCACGCGCTGGTCACCGTGGTCGCGCTGATCATGGTGATTCCGACCTTCAAGAAGCTCGGCTGGGGCTACGGCATGTTCACCTTGCTCGTCGTCGGAATCCCCGCGGTCTCGAGCAAAGACTTCCAGGGCCTCGGCCGATACATGATCGCCGCGTTCCCGTTGTTCCTCACCGCCGCCTTGCTGGTGCAAGAGCGCCCACGAATTCGGACCGCGCTCTTCTCGTTCTTCGCGGCGCTCCTCGGGCTGCTCGCAATCGCACTCGGCGCGGGCACCTACGTATCGTAAGGACTTCCTCATGAAGACAGTCGGCACGGTGATCATCGGCGCAGGCATGAGCGGGCTGGCGACGGCCGCGGCGCTGGGCAAGGGCAGCGACCTCGTGATCCTCGAGCGCGACTCGGAGATCGGCGGCTACTGCAAGACGATCAAGAAGGACGGCTTCGTCTGGGACTACTCGGGCCACTTCTTCCACTTCAAACACCCCGAGATCGAAAAGTTCCTGCTCGAGCGCATGCCGGGCCAGCAGGTGCGCAAGGTGCTCAAGAAGTCGTTCATCTCGTACGCGGGCCGGCAGATCGACTTCCCGTTCCAGAAGAACATCCACCAACTGCCGCAGGCCGAGTTCATCGACTGCCTGCACGATCTCTACTTCGCAGGTCAGTCGAAGCGGCCTGAGTCGAACTTCAAGGAGATGTTGTACGGGCGCTTCGGGCGCTCCATCGCCGAGAAGTTCCTCATTCCGTACAACGAGAAGCTCTACGCGACGGACCTCTCCACGCTCGATCGCGACGCGATGGGCCGCTTCTTCCCGCACGCGGATCTCACCGACATCATTCGCAACATGAAGGAGGCGAACAACGCCTCGTACAACGCCACCTTCACGTACCCCGAGGGCGGCGCGATCGAATACGTGAAGGCGATCGCGAGCGAGGTCGAGCCGTCGGCGATTCACCTCAATGAAGACGTGCTCGGCATCGACCTCGGCTCGAAGACCGTGCGCACTTCGAAGGGCGAGTACCGCTTCGAGCAGCTCGTCTCTTCCGCGCCCTTCCCCGTGCTGATGCAGCTGTGCGGCACCCCGGTGGATACGAAGCGCTTCACGTGGAACCAGGTGCTCGTCTTCAACCTCGGCTTCGACGCGAAGGGCCCGAAGGACGTGCACTGGGTCTACTACCCGGACCGCGCGCTCGAGTTCTACCGAGTGGGCTTCTACGACAACATCTTCGACACCGATCGCATGAGCCTCTACGTCGAGGTCGGTGC
>CBIHPJ010001163.1:0-1526 GCA_966211295.1 uncultured Myxococcales bacterium | reverse complement strand
GTGGGTGCTGACGGACTCGCGGAATTCATCTACATCGTCGCGCGTGCTTGACCGTTCGGAGGGGCAGCAGCGAGACGTCGTCGAGGTGCTCCTCGATGCGCACATCGAAGCGCGCCAGATGGTCACCATGGCCGAGTCACTCTCGACCGGCAGCGCGACCTGCGCGGCCAAAGAGACCGCGATCACGATTTCGGATCACGTGCGGTGGATGCTCCCGCTGCACTGGGATGACGAGGAGAACTCGCTCCTCCCGCGTCTGCTGGGCAAGCACCGCGTGGTCGACGCCGCCCTGGCGACGATGAAGCGGCAGCACCTCGCGCTCGAGGCGCCGCTCGCGAGACTGAAGTTGATGTGCACGGTGCTCTCGCGCGACATCTCGCGTCTGCACGCGCTCCGCTTCGAGCTCGCCGCCGCCGCGAAGGATCTGAAGGAGCGGCTCGCCGAGCACCATGCGCTCGAGGAGTCGATCGTCTTCCCCGCGCTCAAGAAGTTGCTCTACGTCGACGAGCTCGAGGTGATTCAGAACGAGATGCGCGAGCGCCGCGTCTCAGTCGCTGCGTAACAATCGTCGCAGCGCGACCGCGTTGCGCGCGTCGTCGAGCAGGCGTCCATCGAGCAGCTTCTTCAGCACGTCGCGATCGAGGGCCCAGAGCTGCAGCATGTCTTCCCAGTCGCCGAGCACCACCAGCAGCTTCGCGCCGGGCTCGTCGCGGAAGAGATCGTTCAGGTTGTGCACGAGGCCCTCGACGTCTTCGACCTCCCACTTCTCCACGAGGTCCTTCCACGCGATCTCCATCACCATCGGCTTCGTGGTGCGCACGTCGAAGACCTTGAAGCCCTTCACGCCCATCTCGTGCGTCACACCGCCGACCACTTCATCGGGCGTCGCGCGCAAGGAGATGCTGAGGCCGCCCACCAGTCGGCCTTGATGGCAGCACTTGAGGAGCCCCTTCGGGAGTGCGCCCTTCCCTTTGATGAGTCCGAGCTCTTTGAGCTGCTTCATTTCGCGGCACGCTCTAGCGCGATCGCGAGCAGCTTCGCGTGATCGAATGCGAGTCGCGGTGGAAGTGCGTCGAGCTTGAACCAACGCGCGTCGGAGGCGTCGTCGCCGCCGGCCACTGCTCTTCGTGAGTGCGCTTCATCGAGCACGACTCGGAAGAGCCAGGTGCGGCTCCACGCAGCGGGGCTGTCTCGCTCGTCGCGGCCTCCGCCTTCGACCTGTGCGAGCAATTCGAACTGCTCTCTCAGCGCGCTCGCGTCGAGGCCCGCTTCTTCCTGCAGCTCGCGGATCGCGGTGTCGAGCGGCTGTTCTGCGTCGAAGAGGAACGGTGCGTTGCGCTCGGCGTTCGTGTGCACGAAGCCGCCTGGGAGAGCCCATTGGCCCGGCTCTGCCGCGGCTTCGTCATGTCGCCTGATCAAGAGCACCTCGTTGCTCCCGCGCGTCACCACCACATCGACCGTGGGATTCACTCCGGGATGCCAGAACGGAGCGAACGCCTCGCGGAAGTACGGGTGATCGTCGAGCC
>CBIHPJ010001162.1:0-1541 GCA_966211295.1 uncultured Myxococcales bacterium | reverse complement strand
ACGGCGGCAAACGCTTCCAGCAGCGCGTTCAGCGTGAGCACGCAGTTCCCGATCGCAGTGCCCGCGGATGGTCGAGTCTCCATCGCGGTGGAAGCGCGCGCGCTCAGCGCCGATCCTTTCGACGCGGTGTTGAGCTTCACCACGAGTTCGGGGGAGCAGCCCGAGCTCCAGCTCCCGCTGCTCGCCAATCGCGCGATGGCAGCCTGTCTGACGGCTTCGGCCACTCAACTCGACTTCGGCGTGAGCGAAGTAGGCTGCCGCAGCCACGACGCGCGCGTGCTCGTCACCAACGATTGCCCGCACGAAGTGCGACTCGGGGATCGAACCGTTTCTTCCGGGTTCTCCTTCGTCTCCTCGCCGCAGCGGTCAGTGTTGAAGCCCGGCGAGCAGCTCGAACTTGCACTCAGTCATGCCGCGGGCGCAGTCGGTGAAAGCAGCGGATTGCTCGATCTCTCGGTCGACGTGCTCGACGGCGAACAGGTGCTCTCGGTTCCCCTCGTCGCGCGCGGTGCGCCGGTCGTCGACTTCGAGGAGTCGACGGTCATTCCACCGATGGTTGCTCCTCTCGACCTGCTGCTCGTGATCGACGACTCGCCGACGATGCAGCCGCTCACCGCTTCGCTCGAGCAGAACCTGGGCTCGTTCGCGCAGTATTTGGCCTCGAACCAATACGACTTCCGAGTGGGCGTGATTTCGACGGACACCGCGCCGGAGCAGGTGGGCCGGCTCCGCCGCACAAGCACCGGGGCCGGGTGGCTCGACAATCCGACGCCGGCAGAGCTCAAGGCGCACGCCGGCTTCCGCGGGCTGTCGACGTCGCGCTCGTCGTGCATCGAGACGCTCGCGGCGGCGTTCAGCGCGCCCCTTCGCCATGACTCCATGGAGGTCGGCGGACTGCTGCGGCCGGGTGCTGGGCTCTATGTCATCTGCATCACCAACCAGCGCGATGGACTGCAGACCGCGCCGATCACGACGATCACCTCTCTGCTCTCGTCGCTACCGAGCCCCTACACCTTGAGCGTGATCGCGAGCTTCATCGAGGTGGCCGGGTGCACTGCGCAGCTCGAGCATGGACCGCTCACCGCACTGGTCGCGCAGAGCAACGGCGTGCGCGAGGAGATCTGCACTCCGAACTGGGCAGTCGCGCTCGAGCGCATCGGGAAGAACTATTTCGGCTATCGCACCAACTTCTATCTGCAGCGGCGCCCCGCGCTCACCCGTGGACCCTTGCACGTGTTCGTCGACGAGACGGAGATCCCGGAGGTCGATCCCGAACCCAACCTGCAGACGCGCATCTGGGAATACAACGGAGCGGTCAACTCGGTGAACTTCGAGCCGCTCTATGTGCCTGAGCCCGGCAAGACGCTGCGTTTCCGTTACACACCGGACTGCGCGCGATGATTGAGTCAGGTTGACCTTTTCTGATAGTCAGCCACGCATGACCCCGATCGATCTCGAGACCCTGAAGTCCCGCACCGCCCGCGGCGAGTCGTTCACCTTTCGCCCCTTTTACGGCCACACTCCGCGCGCAGACGGGAAGT
>CBIHPJ010001161.1:0-1544 GCA_966211295.1 uncultured Myxococcales bacterium | reverse complement strand
GCCTCCACGCGATCGAGATCGCCAGTGAGCAGGAAGTCGGTGAACCGAATCGCGGTGGGCCGCTCCACTTCTCCGGCGGGCCACATGGTGATGTCCCCGAGCCGATCGCTCGCCGCGTTCACCGATGCGAGGAAGTCGATCCCTGGCAGGTAGTGCAGCGAGGCCGAGGTGGTGTCGAGAGGCATCTCGGCGAGGCGCAGCGTGGCGAGCTCGAGGGTGACCACCGCGTTCGACGCGTTCACCGCGAAGAAGAGCCGCTGGCTGGCGTCGTCGATTGCTTGCGATTGCACCGCGCGCGAGAGCTGAATGCTCTGGAGCCGCAGGCGCAGCCGATTGGTCTCCTCGGCGAGCGTCACCGTGGTGAGCGAAGGCCCACCGCTCTGCGTGCTGGAGTGGAAGAAGAGCGCCTTGCCCATCGCCGGAACGAGCGTGGCGGAAGCGGTGGCGCCGTCGAGCACCGAGCTGCCGCTCCGGCCGTCGGCGAGATCCCAGGCGACCACGCCCTTGCTGCCGCGCGAGTCCCACGCGAGCACGCGGGTGGGGCCCATCACGGAGATCACCGAGACCGATTCGGGCGACGCGAGCTTCTTCGAGTTGTCGGCGATGCCGCGCGCGTCGAGCAGCCAGAGCTCGCGACTCGTCGAGTAGACCGCGAGCACCGAGTCGGGGAACGCCTCGGGCGAAGCTACGAGATCGCTCAGGCCTCTGCCGCCGGAGACGAAGTTGATCGACGCGGAGACGGGCGCGCCGATCTCGGATCCGAGCTCGATGGCGATCACGTCGTCGAGCGCGGTGGCGCGGAGAAAGAGCCAGTGCGCGTCGCGAGAGAAGACGGACTCGAGCACCGTCGACTCGGCGCTGGTGCCGGGAGGACGAATGGTGATGCGGCGCGCGGGCACCTCGGGGTGGAGCGCGTCGAACACCGCGACTCCACGCTCGAGGGAGACTGCGACGAGCTGACGGTTCGGTTCCACGGGGCCGAAGAGGACTCCGCGCGGGGCGAGGGATTCGGTGTCGAGCTGCAGCCGCGCGATCGAGCGTGAGCTCACCGTGAGCAGGCCGACTTCGTTCAGGTTGCGCGCGACGAGGGGGCCGGCGGCGGAGGCTGCGTCGTAGGTGAAGACTCCGAAGCGGCCGTCGTCGCTGAAGGTGACTCCGTCGAAGAAGCCGGGGAGCGGGAGCGTTTGCACTTCGCTCGCTTCGACGTCCACTACGTCGACCGTCGAGTTGCGCGCGCTGCCGGTGAGCACCACCAACGCGTCGGCGTGCGGGATGCGGCGCGCGAGTCTGGCTCCGCCCGAGAGACGAAGCGCGGTGGGCGTGGCGACGTCAGGGCGGAGAACGACGGCGCGATTGGTTTGAGGGACGACTGTGACAATCGCACTGGAGGTGGCGATGGCCGGGAGCGGGCGGAGAGGTTGGGTGAAGAGGGTGCCTTGACCTCCGCATGCACTGAGTACGAGGAAGGCGAACAGGATGGTCTCGCCCCTCACCCCGACCCTCTCCCCGCTGGCGCAGGGAGAGGGAGTCACTTCATTTTCATG
>CBIHPJ010001160.1:0-1546 GCA_966211295.1 uncultured Myxococcales bacterium | reverse complement strand
GTGACCCTTCTCGATCGCCTCGTCGCACTGCATGCACTTGCTGCGACCGGTCGCCGCGCGCTCCGCGAACGGGTAGGGCCGCTCGCCTGCGGGCGCCTTGGCACCCTTCGAGCTGTTGAGGATCTCGTCGAGCTTCGCGCGATCGGGCACGGTGCCCGTGAACGAGGCGAGCGCCTCCTTCACCAGCAGCGGTTTCTTCCCCGCGGCGCAGGTGAGGTGGTGCCAGAAGTAGCTCACCTCTCCCTCGTTGAACTGGTTGGGAGTCTCTTCACCAAAGCGAAGCACGCCCTTGTCGATCTTCTGCCGGCAGGTCCGGCAGGTGGCGCGCGCAGACTTCGACTCTTCGATGATGTTGGCCATGCGCGGGAATCTGCTCCGAAGTCGTTCACCGAGCCAACCCGATTTCTGAGATCCTCACTCACCACCTGATGACGGCCTGGGCAGCGGTACATCTCCTCGCAGCAGCCTCGGGCCTGGTGGTCGTCGCGCTCGCGCTGTCGCGTGGTGAACGCAGTCCCCTCCGCCGGCCACTCGCGCTGCTCGCCGCCAGCCAGTTCGCGTGGAACGCGGCCTCGGTCGGAAGCGAAGTCACCGGCTACGTCACGTACGCGTTGCTCGGAGCGATCGCCGCGCCGCTCTTCCCCGTGCTGATGCTGCACTTCGTCCTCACCTTCCTCGGACGACGCCGTCAGCTCCGCTGGGTGCTCTGGGGCTCGTACGCAGTGTTCGGACTCCAGTCGCTCGTGGTGCTGGTGGAGCTGGTGCTTCCGCACGAGCAGATCCCCAACGCGCTCGAGACCTTCGCGATCACCTTGATGGCCACCGCGTTGCCGCTCGCGGTCTACGCGATGGTGCTGCTCGCGATGCACCTGAAGAAGTCGGTATCTCCTCTGGAGCGCAATCGCACGCGCATGCTGCTGATCTCGATCGTGGTGGTGCCGTTGCTGCTCTGCACCGATCTCCTCGCGGATCTCGGGCTGCCCGTGCCCCGCATCGCCACGCTCGGCGCGTTCACCTTCAACCTGATGGTCGCGCGGCTCACCCTCGGACTGGGACTCTTCACCGGCTCCATTCGCCGGCCGATCGCGATGAGCCAGGCGATCGTGCTCGGGCTCTTCTTCGCGGTGAGCTACCTCGCGATCTTCAACGCGTTCAACGGACAGCTCGGCGTGCTGATCATCGCCTTCACCGCGCTCTCCTTGGTGCTCACGGTGATCGGCTGGCTCTACCTCACCAACAACAACGCCGAGCGCGCGGGCCTCGAACGCTTCGCCACCATGGGCCGCTTCTCCGCGCAGATGGCGCACGATCTCAAGAACCCGCTCGCCGCCGCGCTCTACGCGAGCGAGTACCTCACCGAGATGTTGAAGCGCGCGGGGGACGAAAAGAACCGGGAGCTGTCGAACAAGGTCAAGACGCAGCTCGAACGCCTCAACACGGTGATCGATCGTTACCAGCGCATCTCCAAGCTCGAGCCGCAGTTCTCCCCGCTCGACGCGAACGAATTGGTGACCAGGGTGCTCTCGCTGCAACAGTTCGCCGCGGG
>CBIHPJ010001159.1:0-1551 GCA_966211295.1 uncultured Myxococcales bacterium | reverse complement strand
CTTGCCCTTCACGCGCACGGGCTCGAGCGGTTCGAGCGGCGCCACGTGCGCGAGCGCGAGCGCGGTGCCTTCACCGACGAGGATCTCTCCGGCGCCTGCGAGTGAGCAGAGGCGGCTCGCGACGTTCACGGTGTCGCCGATGCAGGTGTACTCGGTGCGCCGCGCGTTGCCCACGCTGCCTGCGAGCGCGTCGCCGGTGTTGAGACCGATGCCGAGCGCGAACTGCGGACCACCGGGCTGGCCCTCGTTGAGGCTCTGCACGTCGGCGATCATCTTGAGCGCGGCGCTCACCGCGGAGGCCACGTCGTCTTCGTGTTTCACCGGCGCGCCCCACACCGCCATCAGTCCATCGCCCAGGAACTTGTCGAGGGTGCCGCCCCACTCGAGCACCGCGTCGGCGAGTCGGCCGAGCACGTCGTTGAGCTGGCGCATCACCTCTTCAGGAGGACGCGACTCGGCGAACGAGGTGAAGTTGCGAATGTCGGCGAAGAGCACGGTGACCTCGCGCTTCTCACCGGTGAGCACGATGTCGCCCTGCCGGAGGATCTCGTCGACCACCGCGTCGGAGGTGTAGCGAGCGAAGAGCCGGCGCATGCGCTCAGTCTCGCGCGTGCGGCGGAGCACGGTCTCCACGCGCGCGGCGAGCTCTTCCATCGAGGCGCCCTTGTTCACGTAGTCGTCGGCGCCTTCGCGCAAGCCCTTCACGCGCTGCGTGTCGGCGTCGTTCGCGGTGAGGATGATCACCGGCAACGAGTTCGAAGGACCGTGCTTGAGGCGGCGGCACACTTCGCTCCCGTCGATCCCCGGCATGTCGAGATCGGTGAGCACGAGGTGCGGCTTGATCATGTCGATCTGTTCCAGCGCGAGGAACGGATCATTGAAGCAGCTCACCTCGTAGCCCTGCGAGGTGAGCCCTTCCTGCACGAGCGCGCAGGCGAGCTCGCTGTCGTCGATCACCATCAAGCGCTGACCGTTCGCAGGGAGGGCGAGCTCGGCGGTGGTGGTGCGAGTGGGCTCCGGCGGCGAGGCGGGCGACATGCGCGCCTGAAGACCGAGCGCTTCGTAGAGCTGCTTGTGATTGATCGCGCCCTGCTCCACCAGCACTTCACCGAGGCGCTTGCCGGTCTTCTGCTGCGAGGCGAGCCCTTGCGAGACCTGATCCTCCACCACGTAGCGAAGGCCGAGGAGGATCTCTCCGATCGGCGGACGATCGAGCACCACCGTGTCGCCCTTCTGCACCGCCTGTGAAAGGGCGCGCTGGAGCTGCGCACGCGTGAGGTAGCCCAACGAGAGCAGCGCCTCGCCGACGCGGCTGCCGGTGAGCGGCTGGAGCGCCAGCGCCTCCTGCACCTGCATCTCGGTGACCAGGCCCTGCTGAATGAGGAAGTCGCCGAAGCGACGAATCGGGTCGGTCATGAAGCGCGCGGCGAGTGTACTCAATGGCCGTTGCGCTTCACGTTTCCGGGCGGGAGATCAGAGCGTGATGAGCGCGTTCTGACAGACCGGCTTGCAGAACGGGCCGTTGGGCGCGTGGCTCGAAGTGGTGACCAT
>CBIHPJ010001158.1:0-1559 GCA_966211295.1 uncultured Myxococcales bacterium | reverse complement strand
CGGATCTGTGCGGGGGGCGGCCCGTGAAGGGCCGTCCCTACCGCTACGGCGTACTTCGCAGACTTCAGGACGGGGCGGGTGAGCTCAGGGTCGATAGGCAAACGCGCCACGCCACCCTTCTGCTTCGCGCGAAGTCAGGCTGGCGCGACTGAGTGAGTGCATGAGCCCATCGATCTCGCGCTTGTTCGAGAGTCTCGTCTCGATCACCGCGCGAAGAGCGCGGAGCTCGGAGTCACTGGCGAGCACCTCTCCGGACGAAACGTTGCGCGGCACCGATGCGAGCTCGTGCGCGTAGACCACCACGGCCTGCGAGAGATTGAGCGACGGCTGCTCCTCGGACGAAGGAATGAACGAGACCGCGTGGCACTGCTCGACCTCGACGTTCTGCAGTCCGTTCACCTCAGCGCCGAACACCAGCGCCCACGTGGTGTCGCGACGCTGCGTCGTTTCCTCCGCCAGCTCACGTGGAGTGAAACGCGGCCGCCCATCGAGCTCTCGCATCGTGGTCGCCACCGCCCAACTGCAATCCGCGATCGCCTCGGCCAGCGTCTCCACTCTGCGAAGCCGCATCACTTCGTCGGTGAACTCGTTCGGCTCGCGGTGATTCTTCAGAACGCTTCGCATTCCTTCGAGGTGTTCGACCGTCGAGACCGCGACCCAATCGCTCAACCCGAAGTGCTTCATCGCCCCCGCGATCGCGATCAAGTTGTCCGCGTTGCGCGGATGCACGAGCACGATGCGGGGAAGGGCGGACACGCGGGTGGTATACAGCCGCGCCATGGCCAAGATCACCGGAGTGGGCGGTTTCTTCTTCAAGTCCGCGGACACCAACGCGACCGGCAAGTGGTTCAAGGACAACCTCGGCGTGCCCATGGAGAGCTGGGGCCAGATGTTCCCGTGGCTCGAGCGCGAGACGCAGAAGAAGGGCTACACGGTGCTCGGCCTGCACTCGAAGTCGAGCGACTACTTCACCGGGAGCTCGCGCGAGTTCATGTTGAACCTGCGCGTGGATGATCTCGACGGCGTGCTCGCGGACCTGGCGAAGAAGGGCATCACGCCGGTGCGCACGTTCCCTCCGGAGCCGAACGGCAAGTTCGCGCACGTGCCTGGGCCAGACGGGATCACCATCGAGCTGTGGCAGCCGACGGATCCAGACCCGTACGATCCCGCCTGAAGTCGTGCTTAGTAGGACCCCGTTCGGATTTTTCGCTCGGGGGTCGTGATGAAGCTGAAGCACTTTGGTGGGTGGTTTGTCGTGTTGGCGTTGAGTGCGTGTCCGCCCCCGAAGCTCGACGGGTGTGGCGGGCTGACGTGTGCGGACACTGAGCGCTGTGATCAGGACACGCTCACTTGCATGGCGGATGAGCCGCCGAAGATCTCCGCGATCGCGCCGAACATGGTCGTGAGCACGCCGACCTTCGCGCTCTCGGGGATCATCACGGACGACGTCGCCGTGACCGCCGCGGAGTGGAAGCTCGACTCTTCCGGCCCCCTCCCTCTCACGCTCGATGAAGAGGGCGGCTTCACGATCACGGTCGACGCTCCGATGCTCGACTCGA
>CBIHPJ010001157.1:0-1566 GCA_966211295.1 uncultured Myxococcales bacterium | reverse complement strand
GAGAGACATGCTGACGCTGGAAGGTCACGACGTGAGCGTGGCGTACACCGGTCCTGAGGGGTTGGAGGCTGCGCGCGCGCAAAAGCCCGACGTGATCCTCTGCGATCTCGGTTTGCCGGGGATCGATGGGTACGAGGTGGCGAGATCGATCCGCGCGGACGCGAAGTTGCGAGACACGTACCTGGTGGCCCTGAGTGGCTACGCGTTGCCGGAGGACGTGACGAGGTCGAGAGACGCGGGGTTCGATCGGCATCTCGCGAAGCCTCCGAGCGTCGAGGCCTTGGAGCGGGTGTTGGGCCGGGGCTGAGGGGCGAGGCTCCGAAACTCCGTTCCGAGCGAAAGCCTCGAGTGTTCTTTGGGCGCCCGATCCAGCCGATGGTAAGAGGCGCCCAACATGCTTCCTCCCAACCGATGGTTGTGGTGCGTGCTGGCGTTGTCGGGTGCGGCGTTCGCGCAGGCCCCGAAGCCGGTGGTGATGCCCTTCCCACTCGAGCTCAAGCGCGTGCCGACGGGTTTCTCCAAGGAGGACTCGGAATCACTGCAGCGTGACTTCACGCGGTTGCTCCGCAAGACGGGGGCGGGCGTGCCGGATTTCGGCAAGTTCGATCTCGCGCTCAAGGAGCTCAAGCGGCAGGACTGCGAGCGTGAAGACGAGTGCCTCGTGCAGTTGGCGAAGCGCGCGGAGGCGCTCTACGGCCTCTACGCGAGCATCGACTACACGCTCGAGGGCGCGGTGGTGGCGTCAGGTCGCGTGGTGCGCGACGACGGCAAGCCTTCTCGGCCGACGCAGACGGTGAAGATTCTGAAGGGAAAGGACTCGTTCGGCGACGTTTCGAGGAATGCGCTGACGCAGCTGTTCGAGCAGCTGAAGATCGCGTCGCTCGAGCCGGTTCGTCCGGTTGAGACTGCAGTGGTGAAGGAGCCGGTGAAGGATCCGGTGATCGGGCCGCCGCCTCCGTTGCCGCCGGTCATTCCGGAGGACACGCACGCGGGTCAGCGCTCGGCCGGTAAGGGATTGTTGTTCACGGGAGTGGGCCTGGTCGTGGTCGGTGCAGCGCTGGCCGCGACTGGTGGAGGGCTCGGTTACACGGCGCAGCAGACGGGCGGCATCGCGAACAATCCGGAGGCGGCAAAGCAGGCCGCGACGGGTCAGGCGCTCGCGACGGCCGGCTTCGTCACTCTGGGCGTCGGAGCAGTCGCAGGTGGCATCGGAGCGGCGCTCTGGGCGATGGCAGGTCCGCCTCCGAGCACGCAGGTGTCGGTGGTGCCGGTGAATGGTGGTGGAGTCGTCCAATTCGGAGGGAGCTTCTGATGCGCGCGCTCATGGTTGCAGTCCTGTGTGTCACTTCCGCGGCATGCACGTTCGACATCACGCCTTGCACCACGAACGACCAGTGCGGCGCAGGCAACGAGTGCGTCGAGAACTTCTGCGCGAAGAAGTCTGACGGCGGCACCGTCGGCGGAGGCGGCGGCACGATGGGCGGCGGCGGAGGCGGCGTCACCGGCGGCGGTGGCGGCACCACGGGCGGCGGAATGGGAGGTGGAAGTGGCGGCGGCGGCGGCGGA
>CBIHPJ010001156.1:0-1568 GCA_966211295.1 uncultured Myxococcales bacterium | reverse complement strand
GAGCAGGCCTTCGAGCTCTTCTTCACCACCAAGACCACCGGCTCCGGTCTCGGGCTCGCCTTCGTGCGCCAGGTCGCGCGCGCACACGGCGGAGACGCGGTCCTCACGTCTCGCGAAGGCGCCGGTAGTACGATCTCTCTGACGCTCCCCCTCACTCAGGTGACGAACAATGGCTGGACGAGCAATGGCTGACGCCGCACGTGTGCTGGTGGTCGATGACGACGCCGCGGTCGCGGAGGGCCTGGTGATGCTGCTCACCCTCGATGGCTTCGAGGCGACGGTGGTCAACTCCGCGGAGCAGGCGCTCGCCGTGCTGGAGAAGCGGCCCTTCGACGCGATCATCTCTGATCAGCGCATGCCCGGAGCGTCGGGAGTCGAGCTGCTCAAGCTGGTGAAAGAGCGCTCGCCCGAGCTCCCCTTCATCATCCTCACCGCCTACGCCGACGTGAAGCTGGCGGTAGAGGCGATGCGTGAAGGCGCGGCGGACTTCCTCGAGAAACCCGCCAAGCGCGAGGAGCTGATCTTCGTGCTGCGCAAGGCGCTCGAAGGAACGGCTGCTGCGCGCGCTGCTCCGCCGAGGCCGAGTCGCGCGAAGGTCGAGACCACCGACGGCATGGTGGGCACCTCGAGCCTGCTCGAAGAAGCGCGCGCGACGATTCGCAAGGTCGCGCCCACGATGTCCACCGTCCTGGTGCTCGGAGAAACCGGCACCGGCAAGGAGCTCGCAGCCCGCGCGGTGCACTCGCTCTCGAATCGCAAGGCGAAGCCCTTCGTCACGGTGAATTGCGGCGCGTTCACCGAGACGCTCCTCGAGTCCGAGCTGTTCGGTCACGAGAAGGACGCGTTCACCGGCGCGAACGCTCGCAAGCCCGGCCGGGTGGAGCTCGCTGACGGAGGCACGCTCTTCCTCGACGAGGTGGGCGAGCTGAGTCCAGCGGCGCAGGTGCGGTTGCTGCGGGTGCTGCAGGAGAAAGAGGTGCAGCGCGTGGGAGGCACCGCTCCGATCAAGGTCGACGTGCGCTTCGTGGCCGCCACGCACCGCGACCTTCCGGCGATGGTGAAGGAAGGAAAGTTCCGCGAAGACCTGCTGTTCCGCCTCAACGTGATCCCCGTTTCGATGCCCGCGCTGCGGAAGCGGCCAGAAGACATCGAGCCGCTGGCGAAACACTTCCTCTCCGTGCTCGGTCCGCAGAACGGCCGTCCGAAGGCGGCGTTCACCAGCGGCGCGCTGGCGTTGATCAGCTCCCAGTCGTGGACTGGCAATGTGCGTCAGCTGCAGAACTTCATCGAGCGCCTCACCGTGCTCGCCCCCGACGGAGATCTGATCGACGAGAGCGCGGTGAAGCGTGAGCTCGGTCGCCTGGGGACCGACTCAGTTGAAGCGCCCACGGCGAACGGTGATTCACTCCCCGAGCGTCGCAAGGACGCCGAGCGTCAGGCGGTGGAGGAAGCGCTCAAGAAGGCGAAGGGCAATCGTGCGCTCGCCGCACGGCTGCTCGGAGTGAGCCGGCGCACGCTCTACAACAAGCTCGACTCGCTCGGCCTCGCCGAGGCGTGACTTCGCGCCC
>CBIHPJ010001155.1:0-1571 GCA_966211295.1 uncultured Myxococcales bacterium | reverse complement strand
TGTTGATCGTCGTCGCCGGATTGATCCGAAGCTCAGGCAGCGCCAGCAACCGCGCTCCGGGCACGTAGCCCCTCGCCCACTCGTTGGGATCGCGCACGTCGATCAGCTCGACCTTGCCTCCGGCCAACATCGCCTGCGCGTCCTTCGGAGTGACGAAGTTCATGTACCCGCCTTCATTTGCCGGCTTGCAGCCGGTGAAGCGCAGCGACCAGCGCGTCGATGTCTTCGTACGTGTTGTACGGAGCGAGCGAGGCACGCACGGTCGCCTCCACTCCCAGTCGACGCAGGATCGGCTGTGCGCAGTGATGACCCGAGCGAACCGCGATGCCTTCCTTGTCGAGGATCGCGCTCATCTCTTCGGTCTTCTGTCCCTTGAGGGTGAACGAGAGCACGCCCGCCTTGTCCGGCGCGGTGCCGTAGAGCTTGAGGCCCGGAACACCGAGCAGCTTCTCCGTCGCGTACTCGAGCAGCTCGTGCTCGTACGCGCTCACGTTCTCGAGGCCCACGCGGGTGAGCCAGTCGAGCGCCGCACCGAGGCCCACCGCGTCGGCGATGTTGCCGGTGCCCGCTTCGAAGCGCGCGGGAGGACCCTGGTACACGGTCTTCTCGAACGTGACGTCGGCGATCATGTTGCCGCCGCCCTGCCACGGGGGCATGTGCTCGAGCACTTCGCTCTTCCCGAACACCGCTCCAATGCCGGTGGGCGCGAAGACCTTGTGACCGGAGAACACGAAGAAGTCGCAGTCGAGCGCCTGCACGTCGACGCGCAGATGCGAGACCGCTTGCGCTCCGTCGACCATCACGGTGGCGCCGTGACGCTTGGCCATCGCGATCATCTCCTTGAGCGGAGTGATCGTGCCGAGCGCGTTGCTCACCTGCGTCAGCGAGACGAAGCGCGTCTTGGGACCGAGCAGCTTCTCGAACTCCTCGAGGATGATCTGCCCACTGTCGTCGACGGGAGCGACCTTCAGCTTCGCGCCCTTCTCCTTGGTGAGCATCTGCCAGGGGACGATGTTCGCGTGGTGCTCGAGGTGCGTGATGACGATCTCGTCACCCTCGTTCACGTTGCGGCGGCCCCACGATTGCGCGACGAGGTTGATGCCCTCGGTGGCGCCGCGCACGAAGATGATCTCCTTCGCGGACGGAGCGTTGAGGAAGCGGCGCACGCTCTCGCGGCCCTGCTCGTAGGCGTCGCTCGCGCGAGCGGCGAGCGTGTGAGCAGCGCGGTGGATGTTCGAGTTCTCGTGCTCGTAGAACTTCGAGAGGCGATCGATCACCTCGCGCGGCTTCTGCGTGGTGGCGGCGTTGTCGAGCCACACCAGCGGTCTGCCGTTCACCTGCTGGTGAAGGATCGGGAACTCGCGCTTGATCACGTGCGGATCGAACGCGCCGCGCGTCTGCGGCAGCTGCGGAGTCGCAGTCTCGAGCTGCCACGGCGTCTCCCTCTCCCTTCGGGAGAGGGTCGGGGTGAGGGCATGCTCCTGAGACACCTCCGGAGTTTCCATCTTCTCGACGAGCGGAAAACTCAGGATCGGAGAGAAACCAGGCACCGATTCGAAGTTCGGCGCGGA
>CBIHPJ010001154.1:0-1572 GCA_966211295.1 uncultured Myxococcales bacterium | reverse complement strand
ACGCGCAGCTTCACGCGATCTCCGAAACGTTCCTTCACGCGGCCGAGCGCGGGCAGGAGCGGACGAAGGTGATCGAAGGTCGAAGGACTGCCGCTCCAGCCGATGGTGACCGCGCCGCCCTGAGCGCGCTGCGACGGCGGTGAGAATCGCTCGGTGTCGACGCAGGTGGGCACGACGTGCACGTTGCTCGAGTACTTCCGCGCCCAGTCAGCGAGGTACTCGTTCCCCGCGAGCACCGTGTGCGAGAGCCCCACGATGCGCGGGATCTTCGAGACGTTCTTCAAGAACGCGAAGCGCTTGTTCGCCTCCGAGACGGAGTGGATCCAGATCGCGTCGTCGAAGTCGAACACCACCGGCGCGCGGAGGTGCGCGAGCCATTCGCTCCATTGATTGAAGAGGAAGAAGGCCTCGCGCTGCACGAACACCACGTCAGCGCGGTGGAGCAGGCTCTCCACTCGACGCAGAAGGGCGCGTGCCGCGATGCGGCCTTTCCTCAATGGAGACACTGGCCCATAGAAGTCGCGCGCCTCTGCCGGCGTGAGCGCGCCCGCGTAGTCGACCTCGAAGCCGCGCGCGCGCAGGTGTGGCTCGAAGGCCTCGAAGCGGTAGCGCTGGCTCGGCGAACGATCGCGCGCGTGAACACCGAGGAAGAGGAGCCGCATCGACGCGCTCGTACCATGAAGGTGTGCGGGTTCTCGGCTAAGGATGCGGTCCTCGATGCAGCACCTCGTCTTCGTGGTGAACAACGCCGACTTCCTGGTCTCCCATCGGCTCGTTCTCGTTCAAGGAGCGTTGCGCGCGGGTTTTCGGGTCACGGCGATCGCTCCGGAAGGGGAGGGCGTCGCTGCGTTGCGCGCTGTGGGCTGTGACGTCGAGCCCTGGCGGTTGCGGAGAACCGGCCAGCGTCCTCACGAGGAGGCGCTCGCGCTCGCTCACCTCGTGGCGCTCTATCGAAAGCTGAAGCCCGATCTCGTTCACCACATCACGGTGAAGGCGATGATCTACGGGAGCCTCGCCGCGCGAGCGACCGGCGTGCGCGCGGTGGTCAACGCGGTTTCGGGCCTCGGCTACGTCTTCCTCTCCTCGGGTGTTCGCGCTCGTCTTCGGCGCCGTGCTCTCTGGGCCGGGTATCGAATGGCGCTCACCACTCCGCACTCCGCGGTCATCTTGCAGAACGACGACGACGAAGCGTCGTTGCGTGAGCTCGGCGTGCTCGAAGGCGCGCGCATCGTGAAGATCCGTGGCAGCGGCGTGAACCTCGCGCGCTTCCCTCAATCTCCCGAGCCTGAAGGTCAGCCACTGGTGGTGTTGCCCGCGCGCATGCTCCGCGACAAGGGCGTTCGCGAGTTCGTCGACGCTGCGCGCGCGCTCAAGGGCACCGCGCGCTTCGCGCTGGTGGGTGGAGAAGATGAAGGAAACCCCGCGGGGATTCCTCGCTCCGAGCTCGACAAGTGGGTGCGCGAGGGGATCGTCGAGTGGTGGGGACACCGCACCGACATGCCGGCGGTGCTCGCTCAGGCGAACGTGGTCTGCCTGCCGTCGTACCGCGAGGGGATGCCCAAAGCGTTGTTG
>CBIHPJ010001153.1:0-1575 GCA_966211295.1 uncultured Myxococcales bacterium | reverse complement strand
AGGGATCCAACATCCGCAGCGCGGCGAGCGCGAACGGCACGGGCTACTGGCTGGGCGGCACTTACAACGTTCCGGACGCAGGTGGCGTCGCGGGCGTGCGCTACGTGGTGCAGGGATCCACCGGCGCGACCGCGGACGTCTTCTCGCAAGTCACCAACATCCGCGCGACGGAGATCATCGGCGGTCAGCTCTTCGCCAGCACCGGCACCAACCCGAACACCGACGGCGGCACCGAGCTCTCGCGCGTCTTCGGCATCGGCACCGGACTGCCCACCAGCACCGCGGGCGTGTCGGTGAACTTCCCTGGCCTTCCGACCGCGGGCACGCCGAGCAACTTCGTGCTGCTCGATCGTTCGACGATCATCAACGGTCCCGACACGCTGTACGTGGGTGAGACGAGCGGAAGCATCGGAGCTCGCCGTTACGACTTCAACGGAGCGACGTGGGTCGAGGGCGCGACCTTCCCCCTCATCTCTGGCGCGGCTTCGTTCATCGCGGTGCTGGTGGACAGCTCCACTCAAGTGACCATTCTCGCCACCGGTACGCCGGGCCTCGTGCGCTGGACGGACAACGGCGTGATGGGTCTCGGGCCGCAGGGCACGGTGGTGCTCCCCAACACGGTGGGGACTTCGCTGCGCGGCATCGTCGTGATGCCGTAAGAGAGCGCATGTCAGCCAGGGTCGCGCTGGTCACCGGAGCATCGACGGGTATCGGTCACGCCACGGCGACGCTGCTCCACTCGCGCGGGTGGACGGTCTACGGCGTGAGTCGAAGCATCGAACAGCTCTCACCGAAGCCACCGTTCCTCTCCGCCAACGTCGACGTCACCAGGGAGTCCGACGTGGTGACCGTGCTCGAGCGAATCAAGCGCGAGTCGCAGCGCCTCGACGCGGTGGTGAACTGCGCTGGCTACGCGCTCGCGGGATCGATCGAAGAGACCAGCCTCGACGCGGGGCGCGCACAACTCGAGACGAACTTCCTCGGAGTCGCGAACGTCTGCCGCCTCGCCCTGCCCGCCTTGCGCGCGCGGGGAACGGCGCACGTGGTGAACGTCTCGTCGATCGCGGGCCACGTGCCGATGGCGTTTCAGGGGTACTACTCGGCGAGCAAGGCAGCGCTCACCGCGTTCACGAGAGCGCTGCGACTCGAGGTGTTCCGCGACGGAGTGCAGGTGTCGCTGATCGAACCCGGTGACTTCGCCACCAACATCACCGCCGCGCGCCGCTTCGGACATCCGGTGGAGACGAGCCGGTATCCCGCGTTCGCGCGCACGCTGGCGGTGATCGACAAAGACGAGAAGGCCGCGGCGCCTCCTGACGAAGTCGCGGAACTGATCGTCCGCACGATCGAGAAATCGAATCCGCGAGCGAGCTACCTGGTGGGTCCGTTCATTCAGCGCTTCGCCGTGACGCTGCGTGCGTTGGTGCCGCAGCGACTGTTCGACTGGGTGCTTACGAAGCTCTACGACCTCTGAACTCGGCTCTCGCCGAGAAGTGAACTCGCCGGAGCGGAGAAGTGCTCGCCCCTCTCCCCTGCCCCTTCTATGAGGAGGTCGTCCGAGGTCAAGCACGGTGG
>CBIHPJ010001152.1:0-1580 GCA_966211295.1 uncultured Myxococcales bacterium | reverse complement strand
GCCATGTCTTCCGCGTCCGCAGCTCCCAGCGATCGCAGCTTCTTCATCTTCAACGCCACGATCTCGGTCGCTGCGTTGTCGCTGTTGAGCTGGCTGCTTCTGTTTCACGGAGGGATGCAGGGCACGGACGTGAACCTGCGCTTCCTCCCCGGAGTGAACGCGTGTCTCAACGCGACCGCGGCCTCACTGCTCGTCGCGGGCTGGGTGGCGATCAAGAAGAAGCGCGCTGATCTGCACCGCTACTTCATGGTCGCAGCCTTCGCGGCGTCGGCATGCTTCCTCGTGGGTTACCTCGCGTACCACTCGGTGCACGGCGACACGAAGTTCGGCGGCACGGGCGGCATTCGCACTGTCTATCTGCTGCTGCTCGCGAGCCATGTGCTGCTCAGCATCGTGATCGTCCCGCTCTGTCTGAGTGCGTTCTGGTTCGCGTGGAAGAAGGAGTTCACTCGCCACACGAAGGTCACTCGCTGGCTGCATCCGATCTGGCTCTACGTCTCGGTGACGGGAGTGATCGTCTTCCTGATGCTCCGCCCGTATTACCCTGCGTGACCGATGAGCACCGCGTACCAGGCCGAGGCGCTGTTTCAGGACGGCGTGCTGCATCGCGATCGCGCGCTCGTGGTGGCGGACGACGGCTCCGTGCTGCCGAGCGGAACGAAGGCGGCGAAGACCGTTCAGCTCCCGGGGAAGCTCCTTCTTCCTGGCTTCGTGAACGGCCACTCGCATGCGTTCCAGCGCGCGATTCGTGGGCGCACTGAGTTCCTCGTTCCCGGTCACGAGCGCGACGACTTCTGGAGCTGGCGCGAGGCGATGTACGCCGCCGCCACCACGCTCGATCCGCAGGCGCTCTACGACGTCTCGAAGCAGGCGTTCACCGAGATGGCGCTCTCGGGAATCACCACGGTGGGCGAGTTCCACTACGTGCATCACCAGCCCGACGGAAAACCGTACTCCGACGAGCAGGAGCTCGCGAAGCAGGTGGTGCGCGCCGCTCGCGATGTCGGACTTCGTATCGTGCTGCTGCGCGTCGGCTACGCGCGCGCGGGTTTTCAGGTCGATCCGAATCCGCGGCAGGCACGCTTTCTTGATCCCGACGTCGACACGATGCTGCGCCGCACGAGCGATCTCGCGATCGCGGTGAAGGGTGATCCGCTGGTCTCAGTCGGCATCGCTCCGCACTCGGTGCGCGCAGTTCCCAAGAGCTGGCTCGAGGTGATTGCCCGCTCGTGGAAGCAGGGGCCGGTGCACATGCACGTGGCTGAGCAGCCCGCGGAGATTCGCGCGTGCTCCGCCGAGTACGGCCAGCGCCCCGTCGAGTTGATCGACTCGGTGGGATTGTTGAATGAGCGCTTCACCGCCGTGCACGCGATTCACCTCGAGCGCTCCGAGGTCGAGCGACTCGGCAAAGCGAAGGCGACCATCTGTGCGTGTCCTTCCACCGAGCGGAATCTGGGCGATGGGATCGTCGAGGTCGACTCGCTCCTCAACGCGGGCGCGCATGTCAGCCTCGGGAGCGACAGCCAGGCGCACATCGATCTCCTCCAGGAAGCGCAGCAGCTCGAGGGGCATTTGCGGCT
>CBIHPJ010001151.1:0-1583 GCA_966211295.1 uncultured Myxococcales bacterium | reverse complement strand
GCAAGCCACTTCGCGAAGACGTCGAGGTGAAGCCCGTCGTTCTGCGGCAACAGCGCGATGGTCCGCGGGTGCGCCGCGAGTCGCTGATGAATCGGCCGCTGCGCGCGATCGAGCACCACGCGCGCCAACGCGAGCACCGCCTCGGGATGCGTGCGACAGAGGGCGTCGAATCCCTCGGGTGAGAGCCGCAGCAAGGCCGAGTCACGCAACGCTCTCACCGACGCCGTGCGCGGACGCTTGGTGACGAGGCCCAGCTCACCCACCGTCTCTCCCGCGACGACCTGCCCGACGAGACGATCCGCGGCGAACGCGCCGAGCGCTCCACGCGTGACCAGGTAGAGACAGTCGGACGGCGAGCCCGCCGCGAAGAGCTGCTGTCCTGATTCGAGCGTGAGGAGCTCCATCTTCGACCTGAGCCACTCGCGCAGCGAGGGCTCCAGACTGTCGAACCAGGAAAGCGACGCCACGGACAGGAGCCTAACTCTCCTCGGGCGATGTCGCGCTCCCCGGCCGCGTGCTCGTGCAGTGGAAGCGCGACGACGGTCAAGTGGTGCTCACTCAATTCTCCAGGTGAGTGAAACGCGCACGTCTCACTGAACAACAATCGACTCGTTTGCAGCCGTGCGCGCAGGTGAGAATGCCGCCATGAGCCTCAAGATCGAGAAAGTCGGAGCGAAGGCCGCCGCGCAGGAGATCGACCTCGCGCCGGACGCGCAGCACGCCTCGAAGAAGAAGAAGGTCGTTCACAAGAAGGCCTCCGAGTTCTCGACCGGCCGCGGCCGCGCGCTGCGAGACTTCAGCAAGACGACGCTGTCTGCGCCCAAGGTGCCCGCGACCAAGCGGCAGGGCGAGCACACCGTCGTCTCAGGCGACACGCTGTGGGCCATCGCGCGCAAGCACGGTGTGAGCCTGCAGGAGCTGATCGCCGCCAATCCGCAGATCGCGAACCCCGACCTGATCTACCCGGGTGATCAGATCAATCTGCCGGGTGGTTCCCATGCTGCGAGCCACGGCTCCTCCGGTCCGAAACCGAGCGCGCCTTCTTCTTCAGGTCCGTCGGTCGATGCACCGTCACACGTGGAGCCGACGAAGCCTGCGAAGGGCGGCTCGGTGGGCCTGACCGCCGGAGAGCTCAAGGCGATCATGCCGAACCTCTCCGATGAGAAGGCGCGCCACTACCTCCCGTACCTCAACTCCGCGATGGCGGAAGCGCACATCAACACGCCGGCGCGCAAGGCGGCGTTCCTCGCGCAGCTCGCGCACGAGAGTGGAGAGCTTCGCTACATGGAAGAGATCGCCAGCGGCGCCGCGTACGAAGGCCGTCGCGATCTCGGCAACACGCAGCCGGGTGATGGACGCCGCTTCAAGGGCCGCGGTCCCATTCAGCTCACGGGCCGTGCGAACTACGCCGCCGCCAGCAAGGATCTCGGGATCGATCTGGTGAGCCACCCCGAGCGTGCCGCTGATCCCGACGTCGCGTTCCGCATCGCTGGTTGGTACTGGAGCCGCCGCGAACTCAACGGACTCGCTGACTCGGGCAACTTCAGCGAGATCACCCACCGCATCAACGGCGGGTACAACGG
>CBIHPJ010001150.1:0-1584 GCA_966211295.1 uncultured Myxococcales bacterium | reverse complement strand
CGCGGATCGGTTTGCCCGCCTCGATGCAGAGCGCCATCGCGAGCTCGTCGAAGCGTTCCTGAAATCTGCGAGCGCAGTGCATGAGCACATCGCGCCGCTGGTACGGAGGGACCTTCGCCATCGCCTCGCGCGCGTCGTTCGCAGCAGCGATGCCCGCGTCGATCGCCTTCGCATCAGCGAGCGCGACCTTGGTAGCGACCGCGCCGGTGAACTTGTCGGTGACCTCGAGAGACTCGTTGGCGAAGACGGGCGCGTTGGCGAGGTAATAGGGGTAGCGGGGCTTCAGCATGGGAGCGGTATAACTCGCTCGTCGTGCTCGCCCCGCTGCTGATCGTCTCGCTGATTCTGGGGAACGACTCCGTTCAAGGGGAGTCGAAGATCGCTTCGGTCGAAGAACGAGACGCGCCGCGGGTGAAGTTCTTCGGAGGCCTGGGGGGAACCTACAGTCACGCGATTGGCGGAGGGCTTCCGGCGCTCGGGGGGCGGCTGCAGATGGGCCGGATGTTCAGCGATCGCTTCGGAGTGAGCGCGCTGATCGATATTTCGACGCAGATCGCCTTCAGCACCATCCTCGGCGGAGCGACTTTCACGTGGGTGGCGAAGGACTGGCTGGCCCTGAGTGGCGGGCTCGCGCTCGGCTACTTCGGCGCCACCGCGTCCTACGTTCCACCGTACGTCGCTCAGTTGCTCGTCGTTCCGTTGCTCGCCGAGGTGTCCATCTCGCATCGAACTCCGTCTGAGGTGATGCGGAAGGGCGTGGTCGTCGGACTGATGATCGCCCCGGGAATCAGCAGGGTCGAAGGTCAGATCGGCGGCGCGATCGTGGTCGGGCTCAGCCTTGGCTACGCGGTGTGGTGAGGATCTCGTGACCACGGCGCGTGACGAGGATGGTGTGCTCGAACTGCGCTGACCATTTCCCGTCGGCGGTGACGCAAGTCCATCCATCCTCCAGCACGCGCGTGCGCGGAGATCCGAGGGTGAGCATGGGCTCGATGGTGAAGGTCATTCCCTCGCGCAGCAGCATTCCTTCTCCGCGCTCACCGACGTGCGACACGTGCGGAGGCAGATGCATCTTCCGGCCGATGCCGTGACCTCCGAAGTCAGTGACGACGCCGCAGCCATTCTTGGTCGCGAACGCTTCGATCGCCGCGCCGATGTCTCCGAGATGCGCGCCGGGTTTCACCTCAGCGATTCCGAGCTCCAGCGCACGTCGGGTGGTCTCGACGAGGTGCTTCGCTTCTACGCTCGGTTCTCCGATGAAGAAGGTGGCTGAAGTGTCGCCGTGCCAGCCGTTGAGCTCACTGGTGATGTCGACGTTGATGATGTCGCCCGGCTCGAGCTTCTCGTCGTCGCGCGGGACGCCGTGGCACACCACCTCGTTGCGGCTGGTGCACACGGTGGCGGGAAAGCCGTGGTAGCCGAGCTGACTCGGCTTCGCTCCGTGTTTGGCCGTGTCTTCGCGAACCCAGCGATCGATGTCGCCGGTGCTGATGCCCGCGGCGAGCTTGCTGCCGATGAGCGCGAGGGTGCGCGCGGCGAGCCTTCCGACTCTGCGCATCGCCTGGAGCTCGGCGTTGTTGGTGA
>CBIHPJ010001149.1:0-1593 GCA_966211295.1 uncultured Myxococcales bacterium | reverse complement strand
GAGGGGCAGGGGAGAGGGGCGCACTGCGCGCCTTAGATCACACCTCGTGCCCTCAACTCAGCAGTCCTCGCCGGCTCATAGATCGGAGGCGAGCCCACCTTGAGTCGCGCACGCACTTCCTCAATCGGAAGCGGCAACAACTCTTCCCACGGCTGCGACGCCATCCACGCGGCGCGCTTGCCGCGCACGTAACCCTCGGCCACCAGCCAGGAGCCTTCGGCAGCAAGTCCCTTCGCGAACGCCGCGCCGACCACCAGCGCGATGCCCGGGTGCCAGAACTGCCCGAGGATGAACGCGAGCAAGGAGAGCTCACCCAGCACGTCTCCCTTGTAGCCAGTGACCGCGTGCCAGAGATCGTGGGTGTCGCGCATGCGCGCGCGCTGCCACTTGAAGCCGTCGTCTTTGATCTCGTCGAGCTCGCCCTTCTTCGCGGCCTCGAGAATTCCTTCCGCGCTGATGCCCTCGCTCTCGACGAACTCCAGGTAGGTGTGAGCGAGTGAACCCTTCGGCATCGCCCGGAGCGCTTCGCGGTTGCTGAGGATCGGCACGATGTCTGGCTCGTGCTCGAGCATCGCTCGGCCCGCCTCGGTCGCCTGGAACCCCTCGCGGATTCGCTCGGCAGTGGTGCCACGCAGCGCCTCGGTGAGGCTGAACACGCGCGGGAGATCATCGGGGTTCTGCAACAGCGCCTTCAGTTCCATGCCTGCTCTGCCGAAGTCGTAACCAGGTGCGAAGCGCATCGTCGTTCTCCTTGTCGTTCGTGCTGACAAGATTGTTCATAACGCTCCTGACAATGTTGTCAATAGTGGCACGGGTTGGCGACGGTGCTACGTGGCGCAGATGCGCAATCCTCGAAAGCGCCGGTCTTCTGACGAAGCGCGCGCCTCCATCCTCGACGCGGCGGAGCAGCAACTGCGCCAGGTTGGCCCCGGCGGCATCCGCCTGCAGGACGTGGCGAAGGCGGTGGGCGTCTCGCATCCCACGGTGCTCCATCACTTCGGGAGTCGGGAGGGCTTGATCGCCGCGGTGGTGGAGCGAGTGGTCGAGTCGATCCAGTCGGGTCTCTATGAAGACGTGCAGGCCGCGCCCGGAGTGGAGGGCATTCACGCGTTGCTCGACCGGGTGGCGTTGAAGATGAAGGACAAGGATCGCGCGCGCACGCTGATGTGGCTCTCGCTCGCGGGGTATGGGCCTGGGCTAGGGGCGCTGCACATCACGCCGATCGCCGAGGCGTTGCACGAGGTGCGGCGGGCGCGACGCGAGGGGAAGAAACGCATGCCGCCGTACGAGGACTCGTGCTTCTCGGTGGTGTTGCCTGCGCTCGCGCTGTTGTCGCTCTCGGTGTTGGAGGATGCGGGTGAGCCGGGCTTCGACGTGCCGCGTTTCCGCGCGTGGCTCGCGCGACTGGTGCAGAGCCACCTCGAGAGTGCGTGATGCTCGGGGAGAGGGGCGAGCGTACACAGAGGTACGTCGAGACTGATTGCGCGAAGTGCGCCCCTCACCCCAGCCCCGCTCCCCGCTTCGCAGGGCGGGGGGAGAGTTTCGACCGCGCAAACGCGCGCGCGGGATGCAGCACAGCGTGGACCACGGCGA
>CBIHPJ010001148.1:0-1593 GCA_966211295.1 uncultured Myxococcales bacterium | reverse complement strand
AGTCGGGGAGCACTCCATGACGAGCCAGAAGAAATCGATCGGCAGCGCGACGATGCGCCCCGACGGAGTGCTCGAGCTGAAGCTGCGCGCAGAAGGCCCGGGCGGAATGATCGGCGACTCGCTCGTCACCTACGCGCCCGACGACGTGAACTACAAGAAGGTCCTCGCGCATCTCGGCGGCATCAAGGTGGGCGAGACGAAGCCGGTGCCGCCCTTCGACGACTGAGCTCAAGGCGCGAATTGCGTCCCTCACCCCTGCCCCTCATTTCTGGGGACGCTGCGCCTCGTCACCGCTTCGCGGCGCCGCGAGACGGCTCGCGCTCCCCGCTGGCGCAGGGAGAGGGAGACGGTCGCGGAGGACAGGCATATAGAAAGGCGATGGCGACCGACGGCTCCATCACCCTTCCTCCTGACTTCGCGAAGCACCTCGACCAGGCGCTCCCCCGATTGCTCGCGGAGGGCGCGCTGCCCGACGACTGGGACCCGCGCGCCACGACGTACGACCTCACGCGCTTCGACAGCGACGAGGGCTTCGCGCAGCGCATCGCTGGAGCCCTCTCGAAGATCGCCACCGAGAACGTTCACCCGCCCGCCGCCGTGCGCGAAGTGCTGACGCAGGTCGGCCTGCCGTTCGACTACGCGCGCCTCGGCCAGCCGCTCTCGACGCTCTTCGAGCTCTGGGTGCAGACCCGCACCCACGCCGCGCGCGTGTACTCGTTCGCCTCGGTCACCAAGACCTGGCTCTCGGTCATCGAGTCGCCGCGCCGCACGCTGAAGGTGCGCGTCTACGCGGACCACAAGTTGCCCGTGTCGGACGAGAAGAAGGCAGAGCTGCGTGCGGACGGCATCGACCTGCACGAGCGACACGAGGGCTCGCTACCCGCGCCTTCGAACGAGGTGCTCACGGTCTTCGTCACCGCGAAGCCGTTCAGCGAGGACGTCCGCAAGGTCGCCGCCGATGCGGTGTGCTTCCCCGTGCAGCACGGCGGCGTGCTGCTCCTCACCGATCCGTCGCGCATCTCGCCCGCGGGCATCCAGCTCATTCGCAAGCGCACCGTGTCGGCGCTGATCGCCTCTGATGCGCGCAACGAGCTCGAGCACGCCGCGCACGTCGACTTCACCAAGTTCGCGATGGCGACCCACGAGGCCTGCCACGCGCGTCTCCAGGCGCTCTTCCCGGAGGTGCAGCAGAGCCTGACATTCTGCACGGGCCTCGCCGCCGAAGCGGCGGTGTTCGAGGCGGTGGGCGAGCTGGGCGGCGGGCAGCCGGTGACTCTGTTCTACGCGCAGAACGGTTACGGCGGCACGGGCCAGCTCATCAGCGAGCTGCTCGGTCGCAAGCGACTCAAGCCTGCGCCGTTGCCGGTGCTGGGCAAGGACTCCCTCACCCTCATCGATCGCATCGTCGCGCGGCTGGGCTCGGAGCCCGCTGCCATCTTCCTCGAGACGCCGACGAATCCCGAGCTGCAGCCGCACGACTTCGAGGGGCTCATGCGCTCGCTCCGCGCGCACGAGCAGAAGACGAAGCAGCGAGTGCCCGTGATCGTCGACACCACGCTCGCGCCCCTCTTCCCGCTCTTCAGCCACGAGTGG
>CBIHPJ010001147.1:0-1595 GCA_966211295.1 uncultured Myxococcales bacterium | reverse complement strand
CGACATCTCGGCGTGTCGCCTGCGCGAGCAGCTTTCTGACTCGGTCGGCGGCACCGTGCGCACCGGCGAGCCCGTGGGGCCCTGCTGGCTCGACGCGAACGACGGCGGACTCGAGGTGAACCTCGACGGCGGAATGGGCCGCTGCAACATCTCGGAGAAGACCTGCCGCCGCAACGCGGACTGCTTCGGCTACTCGCCCGGCACCTACGCGTCGATGTTCGTCTACAACTACAACTTCCCCGACAACCTCGACGAAGGCGACCTGCTCTTCACGCTCTCGGGCGGCATTCAGGAGTTCACCTCGACCACGCAGCTCGTCTTCCCCTCGTGGACCGTGGCGGAGCGCGTGCGGCGGTTGCCCGAGGATCAGTGGAACAAGTGGCTGCAGTTCGCGAGGCCGTACGATCTCAACGCCCGCACCTGCGGACAGGACAACGCCGCGACGCCCTTCCTCACCGACTCGCTCTGCGGTCACAACCGCCGCAACATGAAGATGGAGAGCCTCGAGTCTGCGCTGGTGCGTGTGCGCCGCGTGCGCTTCCCCCAGAGGTTCCAGAACTGCGACTTCAACGCGAACGGCGAAGTGCCCTTCTTCTGCGAGACCAAGCCGCCGAACGAGGACTGGCAGTGGTCGACCTGCAGCTTCGACGCGCCCGAACCCGAGGCCGATCGGGTCGAGCGCGTGTGCAATCACAACTGCGTGATCGGCCTCGGAGAGAACTCCGGAGTGATCTGCAGCGAGCAGGCGACCTTCCGCGGCTTCGGTCAGTACGTGGTCGAGATGGCGCCTCCGGGACCTGCGTCACTCGGTCTCGATGATCAGCTCTCGCTGCGCGTTCAGACCGCGATCGCCCCGCTCTACGTGCCGCCGCCTCCTCCCGATGCGGGCATGGACGCGGGTGTCGACGCTGGTATCGATGCAGGCGTCGATGCAGGCGTCGATGCCGGAATGATGGATCCCGACGCGGGTGATCCCGATGCCGGAGAGCTCGACGCTGGAATCGATGCAGGCGTGGACGCTGGAGTGGATGCGGGGATCGACGCGGGCATTCCGCAGAACCCTTCCGTTCGCGTGCTCGGCTACGGCCTGGGCATCGAGGTCGCGATCACCTGCGACAAGCCGGCGCGCTACCGCGTGGGCACGGGCACCGTCGTCGCGGGCATGGGCGATCAAATGATCATGCCGGGCCAGATCGTCCGCCGCACCTTCGTGGGCAACGAGACGTCAGTCGCCTTCCAGGCCGACGCCGAGCAGGCGCGCTGCACCGTGGGCATCAACGCTCACACCCGCATCAACCTGATCACCCGTGACGCGGTTCCCGAGCTCGAGCCCGACTGCAACGAGAACGATCCCGACGAAGAGCGCGCGACGCAGTGCAAGTACCTGCGTGGTGCCGAGTTCGACATCATCGGCCACCTGCGCCAGGCGCAGCCGGCCCGGCCGCGTTGGATCCTGATTCCGCGCTACCCCGACGATCTGTGTTGTTACCCCGGTCCGGGAATGCAGTGCCCGCGCCCGATTCATCAGTGCCAGTGATTTTGTGACTTGAAGTGGGAGGGCCACCCCCGTGGCCCGGGAGAAGAGACATTGAAGC
>CBIHPJ010001146.1:0-1598 GCA_966211295.1 uncultured Myxococcales bacterium | reverse complement strand
CGGAACCTGTCAACGTGACTGAGACACCGGTGCGCTGCATTTAGGCTTGAACGATCACGCTTCCGTTCTCCGACTTGGGCTTGTTGATCCACGCCGCCGTCGGCAAGGCGGGCGGGGTTGGGGTTCCGAGCACGAAGCGCTCAGGATGAGCGCGGTGGGCGGCTTCGAGCACCAGCGATCGCGCGGCGCGGCGTTCCTGAGCACGGCCGAAGTGCACGTCGGCCGGCGTCATCAGCCCGAGAGCGGTGTGGTGATGCTCGTTGTTGTACCAGCGGAAGAAGTCGCCCTGAAAGCCGCGCGCGTCCTCAATGCTCCCGAAGCGCTCGGGGAAGTCGGGGCGGTACTTGAGCGTCTTGAACTGCGCCTCCGAGTACGGGTTGTCGTTCGAGACGTGGGGTCTCGAGTGCGTCTTCGTGACGCCGAGATCCGCAAGCAGCATCGCCACCGGCTTCGACTTCATCGACGAGCCACGATCGGCGTGGATGGTGAGCTGCCCGGCGACGATGCCCTGGCGCTCGCACGCCTCGCTGATCAGCTTCTCGGCGAGCGCCGAGGATTCGGCATCGGCGATCAGCCAGCCCACGACGTAGCGACTGAACACGTCGAGGACGACGTACAGGTAGAAGTACGTCCACTTCGTCGGGCCGAGGAGCTTGGTGATGTCCCAGCTCCAGAGCTGGTTCGGCTTGGTGGCGAGCAACTCGGGCGCGGCGTACTTCGGGTGCCGCAGCTGCGCCCGACGCTCGCGTACCTCGTGGTTCTCCGCGAGCACGCGGTACATCGTTCGCTCGCTGCAGAGGTACCTGCCCTCGTCGAGCAGCGTGGCGTAGATCTCTGCAGGTGCCAGGTCCTCGAAGCGCGGCTCGTGCAGGACCGCGAGCACCGCCTGACGCTCCTCTTCGGGAAGCGCCCTGAGCGAGCGCTTCTCCTTGTGCGGCCCGTGCATGGGATTGAGCTCCCGGTAGTAGGTCGCCCGCGCAAGCCCGAGCGCGTCGCACGCTGCGGCCACGCTCACCTCGGGGCCGAGCTCCTTGATGGTCTTCATCACGGCGTCTCGTCCTCCTTCGGAAACGGGTTCCCCAGCAGTTCGGCCACTTTTTTTTGGAGCTCCACCAACGCCTCTGCCCGCTTCGCGCGCGACTCCGCCTTCGCCAGCGCACGCTTCAGCTCGACGACTTCCTTCGCGAGCGGGTTGACCTCTGCTGCCTTCCGTCCGCGCTTCTTCGGCTCGAGCGCGTCGAGTTCGCCCGCTGCGCGCGCCCGGCGCCACTCAGTCAGATGAGACGAGTACAGCCCCTCGCGTCGCAAGATCGCGCCGACGCCACCCGCCTCGGTGGTCTCGTCGACCAGCCGAAGGATCCGCAACTTCTCCTGGGCACTGAACCGCCTGCGCTTCGCCTTGGCCGTCACCTCGACATCTTGCACCAGAGCGCTCATCGGGACTCCGGCCCACAGAGCCGCCTCCGCTTCGCTCCGGCGGGAACAACGACAACAACTCGACGACTACGATTGGTAGACCGACACATGCGAGACGACTCCATCGCCCTCGACAGTAAATTTCACCGGGATCGCTGTCTCACTCACGTTGGCAGAGAGGG
>CBIHPJ010001145.1:0-1603 GCA_966211295.1 uncultured Myxococcales bacterium | reverse complement strand
CGCGGGATCGAGTGACTCGACGAAGTTCGTGGTGCCCACCACGAAGACGAGCTCGTCCTTGCGGAAGCCGTCCATCTCGGTGAGCAGCTGGTTCACCATCGAGTGCTCCACGCCGCTGCCCTGGTACGTGCCACGCGCCGTCGCGAAGGAATCGAGCTCGTCGAACACGATGATCGCAGGCGCCGCCTGGCGCGCGCGCGTGAAGACCTGGCGCAGATTCTCTTCGGACTCGCCGACCCACTTCGACTTGAGCTCGGGCCCCGAGACGATGGTGACCGCCGCGCCGAGCGCCGTGGCCATCGCCTTCGCGAAGAGCGTCTTACCGGTGCCGGGAGGCCCCCAGAAGATCATGCCGCGCGGGATCAGGCCTTCGATCCGCTTCATCGCGTTCTCGTCGTCGCTCATGTCCTTGAGCGCGAGCACGTCGAGGATCTCCTTGTTGAGGCGTTCCTTCACCTTCTTGTAGCCGCCGATGTCGCGATGGAGATCGACGTCGGGCAAGGTGAGCTGCCCCACCAGCGTCGCCTGCCGCAGCTGGTGGTACGCGGGCTTGGTGTCCTTCGCGTAGTCCTCACCGGTGAGGGTGCTGAGCAGCCGGCGCATGCGCACCGCGTTCACACCCGAGACGCTCTTGTAGAGCTGGTACGGCTTGAGGGTGCGATCGGAGGAGAGCTTGCGGCTCTCGCGCTGCGTGACGAGCTGACCCAGACGATCGCGCGGCACACCGAGCAGCGACTCGCGACGCGGGAAGAGGTTCTCGATCACCTTGGGCAGCGGGAACGAAGGATCCTTGAAGCCCATGAAGCAGAGCTCAGGGTTCTCATAGAGGAGCGGGATCACCTCGCGCGCCTCGCTCGTCAGTCCGCCCACCGAGGTGGTGAGCAGGTCGAGGTGCGGGAGCACGAGGATGCGATCGGCGACTGCGCCACGCACCGCCTCACGCAGGTAATAGAGGATGGTCGCCACCAGCCCCATGCCCGGCTGCGGCGGAGGCATGTCGTTGATGGGGCGGCCGTCGAGATAGAGGAACTGGCGCGGCGGCGTCTCCTTCTTCAGGCGATCGCGGACACACTTGTAGAGATACGGCGTCAGCTCCTTCTCAGCCTCGACCAGCACAGGGAGGCCACGGCGGAGTGAGTCGGTGATGCGCGCGAGCTCAGCGGGGTACGCCGCTTCCACGGCTGAAAACGCGCTGAGCTCTGCAGGGAGTTTCTCTTCGGGGATGGAGACGGACACGGGGATTTAGACGCGAACCTTGATGGTGATGCTGCCGTTCTGCTCTTCGTGGACCTCTTCGACCTGCCCCAGTTCAGCGGCGCGCTGCTTGAGCGCGGTGCCCGTGACGCGATTGACCGCGCCGTCGAGCTCTTCCTTGAGATCGCGCAGTTTGCCTTCGAGCTGCTCGGTCACCTTGCGGCGCAGCGCCTCTTCTTCAGCCTTGGCCTCGCGCTCGAGTGACTGCTTGGCGGCGTCGCGCAGGTGGCGCTCTCGATCACCGGCGAGCGTGTTGTCGACCACCGCGGTGCGCTCGGTCTCGAGGTTGACCTGGGCGTGACCTTCGGCGGTCACCGAGACGACTCCGGTCTCGACGTTCACCTCGACC
>CBIHPJ010001144.1:0-1604 GCA_966211295.1 uncultured Myxococcales bacterium | reverse complement strand
TTGTGTCACAGCCTCCCCCGCCGATGTCACCGCCGGGAGTCAGGAGTTCCCACCCCGTTTTGACGTTCGGGTGGGTGGAGTGCTCCCTCTCCCTGCGTCAGCGGGGAGAGGGTCGGGGTGAGGGGCGGCGCTTCTTCCTCTTCACGAGAGCCAACTTCTCTTCCCGAGAGAGCTGCTTCACGCGGTACTCACGCGAGAGCGCCGCCGACTTGTCTTTGACTCTGACGCTCCACACCATCTCCACGGGCCCGCGGGAGCGCGTGTACCGCGCGCCCTTCCCCGCATTGTGCGCTGCCACGCGCTTCACCAGATCATTGGTGCTCCCTGTGTAGAGCGAATCATCGGCGCACCGCACCATGTAGACGTGCCACGACGGCATGAGGGTTGTTCTACCGCGCGCATCTGCAATGTTCCGCGTTCATGAAGCCCGACTCGACGCGCGTGATCGCTGATCTGAAGGAGTTCGCGACCCTCACCTCCGACGAACGTGGAGCGCAGCGCGTGGCCTGGGGTCCGGTGTGGCGCACGGCGCGCCAGTGGTTCGTCGACACGCTGAAGAACGAGCTCGGCCTCAGTACCTCGCGTGACGGCGCCGGAAACTTGTGGGCGACGATGCCGGGCAAGTCGAAGAAGAGCCTGGTGATCGGAAGTCATCTCGACTCCGTGCCGGGAGGCGGCTGGCTCGACGGTTGCCTCGGCGTGATCGCGGGCCTCGAGGTGCTGCGGCGCGCGAAGGCGAAGGGCACTCCGGAGCTCACCATTCACCTCGTGGACTGGGCGGATGAAGAAGGCGCGCGCTTCGGCCGCAGCCTGATGGGCTCCGCTGCTTCCGCGGGAGCCCTGGACGCGCAGAAGGAGCTCGCGCACCTGGTGGATCGCAACGGCATCAAGCTCCCCGACGCGCTGAAGGAGAACGGAATCGAGCTCGACCAGCTGAAGACCGCTGAGGACTACTTCCAGAAGCTCGATGCAGTCGCGTACCTCGAGCTGCACATCGAGCAGGGCCCGGTGCTGGAGTCGATGAAGAAGCCCGCGGGCGTGGTCCTCGGCACCATGGGCGTGGAGCGACACAACTTGCGCTTCATCGGGCAGGCCGCGCACTCGGGTGCGGCGCCGATTCACCTGCGTCAGGACGCCTTTCTCGCCGCCGCGGAGTTCGCCCTCGCGTGCCGGGAGATCAGCGTCAAGTACTCGGGCAAGACGCCGCGCGATCGCGTGGTGGCGACGTGCGGCGTGGTGAAGGTGGAGCCGAACTTCGTGACCGCTGTTCCCGGCTCGACGGAGATCTCGATCGATCTGCGCGCGCTCGACGCGAAGGTGCTCAAGAAGATGCACACCGACGCGATCAAGGCGTCGGAGAAGGCGGCGAAGAAGTTCAAGGTGAAGGTGAAGTGGAGCTCGCTGTTGCACATCACGCCGCGCCTGTTCGACGAGACCTTGATGGGCTTCGTGAGCAAGTCGCTGAAGGAAGTGGTGGGCTCCGCTCCTGAGCTGCCCTCGGGGCCGCTGCACGACGCGGCGGAGATGGCGGCGGTGGTGCCGACCGCGATGCTCTTCGCGATGAGCTCACCGGGTATTTCGCACACGCGGCTCGAGGACACTCC
>CBIHPJ010001143.1:0-1605 GCA_966211295.1 uncultured Myxococcales bacterium | reverse complement strand
AGCGCGGCGTGAACGCGGTGCGCAGCTCGGTGCACGTGAACTGCTGGCTGGGCAACTTCGACAAGCTCTCCGCGGTGAAGCGCTTCGTGCTGGTGGAATGGAAGAAGTCGGTGCGTTCCAACGAGCGCCGCTACGCGTACGTCGGCGACTCCTTCAACGACGCGCCGATGTTCGGTGCGTTTCCGCTCTCGATCGGAGTGGCCAACGTGCGCGACGTGCTCGAAGACCTCGAGCACAAGCCCGCGTTCATCACCCGCGCGCGCGAGGGCAAAGGCTTCGGAGAGATCGCCGATGCGATCATGCGGAGCCGACGGAGCGCAGCCGGTCGAGCGGTTGTCACGCGAGGCGTGCGAATCCGAAGCGCAGCGGAGGATTTGCCGAGGCGGAGCGACCCAGGGAGTCGGAAGAAATCATGAGCCATCTCGTCAAAGTCCCCGTGAAGCCCGGCCTCGGCCGCCACATTCGCGCGGGCCACCCGTGGGTGTTCAAGAAGGCGATCGAGACTCCGCCCCGGATTCCGATCGGCAGCGTCGTCGATCTCACCGATGAAGGCCGCTTCGCCGGCCGCGGCTACTGGGATCCGCTCTCCGCGATCGCGGTGCGCGTGCTCACCACCGATCCGCACGAGACGATCGACGCCGAGTTCTTCGCGCGCCGCGTGAAGGCCGCGTACGACTCGCGCCAGCACCTGATCGACTTCAACGGCACCGACGCCTACCGCCTCATTCACGGAGAGGGCGACGGTCTGCCCGGCGTGATCGTCGATCTCTACGCGGGCTTCGCGGTCCTGAAGCTGTACTCCGCGGGACTGACGCCGCACCGGCCGCTGATCGTCGAGGCGCTGGAGCAGGCCGTTCCTGGTTTGAAAGGCGTGCTCGGTCGCGACGAAGTGGGCCGCGACGACGCCGACGTCGATTCAGAGAAGGGTAACGGCAAGGTGCTCGCGGGAGTCAGTCCTCCTCAGCCGCTCACCATCACCGAGCGCAACGCGAAGTTCCTCGTCGACGTCTACACGGGCCAGAAGACCGGCTTCTTCCTCGATCAGCGGGAGAACCGGCACCTCGTGCGCCGCATCTCGAAGGACCTCGAGGTGCTCAACTGCTTCTGCTTCAGCGGCGGCTTCTCGGTGAACGCCGCGCTGGGTGGAGCGAAGAGCGTCTTCTCGGTGGATCAAGACGCCGACGCGATCGCGCTCGCGCGCGAGAACTTCACGCTCAACGGCCTCAACGCCAGCCAGCACGACTTCCTCGCCGCCGACGCGTTCGAGCTCCTCGACTCGTTCAAGAAAGAGGGTCGGAAGTTCGATCTGATCATCCTGGACCCTCCGGCTTTCGCGAAGAGCCAGAAGGCCGTGGAGAGCGCGCTCGGTGGCTACGCGTCACTCAATCGCCAGGCGCTGGCCGTCTTGAAGCCGGGCGGGGTGCTCTGCACCGCGAGCTGCTCCGCGCGCGTGAGCCCCGAGATGTTCTTCGATGCAGTGAAGGACGGCGCTCACAACGCAGGCGTTGATCTGGCTCTGGTCGAGGAGCGCTACCAACCTCCGGATCACCCCGTGAGGTGCGCCTTCACGATGGGCTGGTTCACGCTGAAGTTGAGCTTGCGGCC
>CBIHPJ010001142.1:0-1608 GCA_966211295.1 uncultured Myxococcales bacterium | reverse complement strand
AGGTGCGGACACGGGAGCGCTGCTCGACATCGCGCGCCGGCTGCACGCGGAAGACGCGGCCGGAAATCGGCGCATCGGTGAAGACGGCGCGAAGTTGATCAGCGACGGAATGGGCGTGCTCACCCACTGCAACGCAGGCGCGCTCGCGACGGGCGGGTGGGGCACCGGGCTCTCTCCGATCTTCGTGGCGCATGAGCGCGGCGTGAAGTTCCACGTGTACGTCGATGAGACGCGGCCGCGGTTGCAGGGCGCGCGGCTCACGGCATGGGAGCTCGCGCAGGCCGGCGTTCCGCACACGTTGATCTGCGACAACATGGCGCCGTCGCTGATGCGTGCGGGAAAGATTCAGCTTTGCCTCACCGGCGCGGATCGCATCGCGGCGAACGGTGACGCGGCGAACAAGATCGGAACCTACGGAGTGGCGGTCGCCGCGAAGCATCACAGGCTGAAGATGGTGGTGGCTGCTCCGCGGTCGACGTTCGATCTCTCGATTCCGAGCGGCGCTCAGATTCCGATCGAGGAGCGCTCGCAGAGTGAAGTGACCGATTGGGGCGCCGACCGCACGTGTCCCGTCGAGACCAAGGCGTTCAATCCGTCGTTCGACGTCACGCCGGCAGACTTGATCAGCTCGATGCTCACTGATCGCGGCGTGATTGATCCGGTGAACGCGAAAGAGATCGCGCGCGTTCTTGGGTGACGCTACCTCGAGGAGTATCCAGCACTTGCAATCCGGTTGCGGTCTGTCGTGCGCGCTTTGGGATCTGCGCCTGTCTGGGGCGTATGCCCAGAAGACTGACCTCGAGCCCTGCCGCCGTTTCCCTGCCACGCGCCGCGAACCTCTTCGAGCCGCCACGTCAGGTGCGCGCGGACGCGCGGTTCTTTCTGTGCGCAGCGTTGTCCGTCCTCTGGGCGTGCGGCGGGCCCAGGCCGGACGCGTGTGGTCCGAGCAACTGCGCGGGTGGCTGTTGTGACTCGAGCGGCGTCTGCCAGCTGCCCTCGTCCGCGAACTGCGGGCAGGGCGGCAACGTCTGCACGACCTGCTTCGGCAATCAGAGCTGCAACCTCGGCATCTGCGTAGGCGCCGAGGGCGGTGCCGACGGAGGCTCCGACGCGGGCCGCGACGCAGGTCCCACCGAAACCAGAGATGCCGGCGTCGATGGAGGGATGACCTCCGACGCAGGGATGGTCTCCGACGCGGGGATGGTCTCCGACGCAGGGACTTCCGCGACCGACGGCGGCTGCGTGCGCATCTTGCCCGCGCTCGTGGTTTGCCCACGCCCGCCGGTCGGCGCCGCGCTGTGCGGGAGGGGCGACTTCAACAACGTCACGGCGCGCGCGGCCTGCAATGCGCTCGACACCTCGGCCCTGTCCACGCACCCGATGAAGGACTGCGCTGCGTTCGACGGCCTCAGCGGCCACTACGAAGCGTGGTGTGGGACCACCGACGTCTACTTGTGGGTCGCCGTCGAAGCAGTGACGAGCGACGCGGTGATGGCCTGCCCCTACACCGCCTCGCTTCCCGACGGTGGCATGTACACCCAGGCGGCTTACCAGCTGGAGTGGGCGCTCAATGGCAGCTTCGCCCCCCGCAGTGCGCTGGTCACGCCC
>CBIHPJ010001141.1:0-1611 GCA_966211295.1 uncultured Myxococcales bacterium | reverse complement strand
GCCCTCATACTTCTTCTTCGACACCGAGCGCCCCGAGGATTACGCGTAGCGCTCCATGATGGATCCGAACGCGCCTCCTCCTCCTCAGCCGCCCCAGACCCCGTATCAGCCGCCCGTCCCTCCGCCGAAGAAGCCCAACGTCGGAGCGGGACTCATCCTCGCGCTCGGTTGCTTCGGCTTCTTGATCCTCGGCTTCGCGGGCATCGTGGTGCTCGCCGCGATCAGTGGAGGTGAAGGTGGGGCGAGCGCGGGCTCCGTGGAAGATCAATCGATCCTCCGCATGAAGCTCTTCGGCGGCACGCCCGAGTACGTGCGCTCGAGCGGTCTCGACGATCTCTTCGGCGGCTCTCCGGTCACCGTGCGCCAGCACGTGTTCAACCTGGAGAAGGCCGCGGCCGACAAGCGCATCAAGGGCGTCTTCCTCGAGATGGGGATGATGGACGGCACCGGCTGGGCGAAGATCGAAGAGCTCCGCGACGCGCTCGTGACGTTCAAGAAGAGCGGCAAGTTCGTGGTGGCCTTCAGCGAGCAGCTCTCCGAGAAGGAATACGCGCTCGCGCTCGCCGCCGACGTGATCGTGATGCCGAAGGACTCGTGGTTCGAGTTCAACGGCCTCGCCACCGACATCAGCCACTACCCGGGCCTGCTCGAGAAGCTCGGCATCGAGGTGCAGTACTTCCGCTACGGAAAGTACAAGTCGGTCTCCGGCGAGCAGACGGGCCGCACCGCGTTCACCGAGCCGGTGAAGGAGATGATCCGCTTCAACATGGACGTCACCTACTCGCACTTCGTCGAATCGGTCGCGAGCTTCCGCAAGCTCGAGGTCGCGAAGGTGAAGGAGCTCATCGAGCAGGGCCGCACCAAGTCCGACTGGGCGCTCGAGAACAAGCTGATCGATCAGCTCGGTTACCAGGACGAGGTCGAGGCGCTGCTGCGCACCAAGCTCGGCGTGGACGAGAAGGCCAAGCTGCACTTCGTGTCGGCCAATCGTTACCGCAACGTCGAGCCGAGCGAGGCCGGCCTCGAAGAGGGCAAGCACACCATCGCGTTGATCTACTCGGTGGGCCTGATCGTCTCGGGCAAGGGCAGCGATGATCCCTTCGGAGGCGACTCGAACCAGGGCTCTGATCCGGTGATCAAGGCGCTGCGCAAGGCGGCCGACGATGACGACGTGAAGGCGATCATCTTCCGCGTCGACTCTCCTGGTGGTGCGGGTCTCGGCTGCGACTACGTGCGTCGCGAGGTCGCGCGCGCCAAGGCGAAGAAGCCGGTGATCGTGAGCATGAGCGACGTGGCCGCTTCAGGTGGCTACTGGGTCTCGATGGATGCGACCGCGATCGTCGCGCAGCCCACCACCGCCACCGGCTCCATCGGCATCTACACCGTGGTGCCGAACCTCGGCGGCCTCTACGACAAGCTCGCGCTCAACAACGAGACCTTCAAGGTGGGCGAGCACGCCGACATGCTGATCGCCGCGCGCAAGTTCACCGAGGACGAAGCGAAGCAGTGGGACACCGATCTCTTCGCCTCGTACAACCGCTTCGTCTCGCTCGCCGCCGAAGGCCGCAAGATGGACAACGAGAAGATGCAGGAGCTCGCGCAGGGCCGCAC
>CBIHPJ010001140.1:0-1613 GCA_966211295.1 uncultured Myxococcales bacterium | reverse complement strand
GTAGCCAATCTCCAGATCCGCCACGAAGCCGAACTGGTTGTCGAAGCGGCCGAGATCCGAGTTCACCCGGAACGTCTTGTAGACGCGCCCGTTCAAGAAGAGGAACGGGAGGATCTTGAGGCGCGCTCCGGCGAACGCGATCGACTTGTCTCCGAAGAGTCCGATCACGCCGTTCGCGTTCTTCTCTCCCAACTCGGCGAACGACTCCACGCCACGCAGGTAGTAGCTGCCGAACAGCTGGAAGAAGCTGAAGAACGGCAGCTCGAGATGCGCCACGAAGTTCACCGCGGGCTTGATCGCGCTGGTGCCCTCGAGCGCGAAGGTGAGGCCGATCACGTTGCGCACGCCCCAACTGCCTTCCACGTAGTAGCCGAAGCGCTGCGTCAGTCCCTGCTCGAGGAGGAAGCGGTACTTGGGGATGTACTGACCCGGTCCCACGCCCGAATCCGCGCGGTGGTCCTGGTTCAAGTACGCGAACCGATCGACCTCGTAGAAGGTGTCGAAGTAGCTCGGGGCGTACCGATTGCCGAGGTAGCGCGCTTCGACCACCACCCGGAACGCGTGGACGGTGTCCTTCGCGCGCACGTTGAAGCGACCGAGCATGCCCGCGGTGAAGCCACCATCACCGCCGAGCAGCATCGAGTAGTCGAGGTACGGCTTCAGATCGACGTTCTCGGTCTTCACGATTTTCACTTCGGCGTCGAAGCCGATCAGACCCGCCGCGCGCAGCTCGGTGGTGAGCGGCCGCCCATCAGGGCCCACGCGCGACATCGAGGCGTCCATCGAGAGCTGGTAGGGCGCGCGCCAGTCGAGACCGCCCGTCACTCCGATGGAGAAGGTCTTCGCCAGCAGGTTCTGCGGCTTGAAGAACGAGAGCGGCTTCAAGAATGCGAGGCCCGAGAGCTGGTTCCACTCGAGCACGTCGTTGGTCATCAGCTCGAAGCCGCCGTACTCGTTGTACATGTCGACCTGCGCCGAGGCGCGCGGGTAGTCGACGTTGATGCTGGGCGAGTAGCGCCGGGTGATCGCGCCGTGCCCGACCGACGAGGCGTAGCGCTGACCCGCGCTGATGTAGACCGAGTCTTCCTTCCGCCCGAACGTGACGTATTTGAGGATGCGGCCGAAGTCGTGGAAGGTGTCGTAGTCCTCCACGCGCAGACGCCCCGCGTTCTGCACGAGGTTGGCGTACTTGAAGTTGACGATCTCGATGCGGAGCGGAACGCCGATGCCGATGCCGAGCTTCGAGTCGAGGAAGCGCAGATCGACCATCGGCTCGACCAGCGCGTAGTAGGCGTCTTCGAAACGATCGACACCCGCGGACACGCCGATGCGCGTGTTCTTCACGGTGAGGCGATCGCTGCCCAGGTACATCGAGAGCTCGCCCTTCACGAACTCCGCGCGGCTGTCGCGCTTTTCGGTTTCGATCGCGGGCGGCAACGGCTCCGCGACCGAATTCTCCGCGCCCGGAGGCGGCGGAAGATTGCTCACCACCGGAGCGTCGGAGGAGATCACTCCTGCATCGGTGGTGGGACTCGCGTACGGATCAGACGCGAGTTCCTGTCCTGCTCCGCCGTCTGCGAGGGCGAGGCATGCAGCAACCACGAGCTGGAGCA
>CBIHPJ010001139.1:0-1617 GCA_966211295.1 uncultured Myxococcales bacterium | reverse complement strand
ACTCGCGCGTGCGCTCGAGCACCGACATCAACATGGTGTTGAGCACGCCGAGGCCGACGAGCAGGTACACGAACGCCGCCATCATGAAGACCACGTTGTCCATCAGGGCCTCCATGCGGCGGAGCACCGGGAGCAGCTCGCCCCACGTCATCACCTCGACGCCGGGACGCATGGTGCTCTTGATCTTCGCGGCCACCGCGTCGGCCTGCGTGGGATCCGCGAGCTGAATCACCAGCTGATGCGCGCCGCTCTCCAGCCCGAGCAACGTACGCGCGGCGGGCTGCGAGACGTAGACCTGCCGCTGTCCGATGGAGGGCGCGAGCGAGTGGAAGATGCCGCGCACGCGGAAGAGATCCGCGCCCATCTCTCCGTCGCTCTTCGCGACCATGAGCCGCACCTTGGATCCCACCTTCAGCGCGAGCCGCTCGGCGAGCTCTTCACCGATGAGCACGCCCTGCGCGTCACCTGCCGCGGGCAGCTCGCCGGTCTTCACTTGACGCAAGTGCGCAGAGAGCAGCTTCTCGTCGTCGAAGTTCACGCCGAAGAGCTGCACGGGCTCGTTCCCGCGCGCGCTGGTGGCGAGTCCCCGGGCGAGCACGCGCGAGCCGACCTCTGAACCCGCGGGGAGCTGCAGCTTTTGCCGCAATCCCTCCACGTCGTTCATCGCGAGGCCCACGTCGTGCTTCGTGCGGAAGCCGTCCGCGAAGAGCTCGACGTGACCCATGCCGCCGTTGTCGAGCTGGTTCTTCGCGTCGCCCATCATTCCGCCCACCAGGCCGGAATAGAAAATGACGAGGAGCAACCCGAAGCCGATCGCGCTCATGCTGATCAGAGTGCGGCGCTTGTTGCGCCAGATGTTGCGCCAACCCAATGACAGTGAGCCGCTCATGTGTGCCTCAGCGCTTCGACGGGTTTCAGGCGCGCCGCGCGGAACGCGGGGATCAGCGCGCCGACGATCGCCGTGAGGAACGCGGTGAGCGCTGCTCCCTTGAGCGATGCGGGGAAGAGGGAGAGCTCGAGGTGGCTGGGCATGCGCACGCCCATCACGTCGCCCTTGGCCATGGTACTCAAGTCAGAGGTGCCGATGCCGTAGAGGACCGCGCAGGCGATCGCGACTCCGATCACGAAGGCGATGCCCGCCTGCCACAGCGCCTCGAAGAGGATCATGCCGAGCAAGCGGCGCGGCCTGGTGCCGAGGGAAGCGAGCACTCCGAGCTCGTGCGTGCGCTCGAAGACCGACATGGTCATCGCGTTGAACACGCCGAGGCCGACGATCAGGAAGATGATGAAGTCCATGCCCACGGAGTTCTTTCGCTTCTGATCCATCGAGGCCTTCAGCTGCGGGAGCATCTCGCTCCACGAGAGCGCCTCGAGTGACTTGAGATCGAGCGCCGCGCGCAGCGTGTTCACCTCGGGAGAGACGTCTTCGGCGTACGTGGGCAGCTTCACCACCACCTGATGCACGCCTTCACCGAGCGCGAAGAAGCTCTGCGCCTCGGCCAGCGGCATCACCACCGTGTTCGCATCCAGCTCCGCGCTGCTCGAGGTGATGGTGCCAACCATGGTGTAGCGATCGTTCGCCACCTAGCCATCGGCGCCCTGGCTCACCAGCACCAG
>CBIHPJ010001138.1:0-1654 GCA_966211295.1 uncultured Myxococcales bacterium | reverse complement strand
TTGTTGTTCCTGCTGTCGGCGGAAGGGTTCGACGGTGTCGAGCTCGCAGAACAGTTCGGCCTCTCGCACGACGCAGTCCGCGGACGACTCAAGCGTGCGCGGCAAAAGCTGCGTGACACACTCGAGGGAGCCGCGGGCACTCCTCCGCATGACCCCACACGAGAGACAACGCGACACCGATGACGCTCACTTCGATGCTGATCTGAAGTCAGCGCCGCTGGTGTTGGTGAAGTTCACGGGCACCTGGTGCCCTCCGTGCCGCGCGATGCAGCCCACCATCGACGCGATCGCCGATGAGCGGAAAGACCTGCTCGTGCTCAGCATCGACGTCGATGAGCAGCAGCTCGTGGCGCAGCGCTTCGGCGTGCGCTCGGTGCCCACGCTGATCGCGTTCAGAAATGGGAGACCGATCGGCTCGCTCGTCGGCCACATGCCGCGAGCGATGATCGACAAGCTGATCAGCTGATCAGCTGATCACTGCGTCCTGGCGCTCGTTGATTCGCCCTCTCCCGCGCGACACGTTGATTCACGGAGCGAAGTCGCGCTCCTTCGTTCGAATCAACGGAGCGCGGACTGACGGCGCTCGTTCTCGAGCACCAGGTACTCCATCAGCGCCTTCTGCACGTGGAGCCGGTTCTCGGCCTCGTCCCACACCACGGACTGCGGACCGTCGATCACGCTCGCGGTCACCTCTTCTTCGCGGTGCGCAGGCAGGCAGTGCAGGAACACCGCGTGGCTCGCCGCGAGCTTCATCAACTCGGGGTTCACCTGGTAGCCGCCGAGATCTTCGAGGCGCTTCTTCGACTCGGCCTCCTGGCCCATCGAGGTCCACACGTCGGTGATCACCACGTCGGCGCCCTCGACGGCCTGCTTCGGATCAGACAAGAGCTGCACGAAGCCCTTCGCCGGCACCACCACGTCGTCCGCCGGGTGGTAGCCCTTGGGCGAAGCGAGCTTGAGCTGGTAACCGAAGATCGGCGCGGCGCGGGTGAAGCTGCGGCCCATGTTGCTGGCGGTGTCTCCGACGAAGGCCAGCGTCTTGCCCTTCACCGAGCCCATCTTCTCTTCGATGGTGAAGAGGTCGGTGAGGATCTGCACCGGGTGACCGCCGTCGGTGAGGCCGTTGATCACCGGCACTTCGCAGCTCGCGGCGAACTCCTCGATGCGCGAGTCGGCGAACGTACGCATCATCACCACGTCGCAGTAGCGGCCGGTGACGCGCGCGGTGTCGGCGAGCGGCTCACCGCGCGACATCTGCGAGTTCGCGGCCGAGAGATCGATGCACGAACCACCGAGCTGCAGCATCGCCGCTTCGAACGAGAGGCGCGTTCGCGTGGACGCCTTCTCGAAGATCATGGTGAGCGTGCGGCCCGTCATCGTGGTGACTGCGCGGCGCTCGCGGCGCGCCTGCTTGAGCACGGACGCGCGGCGGAACAAGCCCAGGTGCTCGTCGAGCGAGAGGTCAGTGAACTTCAGAAAGTCGCGCTTCTTCGACGGCACGGGCAGCTCCTTCTCGCGGAAAGGCGAAAGCGTGTGATTGCCTGATTGGGGCAAAAGCGGCAAGCACTCACCGACACGCGCGAACCGTCTCTGGATTGAGCTCGCTCGATGGGCAGCCGCGCCCCTGCGTGCTAGCGATCTCGGTCCATGCGCA
>CBIHPJ010001137.1:0-1654 GCA_966211295.1 uncultured Myxococcales bacterium | reverse complement strand
CGCGTGGTCTTCATACGGTGCGCGGCCTCAGCAGGGTTCTGCGTTCCAAGGAGAGAGACATGGCCAGGCGTTACGTTCTGTCGGTCGATCAGGGCACCACCAGCAGCCGCGCGACGGTGCTCGACTCGAAGCTCCAGGTCTGTGGAGTCGGCCAGAAAGAGTTCACCCAGTTCTTCCCGAAGCCGGGCTGGGTGGAGCACGACCTGAACGAGATCTGGTCCACCACCGAGTGGTGCATCGCGAAGGCGCTCAAGAGCGCGGGCATCAAGGGCTCTGACCTCGCGGCGATCGGCATCACCAATCAGCGCGAGACCACCGGCCTGTGGAACCGCGGCACGGGCAAGCCGCTGCACAAGGCGATCGTCTGGCAGGACCGCCGCACCACCGACCTCTGCAACGAGCTCAAGGCGCACGGTCACGAAGCGAAGGTGAAGGAGACCACCGGCCTCGTGCTCGATCCGTACTTCTCCGGCACCAAGGTGAAGTGGCTGCTCGACAACGTGAAGGGCGCGCGCGACGCGGCGAAGGCGGGAGACCTCGCGTTCGGCACCATCGACACCTGGCTCGTCTACAAGATGACCGGCCACGCCTCGCACGTGAGCGACGTCTCGAACGCGAGCCGCACGATGCTGATGGGCTTGCAGTCGCTCGAGTGGGACGAGGCGATGTTGAGCATGCTCGATGTGCCGCGCTCGGTGCTCCCGCGCATCGCCGCGAGCGCCGAGGTGTACGGGATGACGCGCGGGATGAAGTCGCTCCCCGATGGAATTCCGGTCTCGGGCATGGCCGGCGATCAGCAGGCCGCGCTCTTCGGCCAGGCGTGTTTCTCCCCCGGCGAGTCGAAGTGCACGTACGGCACCGGCGCGTTCCTCTTGATGAACGTGGGTGAAGCTCCGGTCGCGTCGAAGGCGGGCCTGCTCACCACCGTGGGTTGGAAGCTCGACGGCAAGACCACCTACGCACTCGAGGGCTCCTGCTTCATCGCGGGAGCGGCGGTGCAGTGGCTGCGCGACGGACTGGGGCTGATCAAGAAGGCGAGCGACGTCGAAGCGCTCGCGAAGACGGTGAAGAGCACGGGCGACGTGGTCTTCGTGCCTGCCCTCGCGGGTCTGGGCGCTCCGCACTGGCAGCCCGAGGCGCGCGGGCTCTTCGCGGGCATCGATCGCGGCACCACCAAGGGTCACCTCGCGCGCGCGGTGCTCGAGGGCGTGGCGCTGCAGATTCAGGATCTCGCCGAGGCGATGAAGCTCGACTCCGGCAAGGACATCCCCGCGTTCAAGGTGGACGGCGGCGCGGTGCGGAACGATCTGCTGATGCAGTACCAGGCAGACATCCTCGGCACGAACGTGGTGCGTCCGAAGAACGTGGAGACCACTTCGCTCGGCGCCGCGTTCCTCGGCGGACTCGGCGTGGGCTTCTGGAAGAGCCCCGACGACGTGCGCAAGGTGTGGAAGGCCGACAAGGTCTTCAAACCGAAGATGAGCGACGGAGAACGCGCGCAGCACCTCGGCAAGTGGCGCGACGCGGTGAAGCGCGCGTGAGCCAGCGAGCGACGACCGACGGTGCAGGCCGGAGGGCGGCTTGAGCGAGCGCATGAAATGGCTGTGGTTGCTCGCGCTCCTCTCGGGCTGCGCGAAGTGTGGAAAAGGAACGG
>CBIHPJ010001136.1:0-1659 GCA_966211295.1 uncultured Myxococcales bacterium | reverse complement strand
GGCGCCCGGGGGGGGGGGGGGGGCGGGGGGGCGCCCCCCCAAGACCCGCTGTTCTTCGCGCCGGGCCCTGCGATGGGCTCGACGAGAGCCCGGGAGATCGACTCCACTCCCGTTCGTGCTCTCGGTCGCGCTCATCCTCGTGCTGCAGGCTGGCGACTGCCGGACCGAGCGTCAGTGGAAAGAGGCGGGACTCGAGTCGTCCTGCACGCTGCTGCACGAGGTTCCATCCGCCCAGCAGGTCGAGGTCCTCAGCAAGCGCTGGTCGCTCACGAAGGAGCAGGCGGAGTGCGCGCGCGAGGCGGCGAACGCTTCTCCGGTGTGGGATCGAGAGTACGACGAACGCCGCTCCGATCCCGAACCGTGGAGTCGATGCGTCAGTCGCTGGCCGAACGAGAAAGCGCTCTGGGTCGGCCTCTTCGCTGCACGAGGGGACGGGGAAGACTTCGCGCCTCGACTCAGCGAGGAACTCGCCGACGATCTGTATCGACTGAGCTTCGCGAGCCATGCACCACTGGCACTGCGTCTGTTCAAGGCCAAGCCCGAAAGGCTGCAGGAGTTTGTGAAAGGGCCCGAGGGTTGGTTCGTCGCTGGCACGATTTGGGCTGAGCATCCGTCCAGCGTTCGCCCCGAAGATTGGGAGCCCCTCGCGCGGAAGTTCCTCGGGAGTGCGCTCTTCGCCGGCGACCTCATACTCGCCGCCGACTTCTGGAAGGAACTTCTCGAACCGACGCGCAAGGCGCTCCGTGAAGCCCCGCTCCTGCACGACGAGCAGGAGCTTCGAGCGCAGCTGGCGCTCGCCCTCGTGCTCGATGGAGAGAAGGAAGAGGCGGGCATGGTACCGCTCGAAGGCGAGCCGATCCTCGCAGACGTCGTACGGTGGAATCTCACGGGCCAGCGCACGATCTCTCCCTGGGAGGCGGGGATCGAGGCGCGCATGCACCGCCTGAGGTTCTTCAGGAACGAGATCAGGGCAGCGCTCTACCCTTTCACCGCGCCGCACTTCGGACTCAGCGATGCGCGCGAAGTGGTCGGTGCTGATTTCAGCTCGGGCGCGACTGGCGACTCGGCGTTTTCGAGACGCCGCCGGTCGGCACGCGCGAGAGCGTTTCTCATGCTGAAGGCTGCAGTCGAGAAGAAGCCGAGTGTCGCAACGACCAACAAAGACACCGAGAAAGTGAGCGAGTTCTTCTCCGCCTACCTGGCCGCCAATGGCTGCCCGCCTGACGCGATTCGACGAGCGTGGGGTGACGTCACCTCGAAGCCACGCGAGCCAGGCAGTTGGACCGTGGAACTGCCGCGAAACACTCCGTGGGCCGAGACCTGTAACCGTCCGCTGAGCTGGTACTTCCGGCGTCCCAACACGATCACCCTGAGCGGCGATGATCAGGCGTTCATCGAGGTCCACATTGGCGCCGTACGAGCCGACCGCGATGCCTCGGGAAAGCTGCAGCTGAAGGTGTTGTGGGCCGGAATCGAGTAGCGCGCAGAGCGACCTCAGCGGAGATACCCTGCGCGCCCCATGGTCGCGGACCGGTACCAGAACATCTACGCGAACGAGTCGAGCACCTACGACGAGCTCGTTCGCAGGGAAGACGTGGACGGACACGTGAAGCAAGCGGTGCTCGGCGCGTTGAGAGACGCCCGACGCGTCGTCGACGT
>CBIHPJ010001135.1:0-1678 GCA_966211295.1 uncultured Myxococcales bacterium | reverse complement strand
GCGGCGAGGGCGTAGAGCAGACGCCAGCTCCGAATGGGCACCTCTTCGGGTGGCTTCACGTCGTACAGGTTCTCACCCTTGGTCTGCTTGTCGTCGGGGAGGATCGACTCGACGATCAACTTCGCGCGCGGCACCGGGAGCGTGGCGTTGCCCTCGGGCGCGGTGACTTCGAGCTCGAGCTGCGGGGTGTCGAGCGCTCCGAGTTGGAAGGCCGCGACCTTCACCTCGATGGTCGTCGTTGACTGGCTCTTGCCATCGACGCGCTTTCGCTCCTGGCCGACGTAGTCAAAGTCGCCGAGATCATTCGGCGTTTTGAGCTCGTACCGCTGGGACGGATCGTGCGTGACGACGATCTCGATGGTCGCTGGCTCGCCGAGCTTCACCTTCTCCGGCATGACGCGCACGCGCAGCTGCTCAGGCGGCAAGAGTCCGCCATCAGCCGGCTCCTGGGCAGGAGCCGTGGCAGCCACCATCAAGCAAACGAGCGATAGCAGTCGGACCAAGGCGCCTGACACATTCCCGAGAACACGCGGGGACGCAAGGGAACTTCCGGGATAGTGTTCGCGTTCATGAGCCAATTCCCCATCGACGTCGACGCCGAAGCGATCTTCCTCGACGGCGCCTGGTACACCCGCGAGGACCTCTCGCGGCGCATTCGCGCGATGCTCGATTCTGGTGACTTCAACGTGGCGCGGCCGTCGATGGCGCTCCAGGAGCTCACCCAGATGATGGTGGGTATTCGCACGATGGCTTTCCGCGCGACCCCGGAACTGGCTGATGCGCTCACCGCGCTCGCCACTCGCCTCGGTCAGTCCGTGGGCGGAGTGATTCGCGAGGCGGTGACCCAGTACATCACCGACGCGAACTCGGGCCCGGTGGCGAACGCTCAGCAGCAGCCGCAGCCGATGCAGCTCACGCAGCAGCAGCAGTCCCGTAGCGAAGAGACGGTGCGCGCTGCGATTCCGACCAGCACCACGGCTGAAGAGTTGCCCAAGGTGGTGGTCGAGCCCGTTTCTCCCGGCCCGGTGATCGCGGGTCCTGGTGCGCTCAAGGCCGCGGGCGTCGAGCCGGTCGAGCTCACGCAGCGCAAGCCTGCCTCCTCGAGCGAGCCCGAGACCTCGGAGCAGCGCTGGTTCAAGCAATAAACTCCCTCTCCCTGTGAAACGGGGAGCGCGAGCCGTCTCGCGGCGCCGCGAAGCGGTGCCGAGGCAGCAGCGTCCCAGGGAAGGACGGTTGGGGAGAGGGGCGTCCTGCGTTAGACCGCTCGCGTGCTTCACGTCCTCCCCCTCATCGTCGCGATCACCGCAGGCCAGTCGCTCCCGCCGTGGATGACGGGGCAGAGCAACCCGGCCGATCTCGTCATCACCCTCGTGACTTTCAGCCCGGGCGATTCGCTCGAGAGCTGGTGGGGCCACACCTCGTTGGTGGTCGAGGACAAGGCCCTCAACCACGCGCGCCTCTACAACTTCGGAATGTTCGGGCCGAAGGAGGGCGACACCGTCGGCTTCGTGAAGGACTTCGCGCAGGGGCGATTGATCTTCTGGGTGGCGGACGATTCGGTCGGCGGCACGTTCAACTTCTACAAGAAGTACCTGAACCGCGACGTGCGCCTGCAGGAGCTCGATCTCGAGCCGAACGAAGCGCTGCAGATCGCGAAGGAGCTCGGCACCAAGGTGCT
>CBIHPJ010001134.1:0-1684 GCA_966211295.1 uncultured Myxococcales bacterium | reverse complement strand
AAGAACGTCCTCTCGTGCGTGCGCGAGCAGCGGCCGGTGGGACTGATCGGAATCTTCAAGGCGCACGTGCTCCGCACCGTTTTCCGCGGCGCCTTCGCTTCAGTGAAGACCTCGGTGCTCGTGGGTGGAGGCTTCTTCCCGGGAGCGAAGTCACTCAACGCGCTGACGAAGTCGCTCGAGAACGTGCAGGCCCTCGACATCGTGCACGAGCCGAAGCCCGATGAAGTCGCCGCGGTGCTCTACACCTCGGGCAGCACGGGCGCTCCGAAGGGCGTGCTCTACACGCACGCGATGCTCGCCGGTCAGGCCACGGCGATTCGCGACATGTTCAAGATTCAGCCGGGCGAAGTGGACGTCGCGTGCTTCCTCCCGTTCGGCTTGTTCTCGGTCGCGATGGGAATGACCGCGGTCTTCCCTGACATGGACTTCCGTTTTCCCGCGAAGGCGCAGCCCGAGAAGATCCTCGCGGCGCTCGAAGGAGCGACCAGCGCGTTCGCCTCCCCCGCGCTATGGGAGCCGTTCTCGCTCGCGCTGAAGACTCCGCTCAAGGGAGTGAAGCGAATCCTCACCGCGGGTGCTCCCGTGCGGCCGCAGTTGCACGAGCGACTGCTCGCGCATCTTCCGGACGGTGACGTCTTCACTCCGTACGGCGCGACCGAAGCGCTGCCCGTCGCGTTCATGAATGGGCGCGCGGTGGTGGCGGAAACCGCCGCGCGTACGCGCGAAGGGAAAGGCACCTGCGTCGGAGTGCTCGCTCCAGACGTCGCGGTGAAGATCATCGCGGTCACTGATGAAGCGCTCACGAAGTTCACCGAGCTGCCCACTGGACAGATCGGCGAGATCATCGTGCGCGGTCCGTGCGTGACGAAGGCGTACGACGACACGCACAGCGAGCGCGCGAAGGAAGCGAACGCGAAGTCGAAGATCCCCGACGCTTCGGTGCCCGAGGGTTTCTGGCATCGCATGGGCGACTGCGGGTACTTCGACGAGCAGGGCCGGCTCTGGTTCTGCGGGCGCAAGGCGCACCGCGTGGAGACGAAGTTCGGCACGCTGCACTCGATCCCGGTGGAGGCAGTGGCAGAGGAAGGACGCTTTTCGCGCGCGGCGTTCGTCGGTGTCGGTGAACGAGGTCAGCAGCTCGGCGTGGTGATCTTCGAGGTCGACGGAGTGAAGCCGCGGCTCGAAGCAGATTGGGAAGCGAAGACGCTCGCTGACTTGAAGAAGCGCGTGGGGAGCGAAGGAATCTCAGCCGCGCTTCTGCACTTCGGGAAGTTGCCGGTGGATCGGCGGCACAATGCGAAGTTGGAGAGGGAAGCGTTAGCGGTGTGGGCTGCGAAGAAACTCTCGCCCCTCTCCCCGGCCCTCTCCCCGCGTTCGCAGGGAGAGGGAGTTTGAAGGTCCTCGTTACGGGCGCAGGCGGTTTCGTTGGCGGAGTCGTGGCGCGAATGCTCCGCACGCGCGGTGATGAAGTGCGCACCGTCGCTCGCAACGACTATCCCGAGCTCACCAAGCTCGGCTGCACGCACGTGCGCGGCGATCTCGCGGATCCGAAGGTCGCGCTCGAAGCCGCGAGCGGAGTCGACGCGATCATCCACGTCGCCGCGAAGGCAGGCGTGTGGGGCAAGGCCACTGACTACGAGTCGAGCAACATCACCGCCACGCAGAACCTGCTCGACGCAGCCGT
>CBIHPJ010001133.1:0-1695 GCA_966211295.1 uncultured Myxococcales bacterium | reverse complement strand
TGACCCACAACTCTGCTAGCCATTGCATAGGGCGCTCTGGGCATTCGGGTTCTTTTCGGAAAAGGGTAAGTGAATCGAAGTGCCGTCGCGCAGCCCGGGGGGCGGCGAGAGGATCACCTTCTCGCCAGCGGCGAGCGGCTCGAGCACGGCGATGCGGCCGTCCTTCTCTACGCCGGTCTGCACCACCACTTCGAAGGCCTGCCCGTTGCGCGCGAGGAAGAGGCGGCGCACGGTGCCTTCCACCTTGACCGCGGCGACGGGAACGGTGGGCTGCTCTTCCTCTCCGACCGCGACGCGCGCGGTGGCGAACATGCCCGGGCGGAGCGCGCCGTCGGCATTCGGCGCCGAGGCCTCGACGATCAGATCGCGCGTGTTCTGGCGGAGCGCGGGAGAGACGAAGCGCACGGTGGCAGGGAAGGTGCGGCCCGGCCACGACGAGACCGACAGCTCGAGGGTCTGGCCTTCCTTCACCAGCGAGACCGCCTGCTCGGGGACGCTCAAGGTCACGCGCACCGGGTTGATCGCCATGATGGTGACCACGCGGGTGGGCGGCTGCACGTACTCGCCGACGTTCACGAAGCGCTCGTTGATGACGCCGTCGAACGGCGCGCGGATGATGGTGTCGCTCGCCGACTTGTTCGCGAGGTCCGCGTTCGCCTGCGCGGCGTTCGCCGTGTACAGCTGCGCGGTGCACTGGGTCTTGAGGCGCTCGAACTCGGACTTGGCGATGGCGCCCTGCGCGAAGAGCTGATCGGCGCGATCGCAGTCTTGCTTGGCGAGGTTCACCTGCGTCTGCGCGGCCTGGCTCTGCGCCACGGCGGCGGCGACCTGGAAACCGGCGGCGCGCGAGTCGACGACCGCGATCACCTGGTTCGCCTTCACGGGCATGCCGCGCTCGACGTACGTATTCGTCACGCGCCCGGCGACGTTGGCGGCCACGTCGGACTGACGATCAGCGGCCACGCTGCCGGTGAGGGTGAGGAAGCGGGGCATCTTCTGAATGTCGATGGCGCCGGTCTCGACCTTCACGGGAGGAAGGGCGATCTCCTTGGGCTTGGTGGCGCCGGCCTCGGGGGCAGCGTCGGGCTTCTTGCAGGCGGCGAGCGCGAGCACGGTGAGCATGAGGATCTTGCGAGTCATGGGGTTCGTCTCTGTTCTCTGTGTGGGGGAGGTGGGGAGGGTCAGGCGGTTCGCCGCTTCGCTTTCGCTTCAGGAGCGAGCGCGCGGGTAAAGAGCTGCACGAGGTCGTCGAGGTACTCGCGGTTGCTGCGCGTCGAGTACTGGAGCTTGGCGATGTGCGCGGTGAAGGCCCGGGTCTGGAGCGCGCCGAGGATGGCGGTGGCCGCGCTCTCGGGAGACGCGGTCTCGATCAGCCCCGCCGCCTGCGCCTTCTCGAGCCACTTCGAGATCACGCGGATCGCGGTGAGCGGCTGGTTGCGTTTACCCTCGAACATCTTCTCGTGGGGTACGCCGCTCTCGCGCAGAGCTGACACGCACGGCACCACTTCTTCGAAGAAGTTCCAAATGCGACTGAAGTGTTCTGCAAGCTGCGCTTCTACGGGGCGATCGTCGGGGCCTTTGTCGAACTCCGCCATCCACGCCGGCGATTCGGGCGGAAGCAGCGCCTTGAGCATCAGCTCCTGGCGGTTGCCGAAGCGTTTGAGCAGCGCGGGGCCGGTGACGCCCAGCCGCTCG
>CBIHPJ010001132.1:0-1702 GCA_966211295.1 uncultured Myxococcales bacterium | reverse complement strand
AGTTGACTCTCTTCGTCAGCGTCGACTCGCTCGGCACCGACGTGATGGAGCGCAACCGCCATCGCTTCAAGTTCGGCTTCGCGCGGCTCTTCAACGAAGGTGCGGTGTACCCCACGGCGCGCTACGAGCAGGTGGAGACGGTCACCTGTATCGGCCACGCCACGCTCACCACCGGAGCCTGGCCCCATCGTCACGGCGTGATCGGCAACCGCGCCTTCAACCGCACCACGGGCAAGCTCGAGCCCTGCTTCGCCGACGCGTCGCATCCGGTGCTCGAGGCACCTCCGGGCAATGAAGATGTCTCTCCGCAGAACCTGCTCGCCGAGACCATCAGCGACAAGCTGCGCCAGGCGACGCAGCTGCGTGGCAAGTCGGTGGCGATCGGCGGCAAGGGTCGCTCGGCGGTCGCGATGGCGGGACGGCTCGGCGACGCGTGGTGGTTCCACGAGCAGGTCGGCAAGTTCGTCACCGGCACCTGGTACCGCAAGGAGTTCCCCTCGTGGGTGAAGGCGTTCAACGAGAAGAAGCTGCCCGACGGGTACCACGGCAAGTCGTGGGAGCTGCTCGGACCACAGAAGGACTACTTCGGCGAAGACGAGCGGCCCTTCGAGTCTGACGCGTACGGCATGGCGAAGGTGTTCCCGCATCCGCTCTCGGGTGGCCTGCCCTCGCCGGGTCCTGCGTCGTACAGCGCGCTCGCGTCGTCTCCGATGATGAACGAGGTGATGGTCGAGTTCGCGAAGGCGTCGATCGATGGAGAGCAGCTCGGCAAGGACGACGTGCCCGATCTGTTGAGCGTGAGCTTCTCGGCGCTCGATCGCACGTTCCACCTCTACGGCCCCACCTCGTGGGAGATGCAGGACGCGCTCGCGCGCCTCGACAAGAGCCTGGGTGACCTGATCGCCGCGGCAGAGAAGGCCGCGGGCGGAAAGCAGAACCTGCTGATCGTGCTCTCGGCGGATCACGGCGGAGCCAACATCCCCGAGGAGTGGGCGTCGATCGGTCTCGACGGCGTGCGCCTCTCGCCGGTCGCCGTGCAGAAGACCCTCAACGACGAGCTCGAGAAGAAGTTCGGCGTGCAGAACCTCGTGCTCGCGATCGACGAGGTCGACGTCTATTTGGATTGGAAGGCCCTCGAGACGAAGAAGCTCGACGCCGCCCTCGTTCGCCGCTTCGCCGCGGGCGTGATCCAGAAGCAGGGCGACTTCCAGGCGGCCATCTCGCGCGACGACGTGGGGCAGCTCGATCCTGCGGGGCTCGGTAAGCACTTCGCCAACAGCTTCCATCCTGAGCGCAGCGGCGACGTGCTGATGGTCGTGAAGCCTTTCCATCTCTGTGAGATCGAGAAGGCCGGCACCGGTCACGGAAGTCCGTGGAGCTACGACGCCGAGGTGCCGATCATGATGATGGGCAAGGGCATCAAGCCGGGCGTGTACGCGCAGCCGGTTCACCCGATCGACATCGCGCCGACGATGAGCGCGGTGCTCGAGATGGGCGCTCCGGCGAGCAGCGAAGGTGTGGCGCTGAACGACGCGCTCGCGTTGCCCAAGCAGTGAAGGCTCCGCTGGTCACGATGATCGATCGTGCTCTTCCCGAGGCCGATCATCGCGCGTTGAAGGCGGCGATCGTTCGTCTCGGCGATGAGCGCATCGTGGCGGGGTACCAGACGACGTTCTGGTACGAGCTGGGCACCCCGCCCTCT
>CBIHPJ010001131.1:0-1703 GCA_966211295.1 uncultured Myxococcales bacterium | reverse complement strand
CAGCTGGTTCGAGTTGCCGCGAATCGACGAGAGGCCTGTCGCCAGCGCCGTCTCGACCCTCACGCCCTGCATCTGCAGCTGGTGAACACAGAGGGCCATCGCCCCGAGCACCACGTCATTGGGGCCCAGCTGCTCGAACTCCATCTCGGGCGGCCGTGAGAACTCGAGCAGGTTCTGCAGGATCTTGTTCGCGCGGAACGCGTCCTGCTCGATGAGCTTGAAGTACTCCTGCATCTCGGCGTGCTCGGTGGACTCCTGGCCGAGCTGCGCGAAGCCCACGATGCCGACCATCGGGTTCTTCACTTCGTGCGCGACGCTCGCCGCCAACTCACCGACCGCGGACAGCTTCTCGGACTGAACCAACTGCGCATTGGTGGTCTGCAGCTGCTCATTGCGCCGCACCAGCTCGCGGCTCATCTCGTTGAGCGCGGTGCCCACAGAACGAATCTCTGCGGGGCCATCGACCGGCACTTCGACGCCGAAGTTGCCGCGGGAGATCACCAGCAGCGTCTCCTGCAGCTCACGCAGCGGCCGCGTCACGCGCCGGCCGAGCAACACGGCGAGCACCAGCGCCAACGACACCACACCCACCGCGAAGAGCAGCGAGCGCCGCGACAATTCACGCGTGGCCTTGAACACCTCATCGCGCGGCACCTCGACGATCACCGCGCCCACGCCGTTGTTCACCCGCGCGAACGCAGCCACCTTCGACACCCCGCCCGCCTCGTATTCCTCGGTGCCACGGGCGAGCTTCCCGCCGAGCGCGTCCTTCACCACGGGCAGCGCCGAGAGATCCTCGCGCTTGATGACCTGGTCACCATCGGGATGCGCGAGCACGCGGCCGAGACGATCGACGAGGAACACCTTGTACACGCTGCTGGTCGCCACCGCGGAGAGCAGCCACTCGGGCCGCAGATCCGCGATCACCACCGCCTTGCCATCAGCGGTCGTCGACGAGAGCCGCACCAACGCGAGGTCAGGCGCGAGCGACGCGTTCTGCAGCACGATCCCCGCCTGCTGCACGGCATCGAGGGGCGCGGGAGTGCGCCTGCGGGCCTCCGTCAGATCATCCGCGGTCAGATTCAGCGCCGCGAGGCGCTTGTTGTCGACGAAGAGGAACGAGCGCTCGAACCCACCCTCTGTGCGCTTGAACACCTCGAGCGAGAGCACCGCGGAGTCCGCGTCGAACAAGCTGCGCGCGCGCCGCTCGGCATCACCCGGCGTGATCTCGTACTCCTGCCCGAAGTAGCGCAGCTTGTCGGCGATGCCGTCCACGGTGCGCTCGATCTGCTGCGCCACCGTGCCGGCCACCAGCGCGTTGACGTCGTAGACCGACGCTTCCTTGTCGGCGCTCACCACGCGCGTCGCGAGCGCCAGGTACACCGCCATCGCCCCGACGAGCATCAGGCCGACGAGCAAGACGATCTGGGCGCGAAGCGACAACGAGCGAACCCCCAACGATTCGAACGACCGAATCAGAAATCGAAAGCGTACCCCACACGCACGGCGAGGCCCGCAGCGTTCAACCGCGCGAGCGCGTTGTCCACCCGGCCGTAAAGAAAGCTGAGCTCTATTTCCACCCTGCCTGGACCCAAATGGCGCGAGAGCGCGCCAACCACCTCGAACCCGGGCACCACGTTGAACTGTGAATCAGGCCCCACCTGCAGCCACGCGAGCTGCATGGCGACACCTGCGCCGCCTCT
>CBIHPJ010001130.1:0-1714 GCA_966211295.1 uncultured Myxococcales bacterium | reverse complement strand
CGGTCCAGACCGGCGTTGACGACCTTGAGCACGCGCGCTTCGTCGATTTCCTCGTTCGCGCGCACGAGCACTTCGCCCGTGACGGGATCGTGGATGTCATCGAGGGCCACGCGGCCCAGGATGCGCTCGTTGAGCGGCTCGATCTCTTCGCCACCCTCGACGAGGGCGGAGATCACGATGCCGTCCAGCGTGCCGCAGTCGTACTCGTTGACGATCGCGTCCTGCGCGACGTCGACCAAGCGGCGGGTGAGGTAACCCGAGTTGGCGGTCTTGAGCGCGGTGTCGGCGAGGCCCTTACGAGCGCCGTGCGTCGAGATGAAGTACTGGTGCACCGTGAGGCCTTCACGGAAGTTCGCCGTGATGGGCTGCTCGATGATTTCGCCTGACGGCTTGGCCATGAGGCCACGCATGCCGGCGAGCTGACGAATCTGCTGCGTCGAACCACGCGCGCCGGAGTCGGCCATGATGAAGATGGGGTTGAAGCTCTTCTGGGTGCGGGTCTCCTTCTTCCCGTCCCGGCTCGTCCCGGAGATCGTCTCTTCCGAGATCTGCTCCATCATCTTCTTGGTGATCGCTTCGGTGGTCTGCGCCCAGATGTCGATGACCTTGTTCGAGCGCTCACCGACGGTGATGAGACCCTCGAGGTACTGGTTCTCGACCTCGGTCACTTCCTTCTGCGCCGCCTCGATGAGCGTGTACTTCGCAGGAGGAATGATCATGTCCTTCAGGGCGATCGAGATGCCGGCCTTGGTCGCGTTCGTGTAGCCGTACGAACGAATGCGGTCGGCGAGGAGGACGGTCTCCTTCTCACCCGTGAGGCGGTAGCAGATGTCGATCAGGTTACCGAGCTGCTTCTTGTCGAGGACCTTGTTGACCTCTTCGAAGCCCACGCGCGCAGGCACGATCTCGGAGAGCAGCACGCGGCCGACGGTGGTCTCGAAGACCTTGGTCTTGCCGTCGACGCCCTTGAGGCGGCACTTGATCTTCGCCTGCAGGTGAACGGCGTTCTGATCGTACGCGGCGCGCACCTCGTTGGCCGAGGCGAACGTCATGCCTTCGCCGTGCGCGAACTCGCGCGGGCGGGTCATGTAGTAGATGCCGAGCACCATGTCCTGCGTGGGGACGATGATGGGCTTGCCGTTCGCGGGGCTGAGGATGTTGTTCGTCGACATCATCAGCGTGCGCGCTTCCATCTGAGCCTCGATGGACAGCGGCACGTGCACGGCCATCTGGTCACCGTCGAAGTCGGCGTTGAACGCCGTGCAGACGAGCGGGTGGAGCTGGATGGCCTTGCCTTCGATCAGCACGGGCTCGAACGCCTGCATGCCGAGGCGGTGGAGGGTGGGAGCGCGGTTCAGCAGAACCGGGTGCTCGCGGATCACCTCATCGAGGATGTCCCAGACCTCGGGGCGCTCCTTCTCGACCATCTTCTTGGCCGACTTGATGGTGGTGACGTAACCCTTCTCTTCGAGCTTGTTGTAGATGAACGGCTTGAAGAGCTCGAGCGCCATGATCTTCGGCAGACCGCACTGGTGCAGGCGGAGCTCGGGGCCGACGACGATCACGGAGCGGCCGGAGTAGTCGACGCGCTTACCGAGCAGGTTCTGGCGGAAGCGGCCCTGCTTGCCCTTGAGCATGTCGCTGAGGGACTTGAGGGGACGCTTGTTCGGACCGGTGATGGTCTTGCCGCGGCGGCCGTTGTCGAACAGCGCGT
>CBIHPJ010001129.1:0-1721 GCA_966211295.1 uncultured Myxococcales bacterium | reverse complement strand
GTTGATCACGTCGACGAGCAGAACCACGACGGCACTCTTGCGGTGCTCCGGCTTCATTCGTCGAGGGAGTGCAAGCCAGCGACCGGGGTTGACGTGACGACGACCTCTCAGCATTGAGGCAGGCAGTCACTCGTGGAACACGCAATTGCTCGTCGCGGGCTGGCCTCTCGAGCTTCGGGCTCCAGTACAAGAGTGACTCGGCTTCTTGATCGATTTCCCCAAACCGGAGCCAGTTCCGGTTCCGAGCAAGGGTGACCGAAAGCTCGTGGCTCGAACGGCCTGCCCGCATTGAGCACCATGCGAATCCACGAACGACTGCGACCCTCGTGGCCGCTGTTGGTTCACCCTCACCCCGACCCTCTCCCGAAAGGAGAGGGAGACAATTTCGCGAACTCGCTCAGTTCGCGTAGCCGACGAAGTGATCGCCGAGCAGCGAGAGCTCGTCCTTCGTCGCCGAGCGCGTGCCCACCATCACGTCGAACCGTCGATACGGAAACGGCGAGAAGCGAGGCGCGAGATTCCGCAGCGCCTGCGCGCGCTGGCGCAACCAGAACTCGTTGTCGAAGGTCACGGTCAGGTGGCTCTCGCTCATCGCGAGCCGCACACCCGTGTTCGCGAGCTCGACGCGGAGCCGCGAGAGCCGCTGACGCACCAGCTGCGCGTGAATTCCCGCCACGTCGAAGGGGAGCTCCATCCACAACGTGAGGTGCTCGAGCTGCCGGAGCAGAGGCGCCTCGAACAGCCACGCGAGCCAGTCCGCGTGATGACGGAACGGGCTCGGCGCGAGACGCAACTTCCGGAGCGAGGTGAAGCGCGTGAGCGAGAGCACCTGCCGCTGCTCGTGCCGCCCCCGATCAGCCTGCATCCACGGACCGGAGAACGAGAGCTCGTGGAGCCGTGGCTTGTCGGGGCCGCCCAGCACCACCTGCATCGAGGCCGCGTCGAGCCCGGTCAGCACCGAGAGCCGCCGCAGCGCGGGGGCGGCCAGTTCGCGCGCGTCCGTCGCCGTGGAGGCGATGTCGATGCGCTCGATCATTCGCCACGAGGGGCTCTCCACTCCGACACCGCAGGGAGAGAACACGCAGGAGCGGATGAAGCCGCGATGAAAGTCGACCGGCCGGTCCACGCGCGTCAGTGAATCGCCGACCCCAGGCAGCTCGGAGTACCAGCGCCGCCAGTGGTTCTCCCGGAGGACCTGTTCGCGGGCCTGCTGCTTCGGAGTGGCCTTCCCCTGGGCGCTCAAGAGTTGGAGCGAGATGAACTCGCCACGAGGATCTCCGCGCTCCAGCAGCGCGTCGGAGAGCACCTGCCGCGGCCCGTCATCGTCGGGCGCCTCTGCCACCGCGTCGAAGAGCGGCACGAGCGAGGGGTGGTCGTCACTGCGCTGCATCTTCAACATCGTATTCGCATTTCGCCCCTCACCCCGCCCCCCCGACCCGCTCCCCCCTCGCAGGGCGAGGGCGCACGGCCTCATCTGAAGGAATGGACTTGAGGCTCCACGGGCAACACGGGGATCAACGCCTCGAGGTGCGACACCTTCAGATTCACCACCTTCCCGCTCCGCTCCACCCTCCCCGTCGCCACCAGCAACGGCGTGCCGGTGATCTCCCGCCGGTACTTCTCGAACAACGGCGGCTCGATGATCACGTTGGCGATGCCTGTCTCGCCCTCCATCGAGAGGAAGGTGAAGCCCTTCGCGGTCGGAGGCCGCTGCCGAACGA
>CBIHPJ010001128.1:0-1733 GCA_966211295.1 uncultured Myxococcales bacterium | reverse complement strand
GCGCTCGCTCCCGGACAGCTCGAGAAGCTGACCATCGCGGCGACGTCATGCATCAAGCACGGCTATCCGTACGGCGCGCTCGGAGAGGCCGCGGCTCGCAACGACATCGACGCGTTCATCTTCCTCGGCGACGCGGTCTACACGGACGGCGCGAAGAGCCTCGAGGACTTCAGGCAGAAGTGGTCGCAGGGCATCGGCGAGCCCGAGTACACCTCGCTGCGCGGCTCCACCTCGATGGTCGCGCTCTGGGACGATCACGAGGTGCGCAACAACTGGGAGAACGGCGCCGTGGATCCCGCGCTCCTCGACAGCGCGCGCCGCGCCTTCCTCGAGCATCAGCCGCTCCGTCAAAATCCGGACAAGCCGATGCGGTACTGGCGCTCGATCAAGTGGGGCGACACCGCCGAGATGTTCATTCTCGACGCCCGCAGCGAGCGCAATCGCGCCGCGGGCCAGTACCTCTCTCAGGAGCAGCTCGACTGGCTGGTGAACGGCATCGCCACCAGCACCGCGAAGTTCAAGCTCATCCTCAACACCGTGCCGATCGGTGCGTTCGACACCGCGCTCTTCAAGCCGTTCAGCAGCGACTGCTGGCTCGCCTTCCCCGAGCAGCGCACTGAATTGCTCAGCCGCGTGGAGGCCACCGGAGCGAAAGGTGTGATCATCGTCTCCGGTGACTTTCACTTCGGTTGCTTCGGTCGCGCGAATCGCCCCGGCTTGCCGGGCTACGGCTTGTTCGAGGTGCTCGTCGGTCCCGGCGCGAATCATCCCAACCCGTCGCCGACGTATCCGCACGGCGACCCCTGGGAGTTCTCCACCGCGATGAGGAACTACACGACGTTCGAGCTGGATCCGTTCACCGAGCAGATGCACCTGCGCATGCACGGCGAAGACGGGAAGATCCTCTTCGAGCGCGTCTTGAGCTGAACGGAGAGCTCGATCCCCGACTCTCGGGATGGCCGGGAGAGCCGCACCTCGTGAGCTTGGGAGCGAAGGAGAGTTCCCGTGTCACGATCCATCTTCACCGCTGTCCTCGCAGCGGCTGCAGCCGTCGGGCTCGCGGTCGCCGCTGATTCGCCTCGCACCACGTCTGCCCCCGCCGGGGCACCTCACGCGCACATCATGATGTCCGCCGCCGACCTGAAGTGGGGCGATGGACCGCCCGAGCTGCCACCAGGCGCCAAGGCCACGGTGCTCGAGGGCGACCCCGCGAAGGAAGGCTACTTCGCGCTGAGGCTCAAGATGCCGGCGGGCTACGCGATCCCTCCGCACCTCCACCCGAAAGACGAGCGCGTCACCGTGCTCGAGGGAACGTTGCAGCTTGGCATGGGCGACAAGGCCGAGGAGTCGAAGTACCAGAGCTTCACGCCCGGGAGTTACCTCTCGATGCCCGCGGGAATGCATCACTTCGCAAAGGCGAAGACCGACGTGACGATCCAGCTCGCGACCAATGGGCCGTGGGGAATCACGTACCTCAACCCTGCCGACGATCCGCGTAACGCGAAGAAGCCGACCAATTGAAACAATGAGTACAGGTGCTCCGAGCGCTCATGTGATCTCGGAGCGCACCTGAGTTGAGATCTTCCGAACGTGATGGGGCACGTACGCGCGTGGACCTTCCGGGCGGAGGCGGAGCGCCCCGAATTCGGTCAGCGACCAAGTGAGTCGGCACTGACGGCTCCACAGAAGGAGCGCGCTGGCCTACCGTCCCGCTCCATGCCCATCGGGAAGAA
>CBIHPJ010001127.1:0-1735 GCA_966211295.1 uncultured Myxococcales bacterium | reverse complement strand
GCCGTGAGGACTGGGCCGTGACGACAGGCCGCGAGCACTTCCTGATCTGAGAAGGCTGGTTCACCCTCCGGCGCCCCCATCAGGTCATGCTTGGTGAGTCCGGCGCCCAGGCCAAGATACCCCTCGTCATCGATTGCGAAGCGCTGATGCCCTCCGTCGAAGGAGATCAGGGTATTGGCGCCCGTAGCCAGGTCTTGTGAGTAGCCCGAGAAACGGAGAGCCGGGTCGCGGGCAATGACCACCGCTCGTAGGCTCCCCCTGCTCGCCCGAACAGCGCCGATTGAACCGTCGACCGGCAACCGCCGCCAAGTTCTGCATTCGTCCTGTGACAACCAGTTCGCCCCCTGCGCGGTCGCGACCACGACACCCAGTTCGTCGGAGCCAAGCCAAACGCGATCGACCGCGCCGGGTAATTCGGCGCAGAGATGAGAGGTGCCGTCGTGCGAGGAGAATACGGCAGGCCTATTGCCAATCAGCCAATCGCCCGCTGCGTTGCGGCTGGCGCTGTCGGCGTACGCACGCAGCGCCGTCAGCGGCACCAGGGCATCACCTTCGATGCACAGCGCGCCCGTCGCAGCGGGAAAGCAGGCTCCTTCGTCCTGCACTGGGGTCCCTGCATGAATGGAGACGGCTGAGGGCCATGGAAGCGCAGTCTCGAGGACGTTCGTCTCGACCTCCGGGGGAGCCCCGCTGCACCCGAGCAGTGCTCCCAGAATCAGCGCGGAGCCGAACCTCCCGAGACTGGCGTGGCGGAACTTCATGGAGGCGCGGGAGCGATGTCGCTTTCGAGGGGTACGGCGAAAGGAAACGTAGCCGAGTCGCTCCGTGAACTGCGCAGTGAAGACCTGCGGAAGCGAACGACTCAGCGATCGAGCCAGTTGCGCTGGAGCTGCCCGTCCGTCCGGAACCAGACCGAGACCGAGCCGGCGACAGCGGTGACGGACCGGCTCAAGGACTCAACCGTCGGCCCGTGGCTCACGTTGAATTCCAACGTGCCTCCGAAGAGCTCACTAAATGCCCAGCTGACCAGGAGCTGCGCCGCGACCGAGTGCGTCGGCTTCCTTCCATTGAGGATCGCGAGTGCTTCGCAGTCGATGACGGCTCCGCAGGGACCCGGAGAGGTGAGGGTCCCCTTGAGGTCGATCCATTGCATCGACCAGCTGACTCCGAGCGCCGCTGAAAGAGACTTCGTGAACCAGTTCTCCGCGAAGAGTCGGTTCGACAAGTTCCACGTGCTGAGGCAGGGAAAGATCAAGGGAGCTCCCGGCGCGTTGCTCCGGATGGGCTGACATTGAGTCGTGCTCGCCGTCGGGCGGTACGCCACCTCGAGCGTGCCGAAGCGTCGCTCCAGCTGTCCTGCGACACGGAGCACGCTGACCGGCACCTGACCTCCGACGAACGCGTTGGGGTGCGTGGGGAAGGTCGCGCCGATGATCGGCGTGAAACGAAGTCCGGTGAACTTCGTGTCGTTGATCAGGTCTGGCGTTGCGAGTGCGAACGCGAGCGCCGACCAGCCCATCGTGAACTGTGTTGGATTTATCGAGACGCGCGGTCCCAACGAGAAGCGCGCGGTGGGGCTGAAGCGAACGCCGCCGAGCTCGAAGCCGATTCCTCCGACGAGCTCGAGGTCACTGCCGATCGCCGCGGGCGGTGCCGAGAAGGCCACCGCGGTTTGCCCCGCCCCGAGGAAGGATCCTTCCACCATCGCCCACGGGCCGTTCACCGACCCGCGCGC
>CBIHPJ010001126.1:0-1742 GCA_966211295.1 uncultured Myxococcales bacterium | reverse complement strand
GTCCTTCGTCACGTCGAGTTGCACGAAGCGAGCGCCGAGCTTCTTCGCTGCCTCCCGTCCGCGCGTCTCGTCGCGTGCGCCAATCACGACGTCGTGTCCGAGTTGAATGAGCTGCCGTGCGGTCTCGAAGCCGATCCCGCGATTTCCACCAGTGATGAGGGTTGTGGTCATGAACGCCATGATGCGGAGCGGCGCCAGCACGCGCCACGGACGGCCCAGCCTATAGATTCGCAGTACCACCCAGCCGCGAGCGAAAGCCGTTATGACTTCGCGCGATGCGAAGCACTTCACTCGGCGCGATGATCCGTGGATGGCGTGACCGGGCGCGGCCTGCGACTCGAAGCACTTCCCGCAGAGCGCCAGGCATGCGGCGTGAGGAACTCGCCGAGCGCTCGGGACTCTCGGTCGACTACATCGTGCGGCTCGAGCAGGGGCGGGCGACGCACCCTTCGGCGCAGGTCGTGGCCGCCCTCTCTCGGGCCCTGCAGCTCACCACCGAGGAGAAGGTTCATCTGCATCAGCTCGCGGGCCTCGCGAAGCCGGGCTCGAGTCGAGTACCGGATCGCATGACTCCCGGCGTCGAACAGTTGCTCCATCGACTCGAGACCCCGGCGGCGGTCTTCACTCCGACGTGGACGATCCTTCGTGGGAACGCGGCCTGGTCGGCGATCCTCGGAGACGATCGCAAACGCGAAGGGCGAGAGCGCAATCTGCTCTGGCGCATCTTCATGGGCAGTGGCTCGCCAGTGCTCCGCAACAAGCAGGAGCAGGACGCCTTCGCCGCGGGTCTCGTCGCCGACCTGCGGAGCGCAGCGGGGCGCTACTCGGGCGACGGAGAGCTCCAGGTCTTGATCGATGAGCTGCTCGAGGGCAGCGAAGCGTTCGCGACGTTGTGGAAGAGCGCGCACGTCGAACTGCACTGGGCGACGCAGAAGACCGTGATGACGCCGAGCGGCCCGCTGCGAGTGGACTGCGACGTGCTGACCACCGCGGGCGATCTGCGCCTCGTCGTCTACACGACAGAGGCTGGAAGCGAAGACGAGCGGAAGCTCCGCACCCTCACCCGGTAGCTCCCTCTCCCTGCGAAGCGGGGCGAGGGTCGGGGAGAGGGGCGAGCGCTCCTCAGCAAGCAAGAGCGCACTGTCCAAGTCTTTGACGTTGCGCTCCAAGCGCGTCTCTATGAGGAGCGCGGATCGCAAGATCAAAGAGTTGCCGCGCGCAAAGTATTGGCACTTCATCTGCAAATACTGCCGCGCATGACCAAACTGAACCTGAACCGGATCGTTCGCGACATCGGCACAGCCCTCAAGACGCCCGCTGTCCGTACCGCACTTAAGGAAGCCGGCAAGCAGGTCGAGGCCCAGATCATTCGCGATGTGCAGCGCTGGGCCGACGGGTTCCAGGCCGCGCGCACCACCGCGCCGAAGACGGTGACCATCACCAGCAACGCGAGCGACACTGCGTTCATCACCAGCCTGTACAAAGACATCCTCGGCCGCGCACCCGACATCGGCGGCTTCAACGCGCACCTCACTACGCTGAAGAACGGCGCGACGCGCGAGCAGGTCCGCGAGGCGTTCCTCAACAGCGACGAGTACAAGGCGAAGTCGGCTCCGGCCGCGGCTGAGGTGCCGCAAGCCGCGCCGTCCGCTCCCGTGCAGTTGACCGGAGTCGAGCAGCTCAAGGCCTGCTTCAGAGCCAGAAGCTGGAAGCAATTGGCAGCCTCGCGGGCGGCGTCGCGC
>CBIHPJ010001125.1:0-1744 GCA_966211295.1 uncultured Myxococcales bacterium | reverse complement strand
ATTTAGAACTCAGGTCTATGCGCAAGACCGTCTTCATTCACTCCACTGGTACGGCGCCCTTCATGTGGGACTCGGTGCCCGAGGAAGTGGTGCCCTCCGCGCAGCGCGTGCAGCCGGCGAACCTGGGGTATCCGCCGTACGAGCTGATTCCGCGCGGCACGAAGACCACCCTCGCCCAGGAGGCGGCGCACGTGCTCACCCAGCTCCCCGCCGAGGGAGAGCTCGACCTGGTGGCGCACTCGTACGGTGGGCTGGTCGCGCTCGAGCTGCTTCCCGCGCTGAAGGAGCGGGTGCGCTCCCTCATCTTCTTCGAGCCGGTGCTCTTCGGAGCGCTCTTGAAGGATCAGACCGCCGACGCCGCCACGCTCGATCGCGCGCGCGGCTTCATGTCGAACCCGTGGTTCCTCACGGACGATGAGAAGGGCGGGACCGATGCGTGGCTCGAGCTGTTCATCGACTACTGGAACAAGCCCGGCTCGTTCGCGCGCATGCCGGAGCTGATGAAGCACCACAACCAGCAGGTCGGCTGGAAGATGTACCAGGAGGTGCGCTCGGTCTTCTTCGAGTCGAAGACGTTCGAGGAGCGGCCGCTCCCGCGCGTGCCGGTGACCCTGGTCTACGGCGATCGCAGCCCGGTGGAGGCGCGGGAGATCGTGAAGTCGTACGCGCGCCGGCATGACTGGGTGAGGACGATCGAGCTCCCGGGCACCGGCCACATGGCGCCGCTCACGCATCCGGCGAAGGTGCACGAGGCGCTGGCCGCGCACCTGAGGCGGTGACGAGTTAGAAGTGCCCGTGCTCTACGAGCGGGCGAAGCAGCTGAAGGGAAACGGACTCTCCGCCGAGGAGATCCGGAAGACCTTGCTCGCCGAGGGCGCGAAGGAAGAGGACGTCAAAGTCATCCTCGGCAGCCTCGGGTTTGGTCCGCAGCCGCAGTCGGATCCCACGCCGAAGCCGCTCGCCGTCGCCAAGCGGGTGATGGAGAGCCGCCCGATGCGCATCGCGACGTTCATCGTCGGAGCCGCCGCGTTGGGCGGAGGCCTGTACGTTCTGTGGATCCTGGTGACCGTGGTGCGGGCGCTCGCCGAGGGTTTCTCGCGCGGAAGATGACCTCAGTTTTCTGAGGTGAGCTTCACACTCCTCAACACAATATCTCCACGGCCCTCCAGTCAGAGGTGACGAGACGGAACACTTCCCCGGCTCGCTGGAGACACCATGTTGAAGCACCTCCTCGTCGGCGCCTTCACCCTCTCTTCCCTCGCGGTCGCTGCTCCCCCGATGCACGGAGCGGTGCCGCTGCCGCCTCCCCCTCCGGCGGCGCGGCACGCTCCGATTCGAATGGACGACACGCGGCAGGCCACTGCGCTCCTGCGCGCGTTCGATGACGCGACCTCGCGACGCGACGTGCGCGCCATTCGCGCCGTCGACCTGCAGTTCGGTGCCTTCCTGCAGTCAGAGCTGCGAGAGGCCCGGGCACAGCGCGGTAACCGCAACGCCGTGTACCGGCTGACGCGCATCGAGTCGGAGCTGGCGCGACTCGGGAACCGGATGAATCCCCGTGCGCTCAGCGCGAAGCGTGACCTCTACGTCGAGCTCACGCAGCTCGCTGATGCGCACCCGAATCGTCGCTACTGAGTCGCCAGTGAGTGAAGGCGGACTCCGCCCCACAACCCCGCCCCCACCCCCCCGCCCCAGGGAGGGGGGCTACGGGCGAGACACACCCCGCCGCGCGGGGGCCGACCCT
>CBIHPJ010001124.1:0-1749 GCA_966211295.1 uncultured Myxococcales bacterium | reverse complement strand
TGCTACTTCAACCAGTTCTGTCGCGACTTCGCGGATGCGGGGATGCACTGCGCGAAGATCGGCTCGTGCACGGTGGATGCGGATTGCTCGTATGTGACCGAGTTCGTGTCGTGCGGTGATGCGGGGGCGGCTTCGCTCGTTTGCCGCGACGAGCGGTGCTCGGCGGTGTGCCCGTGAAGCGGATCTTCGTTCTGCTGCTGCTTGGTGGTTGTGGAGCGCCCACGACTGGCGATCTGTACGAGGGTGGTCCGCGGTCGCCGGAGTTCGCGCTTCAGGGCGACTGCGCTCCGAGCGCGGTGAGCAGTCCGGTTCAGGTCACGAGCTTTTCGTCGACGTGTCTCAACATGATCAGCGCTCCTCGGCTGATTCAGAACGCGCCGGACTTCGACGCGCTGTTCGACTCGAACTGCGAGAAGCCAACTGTGGATTTCGCGACGAATCGGGTGCTCATCGTTCCGGCTCGTGGCGCGAGTGAGTGGTTTGTGTTCACGAACTTCGTGAATGTGCGCTCAGACGGACTTGAGGTTGGGCTGGTGATTCGGCCGCAGGGGGCGCTGCCTCCGGATTCGATCGTGGTGTTGCCGAATGATCCGGGACGCGTGGAGCTGAGGTGGTGCAGGAGCGTTTGCGTGAAGAATTGCGACGTGGCGTTTCCCTGAGCGCTCGCCCCTCTCCCCTGCCCCTCTCCCCGCTGGCGCAGGGAGAGGGAGACTTAGGCCTTCAGTTTGACGTAGCGATCTTCTCTGGCGTGGCAGGTGCGGCACTTGCGCGAGAGCACGGTCACCTTCTCATCGCCCAATCGCACCGTGTCTGACTCGTTCACCACGTCCCAGCCGTGACCGTTTGGACAACCGAGCGTCGTGAAGAGCTTGATGCCCGCCTCCAGCGTCTTCACGAGTGCAGGACTCGAGGCGAGCTCACCTGGGGAGCCCGCGTGCTTCGCGCGGAACTGCAATGCACGTGCGTTCCGCTTCGCCACCGCTTCCGGATTCGACGAGCGCACCAACAGCAACAACACCGCCATCACCGCGATCAGCCCGAGCACCAGTCCCCACGCCTGCCACGCCGACGGCTCACTCAGCGACACCGGGCTGGTGGTGCTCGTGAACTTCGGACTCGGAGCGAGGACGCGGTACGCGAGCTCCTCCCACGCCTCGGTCGATTGCTTGCGGTAGCTCTCCACGTCGGCAGGCATCACGCGATCGGTGAGCGTCTCCAATTCCCACTCGAGCTTGAGCCGTGACGGAGACACCGACTGCGCCACTCGCATGCGGAACGCCGGATGCGCGATCTCGCGATTGCTGAGCTCGTAGTCCGCCAGGTCGAGCTGCTCGGGCGCGTCGTAGAGAATGGTCTCCTTCACGCGCAGCGGGTACCAGAGCGCGAAGGGCCACTTCCGTTCCTGCTCGTTGAGCCGCTTCAGATCGTTCTGAATCACCAGGGTGCGGAAGCGATGCGAGTCGTCTTCGTAAAACGTCGCTGACTCGTACTGCTCCTTGAGCACGAAGAGCTCGGCGCCCTCGTCATCGGTCCACGTGACCTGCACCGGAGTGAGCTTCCACTCGAGATCGTCCTCGCGCGCGCGCCGCTGATCCCGCGTGAGCGCTTCTTGCGTCTTGCTCTTGACCTGCCGCCGCAGCGTCGACGCCTCGCGGCCGCGCGCGGTGGTGGTCACCGTGAGCTTCGCCTTGCCGGTGAGCGAGGGCACTTCCCAGTGCTGCTCGACCTCCCACGTCGGACCTTCGGAAG
>CBIHPJ010001123.1:0-1753 GCA_966211295.1 uncultured Myxococcales bacterium | reverse complement strand
GCGCGACGCTCGAAACTTCACGAGGGGAATCGGAGCGAGGTGTGCCGCCTGAAGACGCTGCTTCACCACCATCGCGCTCGCCGGACGATCCGCGGGTGACTTTTCGAGCAGCTCCTCGAGCAACAACGAGAGCTCGGGCGGCACCTCGGCACCGACCTCCTCGGGGCTGGGCGCCTCTTCGCTCGTGTGCGCCCTCATCAGGGCCTCCACGCGATCATCCGAGTCGCCGAGCAGGAAAGGCAGTCGCCCGCAGGCCATCTCGAAGAGCATCACCCCGAAGGAGTAGAGGTCGCTCGCCTTGTCCGGCGCACCGGCCATGGCCTGCTCGGGCGCCATGTACTCCGGCGTGCCCGCGATCACCGTGCACCTCGGCGCCGAGAGGCCCGGGGCGAGCTCGCTGATGGAGATCGGCTGGTGCCGGGCGAGCCCGAAGTCGAGCAACTTCACCGTCTCGACGCCTCCCGACCCGCGCGAGAGGAAGACGTTGCCCGGCTTGAGATCGCGGTGAATGACCTCGACGGAGTGCGCGGCGTTCAACGCGCTGAGGATCTGCTCAGCCAGCAACAGCACGCGCTCGAGTGAGAGCCGGCCCTCGGCCAATTCGTTCTCGAGGGTCACGCCTTCGAGGAACTCCGTCACCATGTAGTCGCGGCCGTCGGGCAACACGCCGAAGCCGACGATGTCGATGATGTTGGGGTGTTTGAGCTCCGAAAGGGTCTGCGCCTCGCTCAGGAAGTTCCGGGCCTGCTTGGCGTCGGCCGCGGCTTCGGGCCGCAGCACCTTGATCGCGAAGCGGCGAGCGATGCGCTCGTGGCGGGCCTGGTACACGAGCCCCATGCCTCCTCCCGCGAGGAAGCTCTCGATGCGGTAGGCCCCCACGCTGAGCCCGATGAGCGGGTCCGCGGCTCCTGAGGTAGTGAGAGGCAGTGCACTCATGAGGAGGTTGGTGCCCCGTGCACGTCGCGATCCACGGCGGTAACGGCCAGTGTTCGCTGGCGTCGCGTCGGGTACCGCGCAGGGGATGCGTGGGTGCTGGGTCGCCTGCGCACCACACTGACTGTTATTGATGCATCTACCGTTAGTCACCACACCTAATCGACGTGGTGTGCGTTCATCACTGCATGGACGCGATGACGGTGTGGAAGCAGCGGTTCTCGAACTGGGCGTGTGGCGCGCTGACGGCGGTGGTGGGACTCACGCTCGGCGGCGGTCTGCTCTCGGTCTACCGCTCGCTCGAGTGCTACGCGCCGTGGCGCTGGCCGGCGAATCCGATCGTCTCGTTCGTGCTCGCGTTCGTGGTGATCGACCTCATCTATTACCTTCAGCACCGCGCGGAGCACCGCTCGAAGTGGCTCTGGGCGATCCACGCGGTGCACCACCAGTCGAACCTGTGTGATGCGTCGGTCTCGCTTCGCACTTCGGCGCTGGCGCCGCTGACCGTGCTCGCGCTTCACCTCCCGCTCGCGTTCTCGGGGCTGCCCTTCGCGATCTACTTCCCCGCGTACGTGCTGCACGTGGGACTGATCTTCCTGCTGCACTCGCGCACGCCGCGGTGGATCGATCGCGCGGGTTGGGTGCTCAACAGTCCATACCTCCACCGCGCGCATCACTCGAATCACCCGAAGCTGCGCGGGAAGAATCTCGGCGGCGTCTTCATCATCTGGGACCGGCTGTTCGGCACGTTCGAGGGGCAGTGCGACGAGGCCACCGAGTACGGCATCGGCAAGCAGGTCGCCCCGCTCAATCCGGTGGT
>CBIHPJ010001122.1:0-1754 GCA_966211295.1 uncultured Myxococcales bacterium | reverse complement strand
CTGCCGTTCCAGCGCAGCACGGTTCCGCTGACGCCCACGGCCCAGATGTCGTTCGCTGCAGCGCCCCAGATGCCGCTGAGCTCCTTCGTCGTGCCGCTCGCCACGCTCGACCAGACGCTCCCGTTCCACCGGAGGATGGTGCCGTTGTCGCCGACCACCCACACGTCGTTCGCAGCGCTCGCCCAGAGTGCGTTGAAGTCGACCGCACCGACTCCGCCGTCACTGACTGACCAACTCGATCCATCCCAGTGCCTGAGGGTGCCGTCGAAGCCGGTCGCCCAGACGTCGCTGTCGCTGGTGCCCGAGACGGAGGTGAGCGTCTTGGTAGTGCCGCTGGCGACGCTCGCCCAACCTCCGTCCGTCTGGTGGCGGATCTGACCGCTCGCGCCGACGGCCCAGACGTCGTCTGGCCCGGTGCCCCAAATGCCGTAGAGGGGCTCTGGTCCTCCGCCGACGGCCTCCCACGCCGCGCCGTCCCAGTGCCTCATGAAACCGCTCGTGAATCGGCCGCCCACCGCCCAGACATCGCTGGGACCGCTTCCCCAGATCGCGGTGAGCTCTGTGCCCGAGTCGTAGACGATGTTCCATCCGGCGTCGGGCTCGGCAGCTGGCCCGCCCCCCGGCGGGGGAACACCGCATGAGAACGCGGCAGCGAGCACACAGGCTTTCAAGAGTCGCATCATCTGGGGGTTCGAAGAACACAGCATGCCCAGGAGTCTATTTCAGACCGTCGCGGAGCCGACTTATCTCACCTCGGCTCGCGCGCGACTCCGGTGCGCCAGAGGAAGCCGTCGCGTCGATCTTGTAGGTCACGACGTCGCGCGGCTTCGGCGCGTCATGGCAACGATCGATGAACGAGAGCGATTGACCCGGACCGCGATCGCAGCGACTGAGGTGACGCTACACATTCCGCACGTGCGCTAAACGGAGCACGTGAACGAGGAGCGCAAGCGTTGGCCGTGGCTGGTCGCTCTCCTCGTCGTCGGAGGCGCGGGCGCGTTCTGGTACTCGCAGCGCACCCAGGCGAAGCCCGAGACGCCGCAGCGATTCCTCTTCCGCAAGCAGTTGCCGACGTGGTCCGCCGCGCGCGATCGGAGCAGTGAGCTCGTGGCCGCTCCGTACTTCGAGAGCTGCCTCGCCGCGGCGCAACCCTGGCCCGGAGTTGCGGCAGCGCTCGAGAAACTCCCACCCGCGTGGGGCGACAAGACCGAGCTCCGCGCGGCCACCAAGGAGCTCAACGAGTCGCTTCACCAGGCCTCGCTCGATTTCTGGGTCGATCCACAATTCTTCTACGGCCGGCCGATCCTCACCACGTACGAGATCCTCGGCCGCGCCACCTGGCGCAGTGACACCGCGAGCACCGAAGCGCTGCACGTTCGTCGGCTCGACACGCTCAACGTCGGCGTCAGCATGCTCGGCCACGCGAGCGGAGATCACCCCGCGATCCTGCGCGACCGCGTCGAGATGATGGTGGTGAGGAAGCTGAGCGCAGATGTCGGCAACGACGTCGATCGACTCGTCGGCAAGCTCTGGCGAGAGCTGCTCGGAAAGCTCGTGAGCCCAGAAGGCATCGCCGAAGCAGAGCGGCGCCTCGCCGAGCGTGATCGCCTCGCCCGCGCGATGGAGAACCGGCTCAAGGGCGGTGAGATCACCTTCCCTCAGCCAGAGCGGCTCGTCTTCGGAGACGAGTATTTCGAAGCCCTCGAGCCCTACACCTCGACTCGGCGCAGAGGTGGTCCGCTGCTCATTCTGAG
>CBIHPJ010001121.1:0-1755 GCA_966211295.1 uncultured Myxococcales bacterium | reverse complement strand
CTGAACGCCGGCCTCGACGTGGTGCTCTCTCAGTCCATCGAGCAGTTCGTGGCGGAGCGCGATCGCCGCGCAGCGCATGCCACTGAGAAGGCCGAGACGCGATATCGCGCACTGTTCGATTCGATCGACGAAGGGTTCTGCGTCTTCGAGGTCCTCTTCGATGGCGATCGACCGGTCGACTACCTCTTCCTCGAGGTGAACGCGGCGTTCGAGCGGAACACGGGACTCGCGCATGCAGCTGGCAAACGAATACTCGAGCTGGTGCCGAACCAGGACAAGCACTGGTTCGAGACCTACGGGCGCATCGCGTTGACCGGAACGCCGGAGCGCTTCGAAAGCGAAGGTGCCGCCCTGGGGCGGATATTCGACCTCTACGCCTTTCGAGTGGGCGAGCCGAGGCAGCGCCAGGTCGCGGTGCTCTTCAAAGACATCACCGAGCGGAAGCGAGTCGAGGCAAGCCTGCGTGCGAGTGAGGAGCTGAAGGCTTTTCTTCTCACGCTGAGCGATGCGTTGCGGCCGCTCTCGGACGAGACCGAGATTCACGAGACCATGACGCGCACCGCGCGGGAGCACTTCGCGGCGGATCGCTGTTACTACGCGGAGCTCGAGCACGGCGCGGCGATCGTTCGGCAAGACGACGCGCGGCCGGGCTTGAGCTCGGTGGCTGGTGAATATCCCCTCGAAGGTTCGCCCCTTTTCATGGCGGCGCTCGACGCGGGGCGGCCGTTCATGGTCGACGACGCACGTGCCTCACCGGTGTTCGACGAGAGGTTGCGCGAAGCGTGCAGGTACCTGCAGATCGTTTCGTTGTTGTTGGTACCGGTGATCAAGAACGGCATCCCGGTGGGCGTGCTGAACATCACGCAGAGCATTCCGCGGAAGTGGACGGAGTTGGAGATCGTGCTCGCCTCCGAGACGGCCGAGCGCACCTGGGCCGCGGTGGAGCACGCGCGCGCGGTGACGGCGGTGAGGGTGGCGAACGAGCAGCTGGTGGAAGTGGATCAGCGGAAGAACGACTTCCTCGCGGTGCTCTCACACGAGCTGCGAAATCCACTGGCGCCGATTCGCAACAGCGTGCACGTGCTCGAGCGCGCGGAGGCGGGAGGAGAGCAGGCGACCAGAGCGCGCCAGGTGATCGATCGGCAGACGCAGCACATGACGCGGCTGATCGACGATCTGCTCGACGTGACGCGCATCGCGCGAGGGAAGGCGGTGCTGCGCACGGAGCGGGTCGATCTGAATTCCGTCGCGAAGGGTACAGGGGAAGATCACCGCGAGATGTACGCGCGCGGTGGAGTCGATCTGGAGATCGTGGATGCGGGCAAGCCGCTCTGGGTCGATGGAGATCGCACGCGGTTGGTGCAGGTGATTGGGAACCTGTTGACCAACTCGGTGAAGTTCACGCCGCGCGGGGGGAAGACCGTGCTCACCGTCGGCGAGGACGCTGGCCGTGCCTTCATCCGCGTGCGCGACAACGGTTCGGGGATGTCGAAGGAAACGCAGGAGCATCTCTTCGAGCCCTTCGTGCAGGCGGCGCAGACGCTCGATCGCGCCCATGGCGGTTTGGGGTTGGGGCTTGCGCTGGTGAAAGGCCTGATGGAGCTGCATCACGGCACCATCGAGGCCCGGAGCGAGGGCGTAGGGAAGGGCGCTGAGTTCGTGGTCACCTTGCCGTTGGCCGTGCCGGCTGCTTCGAGCCTCGACTCGAGCCGCGGTCACGTGACGAACGAGAAGCACCAGAGCGTGCTGGTGGTG
>CBIHPJ010001120.1:0-1759 GCA_966211295.1 uncultured Myxococcales bacterium | reverse complement strand
TCTTGCGTGGAGAGGCACGCCTTGCCCGTCTCCGCGTCGATCCAATCGTTGCTGGTGATGCCGTGCACTTCGCCGTACGCGCCGGTCAGCAGCGTCGCGTGCCCCACCGAGGTGATCGTCGGCGCAGCCTCGTAGCGCGCTTCGTAGAAGGTGTAGCCCTCGGTGGTGAGGCGCTTGATGCCCGCGGTCACCTTCGGCATCCGCGCGTGAAACGCTTCCGCGGAGAGCTGATCGATGACGATGACCACGCCCAGTCGTGGGCGTTCGGCAAACACGGGGGATGCGACCGCGATCAGAAGCAGGACGCAGAGTCGAAGCACGAGCGGCCTTCTAGCCGCCTTCGTCTCAGTACTCGCGGGTAAAGAGTTGAACGACTCCCTCGGAATTTTCCACGCTCAGCTCGGAGCGGAGATCGTTCCAGGTGAGGAGCCACGGCCTCGTCACGTCTTTGTGACGCCAGCTGTTGCCTTCGCCGTCGAGGCGCCGAAGTGGTTTCCCCTCGCTCGGCCGGTAGTAGAGGACCGGCTTGTCGTAGATCAATTCTTCCTTCGTCTTGCGATCGATGTAGCGGCCGTTGCGGTTCTTCCACGCCGTCGGCATCACCTCGAGCGCTCCACTGGAGGTCACTCGCGCGCGCGCTTCTCCTGCGACCTTGAGCGTCTCATCGATGCCGTTCCCGTAGATCGGATACTTCGCGTTGATCAGGCGTGAGATCGCGCCGCCCTGGTTGATCGAGGACACGTTCGTCTCCGCGCCCCACGCGGCACAACCCGCGTCACGATGAAAGAGCAGCCCTCCCAGCAGCGTGCCCTTGTCGTCGAACGAAAGGAGATACGTCCGTTGCTCGTTCACCCCCGTCTCCTCCCAGTCGTAGGCGAGGAACAGCAGCTGATGGCCCTTTCGCTGAATGGCCGCGATGGGCCGAAGGTCGCGCGAGAAAGCGATCGCGTCAGGAGCCGGCACGACCGGCAGCTTCGACTCGCGCAGCACCGCGAGCTGCGGCGAGGTGTCGGCGTAGATGCCCAGTGCCGTCGCCTCGTCACGCGTGAGCTTCACCTTCTCATCGCCGCGAGTGGTGAGCGTGAAGGGCAGCGTCGCCGCGGGGAACTTCTTCACCACGCTCTCGAACGTGGGTTTCCCTGCGTGCGCGAGACACGCACAAGTCACCGCCACCGCGACCAGCAATCGAGACATGCGTGCGGACATTACGACTAAGAAGTCCCCAGGAGTTCCCCACAATGACGCTGGCCTCGATGTGCGCTGTCCACCCGAACGCCCCGTCGGTGGTGACCTGCCAACGCTGCGGGCGCTTCTGCTGCACGAATTGTCTGCCGCAGTTCGAGACGTGCCCTGAGTGCGTGCAGCGCGCGGCGATCGCCGTTCCTCCGCTCGAGAGTCGGGCGATGATGGCGTCACTCGGGTTGTGGGCGTGCGCCGGCGTGCACGGAGTGATGGCGGCGATCGCCGTCGGTCAGCTCGCCACGGGCCAGACGGGTGAAGAGGGGCCGTTGGTGATCATCTCGGGCCTCGCGGCGATCCTTTATCTCCTGGTGTTCATCACCACGGTGGTGCTGGTGTGCATGTGGTTCCACCGCGCGACTCGTCATGCGCTCGCGCGTGGAGCATCGCTCGAGGTGGACTCGCCCGCGGGCGCGGTGGGGAGTTGGTTCATTCCCTTCGTGAACCTGGTGCGGCCGTGGAACAAAGCGCGCGCGCGGGTGATCATGGCGGGGGGGACGTTCCACGGCGTGATGAGGCC
>CBIHPJ010001119.1:0-1763 GCA_966211295.1 uncultured Myxococcales bacterium | reverse complement strand
CGGACGTGCAACGTCGTCGATCGAGAAGGCCTGACTACTCCTCGACGACTTCTCCGTCGGGGAGCGCGATGTCGAGCAACAGATCGAGCGTACGATTCACCTGCGCCTGCTCGGCGGCGCTCAGCGGCGCGAAGTTGACGCCGAGACGAAAGCCATCCTCGAGCAAGTGACTGCTCACGACTTGTCCCGCGACGACGACGAGGCCCGCGATCCCGCGAACTCCGAACGACACGTCGAGCTGGCTCCCGACCGGAATGTTCTTCTTGCTCTTGAGCCCGATGCCTCCCTTCGAGAGATCGTTCACCCACGCGCGGAAGATCTCGTCCGTGCGACAGGTGACCTCGAAGCGCGTTGCGACGCGCGGGTGAGCGCGTCTTCCCTGCCCTGCTCTCACCAACAGGAGCTGCAGCAAGATTCCGAGCTGCGCTTCTTCATCGGGAGGGAGCGGATCGAACTCGAGGCCGTAGGTCGCGCGCTGCTCCTTCTCTTCTTTGCGAACGATCGAGCTCGAGAGCGAGAGGTTGATCAGCCCTTCCTCACGCTCGAGCATCAAGGTGACGGTGTCGCCCACTTGAGCGGCGTTGAGCGGCGCGATGATCGCCGCGCCACCCTTCGACAGATTCGCCACCACCGCCTCCACCGCATCGCTCGCCGTTGCGAGCGTGCACACCAGGCTCGTCTCGATCCGGGCGTGCCTCCGCTTATCCGCCGACATGCCCGCCTTCTCTCACATTGGCAGTCAGTTGATCACGCTCTCGCAGGTCGACCCGCCCGTGCTGGGAGTGCACTCCAGCCCGAAGCAACAGCGTGTTGCTCCGCATGGAGCGCAACGGCCTGACGGGTGGGCGGTGATGAAGGGTTCAACCCGTGCCCAGACGAGCGGGCCCGTCTGCACGTCGCTCCAGTCGCGCGCGTTACTCAGCTTCGACGAAGAGGTCTCCCCTCGGCCCGATGAGCCAGCTCACTAGAGGGATTTGCATGTCACCCTCGCTTGGACGCTCTTTCGGCTCAGTTTCTGGAGCGCACGCGCTCCAATTCGGGCGTTTCTCGTCTCGACGCGCGAGAGAAATGGCCGCCCGGAGCAAGGAAATGCTCGTCGGTGGCGAAGTGACATGCAAATCCCTCTAGCGACCCGGAAATCGAGCCAGAGGGGCTCCTTCACGAAGACTGGTGAACCCGCTCACGGAGTGGCGTGCTGAATGGCCTGCGCGAGAAGGCTCAGGCGCAAACCGAAAGCCACGCCTTCCCCTGAGCAACCGCGTCAGCAGGTCACTTCGAACAAGTGGCCATTCTCATCCACGAAGTACACGCGCCCTGCTCCACCGAGATGATCCTCAGTGCGGCCGTTCTTCGTGTCGTCGGGTTCATTGCCGAACGAGACACCCATCGATCGCAGCCGCTCGATCACGCCCTTGAACTCCGCGCCGTCGACGCGAAACGCCATGTGCGTGAGGTCGATCTTCTCCGCCGCGTTGAAGAGCACGAACGATCCGTGACCGAGTTCGATGCGGAACATGTCGTCATCCGCGCCATCAACACTCGGAGCACCCACACCGAGGATCTTCGCGAGCCACTTCGCCGACGACTCCGGATTCCGCGCCGCGATCCCGACGTGATCGATCTGAATCATCGCGGCATCCCATAGCACCTACGCTGCCGCCCTTCCCCCGAGCACCTGAGGCCTCATGAAGACGAAGTTCCTCGCAGTCGCGTGCAGTGCGTTGCTCTTGCAGGGCTGTTTCTCCTCGATCGTCCGCGTGAAC
>CBIHPJ010001118.1:0-1766 GCA_966211295.1 uncultured Myxococcales bacterium | reverse complement strand
TCGAGCACGATGTAGCGGCCGATCTGCGTGCCCGAAGGGAGCACGCCGTCGGGACCGATCCTCGGCCCGCGCACCATGGTGTCGGCGCTGATGCTGTCGCCGTCGAGCGTCGCGGCGCAGAGCTCGCAGTCGTCAGTCTGGGAGTGCGGGCAGGCCACGCGTCAGTGCTTGAGCACCTGGTGGCCCTGCGCGCCCTCGATTCCATGCGTCATCAGGAAGGAGAAGAGCGGGTAGCTCTCTTCGCGGCTGCCGCCGACGAGCTCGAAGTTCCAGGCCTGTGAACCGGGCTGCTCCAAATCAGGCGACGCCTGCACGAAGAGGATGTCGGCGCGCTCGATGATCACTTCACCGACGAGCGACTTGCCGAGGATCGCCTGCACCACCGCGGAGCCGTCGTCCTCTTCGAAGAAGTCCCAGTGAAGGAGCTCGTTGTCCATCAGCACCACGTCGGCAGAACCCACGCGCAGCAGGCAGTTTCGATGGTCCTGGAGCCAGCGCCAGAAGGCCTCGAACGTGAGTGGGGCGGCGGACTTGCTGGAGGAGGAAGTCATGGGACGCACATACTCCCAAAACCGTCCTTGGTACGCGTGGAACGTGGCATCCTGAGCCGCTCATTTGGCTGGCCGGGGAATTGGGGAGTCTCGCTCGTGACGCTGACCGCAACTGTGCTCTGGCTGGCCTTGAGTGCGTCCGATAGTCCGACCACTACGGACTTGAGGCCGATGCCCACCGCGCCCACTCCGGGAGCGGTGAACTTCGACTCGCTCCCGCAGCTCGCGGAGATCCCCGAGGACGCGCGCGTGAAGCGTTTCCTCGGCGCCTTCACCGGTGGCGTGGTCGGCCTCGGCGCGACCCTGGCGTTGATGCCGCTGGGCGACACGCTGGGTTGTTTCGGCGGACCGTGCGTGAGCGTGCTTCACAGCTTCATCGGAATACTCGCTCCCCTGATGTCGCTCGGAGGGAGTTGGCTCGGCTTCGAGATCATGGGAGGCGACGGCGGCTTGGTGACGCCCGCCATCGCGCTCGGTCCCGCGATCCTCATCTCGCTCGGCCTGCTCAGCATCGCGCGCGAGGTCGACGCCAGCACGGTCGTCAGCCTGATGCCGTACCTCATCACCGCGGGTGTGTTTCTCGCGGGAGGCGCCGCGCTCGCGCTCGACTTGCGTGCGCGGCAGGTGAGCTCGCTCGGGAACGCGGGGGGTTGGGGCAAGGCGAGCGCGGGCCGCGTCGCGATCACGTCGTTGGTGAGCGGACTGTCGACCGCGGGCGTGGCGCTGCTCTCGGGTTTGTTCATCGCCGCCCTCTATCCGGTGGGGCTGATCATCGGCACGCTCACCGGGCTCGCGGGCGCAGTGGGAGTGGCCGCGGCGACGTGGGGCGTGCATCGCGCGCTCAATGGACGCGGCAGCTTCATCTCGGCGCTGACCGGAATCGGCCTCGGGATGTTGACGACGCTGGGCGGCGTGGGGCTCTACGCGCTTTCGCAGGGAGGCTTCACCACGTTCAGCCCGGTGCGGAACAGCGCGGCCACGATTCTGCTCATCGAGCTCGGCGTGGCGGCGGCGTTGTTCTCTCCCACGCTGGCGCTCGAGTGGAGCCACACCAGCGCGGTGCAGGCCTCTCTTCCCACGTTCTCCTTCAGCGCTGCGCCCACGCCCAACGGCGGAATGGTCGCGGCCGGCATGCGCTTCTGAGGGCACGAGATGCTCTCAGCAGCCATCATCTGCGTAGCGATGAGCGTCGCGAGCGTCGAGCTCGAGCCGGCG
>CBIHPJ010001117.1:0-1769 GCA_966211295.1 uncultured Myxococcales bacterium | reverse complement strand
CGCCATTCGCGCGCACCTCGACCTCGTAAGGGACCGGGCCCTGAGCGGAACAGTTTTGGTAGTAGACGACGCGCGCGATGTACGTGCCGCGCGTGGGCGTCACGCCCGGCGAGTAGATGATGTTCTCCACGTCGATGTTGTCGATGTCGCACGCCGCGTTCGAGTCGACGTCGAGCCAGCCCTTCGCTCCACAGTTCGGAATGGGAAACGGGAGCGGGAACGGCGGCGGCGGCGCGTTCGGATTCACTCCCGGCGCGGCGTAATAGATCTCACACGTGCCTCCGTCGGGCAGCGGCTCGACGAGGTGGAGATCGAGATCCTCCGCTTGATTGAAACGCAGCGTGACCTGCACCGGGCCCGAGCGGCCGCGCAGCTGGCACACGTTGCTGATGCACTCGTAGCCCTTGGGGCACTCGTTGGTGCACGCCATCGTTCCCGCATCGAAGGGCAAGCAGCGCGCCGTCATGCCCGCGTCGTCGAAGACCACCGAGCCGCCGCCTCCACCCGCGCCGCCGCCCGTGTTCCCCGGCACGCAGGTGTTGGTACCTGGATCGCACGCGCTCCCGGGGACAGGACAATCGTCGGCCGACACACACTGCACGCAGGCGCCATTGGGGAAGAAGGTCGGATCGCACGCGGGAGTCGCGCCGCTGCACCCCGCGTTCACCGTGCACACCACGCACTTGCCGAGCCCGCCGTTGGAGATGGTCTGACAGATGGGAGTGCTGCCGCTGCAGCCGGCGGTCTCCGTGCAGATCTTGCAACTGTTCGTCGTGGGATCGCAGACGGGCGTGGTGCCCGAGCAGGTCACCGTGCAGCCCGTCCCTGCGTCTTCAGCAGAGCCACCGCCTGCACCACCGCCCGCACTGCCTCCGCCACCTCCGACGATCGGAGAAGCGCACTTGCCGGTGAGAGGATCGCAGGTGAGCCCGGTGGCGCAGCGAACGCCTTCACAGGGATCATTCGACATCGGGCCGCACTGGCAGCTGAACCAGGCAGCGAGGAACGAAGCGGCGACGAGGGCTCTGAACTTCATGCCCTCCCACTTAGAGCCGCTGAGAGGATTACGCGAGGGCCTGCGCGATCAACTGCTCTGCTTCGGGGTCGAGCGAGACGAACTTCGCGTTCACGCCGTCGGGCTGCACGTCGGTCACCTGGCAGAACGCGCTCACCAGCTGCGCGTCTTTCTTCGGAGCGAACTGCACGTGCAGCGTCGAGCGCGGCGCCATCGGCTTGGCGGTGGCGATGAAGAGGCCTCCACGCGAGAGGTTCGTCGCGTAGTCGACGTCGAACGAGCCGTCGAAGTTGTCGTCGGAACCGCCACTGTGCTGAACGAGGAAGCGCGTCATCGGGCCGGATCCCTAGCGAGGCACCGGACTTCAATGCAACGGGGGGTAAGTGGGTACGTCTCCCACCTCCGAAAGCGGTATCAAGCGCTTGGCGGGGCCGGGTGGGAGAACGGAAATGAAGCTGATGATGGCGGTAACGGTGTTGGTCGCGCTCGGTGCCTCGAGCTGCGGCGTCTGCGCGCTCTACTGCGCGAACCTGCAGAGGATCGTCTTCGAAGACGCCTCGGGAAATCCGCTGGAGCCCCTGCAGGTCACCGACGGTGCAACGCATCGCTGCGAAACCGACGGCGGAGTCGCGGCCGCGTTCGTCACGTGTGACAGCAACAGCCTCACTTACGACATGAACAACAGCGCGCCGCACGTGATCCAGGCGCAGGCGAAATCGGGCGAGCTGTTCTCGGGCGAGATCTCTCCGGTGTC
>CBIHPJ010001116.1:0-1781 GCA_966211295.1 uncultured Myxococcales bacterium | reverse complement strand
CGCATGTACGCGGGCGACGCGCGTGCGCAGAGAATCTCACGTGAGCTCTTCGAGAGCGGGGAAGGGCGCACCCTGCGGCTCGACTGGCGGCACTTCTCGATGATGCCGATGCTGCACGCTGAAGATCTCGCCTTGCAGGCGCGCTCCGTGGAAGAGACTGATGCGATCTTCGCCGCCGCTCCCGAGGCGCTGAAACGCTTCTACGCGATGGGCCTCGAGCAATCGCGCAAGTACCTCGACGTGATCACGCGCTTCGGCCGCTTCCCTCATCGCGACGAGATCCTCGGACGCACCACCACCGACGAAGAGAAGAAGTTCATGGAGACCTTCGTGGGTCCTCCGAAAGAGTTCGCAAAGAAGGAAGGCTGACGACGGATGGGCACCTGGGGCAGCGGACTGTGGGACAACGACTCGAGTCTCGATCGCATCGGCGGACTGATCGCGGTGAAGGCGGGCAAGGAGCTGCACTCCATCCTCGCCTCGTGGGGCTTGAAGCTCTGGTTCGGCCGCTGTGAGCCGAAAGAGTTCGCGCGCGCGGTCGAGAAGAAGGCGAGCGAGGTCACCAGGCTGCCGAAGCCGCTCTTCAACCAGCTCGCCGAGATCGCGCAGCGTCCCGAGTCCTTCAACAACAAGCACTCGCGCAAGCCCGAGCACGGCGCGCTGCTCGGTGGCTACTGCGACGGCTTTCGCATCGATCCACTCTTCGCGCTGCCTGAGGTGAAGGCGATCGTCGCGACGGTGGGTGAGCGCTGCGCAGCGCGGCTCGATCACGTGCTCACCGGAACGAAGCGCGTCTCGCTCTACGAAGATCAGCTCACCGAGTTGGGCGTGCTCCTCGAGTTCACCAACATCAGTCTCGTTCCAGAAGCCGCGCGCGTGGGGCGATGGAAGCAGGGCTTCGCCGAGATGAACGCGCTCACCACGGAAGAGCGGAACTTCTGGGACGAGTACGCGCCGAAGGTCGAGAAGCTGCTCTCGCTCCTCGGCTCTTGAGCCGGAACTCAGCCGCGCGGTGGCTGTCAAAGGCTCCATGCGGTTGCTTGGGGTCTTGGTGGGCTGCGCAATTCTCGTCGGTGGATTGAGCCAACTCGAGTGGACCGTTGCGCCGGGGCGTCCCGAGCCGACGCTGATGTCTGCACTTCACGTGTGCCTCGCGGGTGAAGCGCTCCTCACCGAGGAGAACTGCGACGCTGGCGGCGTGTGTACCCGCAAGGGGAGGCGAGTGGAGTGGTCGCGCGCGGGGGCGAGATTGATGGCAATCGAGGGTGAGCAGGAACGGGAGCTCGCGCAGCTCAGTCCCACCCGCTTGCGAATGTTGCTCGATGACCTCGCGGTCCTGGCTCCCCTCGACACCGATGGTGGTGAACACCCGTGCACCGTCGATTGGTTCGGCAGAGACTCCTGCGCGCGACTGGGGCCGCGCTACCGCGTGAACGCCTCGTGCTTCGGTGCAAGACACGATGTGACCTTGATGCGGAGCACGATCTCGGAGCGGAAGGCCACGGCGGAGCGCGATTGCCAATACCAGCTTGAACAGGCTCAGCGCGCCATGTGTGTCGCTCGCGCCGTACTCCGCTCGACGATCGCCACTCGAAAATCGCGACGGATTCAGAAGATGATTGAGCACCTGGAGGCGCTGGAACCGTGAACACGCTGCGAGAGAAATACGGGCCGCACTTCTTCCGCATCGGAAGTGCTGGCGTGGCGACGTTGGTGCTCGCGTTCGCTCTCACCGGCATCGCGCTCGCGAACGGCGTGCACTGCCCCGAGTGCGATCAGCA
>CBIHPJ010001115.1:0-1786 GCA_966211295.1 uncultured Myxococcales bacterium | reverse complement strand
TGCATCTCCTGCGCTCAGGAATGCGGCCCTGTCTGAGACCTGAGTCTTAGTTGGGCAGCGTCCACAGCTCGCTGAGCGGAATCTCCAGGCCGGCGAAAGTGGACGGGCGGAAGACGTCGTCCCCCTCGAGGGTCTCTTCGAGAATCAGCTCTCCGTCGCGCAGCAGGTAGCGGTGAAGCGTTCGCTCGTCGGGGTGAATCAGCCAGTACTCCGAAGTGCCGATTGAGGCGTACCCCTCGAGCTTGTCCACCCGGTCGTACTTCGCGCTCGAGGGTGAGATGACCTCGACGGCAAGGTCGGGGCCGCCTTCGTCGAGTCCCTGTTCGGGAACTTCGCGGCCGCGCTTGAAGTACTGCGCGTCGGGCATGAAGCCGTGTTCGTCGTCGATGCGCACCTTGAAGCCAGAGCCCAGCACCACACCGCCCTTGTTCGCCCGTCGCCAGTCGATGAGGAAGTAGCCGAGCATCATGACGATGTGTTCGTGCAATTCGGTGGGCACTTCGAGCTCCATCAGCTGTCCGCCGATCAACTCGCGTCGATCGTCATCGGGGAGCGCGATGAACTCGGTCCATTGCATGTGCACAGTGTAACGCTCCCGCCCAAAGGGAGACGCGAAGGAGTTGGGCCCCCACCCAACTCCCTCGCGCCTACGACCATCGAGCCCGCCCTCACCAACCCCTTTGTACCGCCCGACGTGACTTCTCCTGAGCAGGCACCGCGCCAGCCGTAAGTGTTCGACTCCTCTGCGCGCACCTGCCCGAGCGGGTCTCTCGATGCGGACGAGCGAGATCGCTCCAGGGTGTGCTCTCGAACTATGAGAGCAGCCCATGCCGGTCGAACTGCGAAAGGGAGGGCTCGTGCTGCAGGGCACTCCCTTGTGGTTCGACGCGCGAGCGCAGTCGCCGGTGGGCTTCGTCAGTCACGCGCACTCCGATCACATCGCGCGGCATGAGTGCGTGATCGCCACTCCTGAGACGCTCGCGCTGATGACGCATCGCCTCGGTCCCCTCAAGGGCACCATGCCCATTCGCTACGGCGAGACGCTCGAGCACGAGAACCTGTTGCTCGAGTGCTTCTCCGCAGGCCACGTGTTCGGCTCGGCGCAGATTCGCGTCACCCGCCAGGACGGCCATCGCGTGGTCTACACCGGCGACGTCTCGCTCGAGCCCGCGCTCACCGCCGAGCCCGCTCCAGTGCTCGAGTGCGAGACGCTCATCATCGAATCCACCTTCGGTCACCCGAAGTACCGCTTCCCGCCGCGCGCGCAGGTCTACGACGACGTCGCGCAGTGGGCGAAGCGGCAGCTCGAGCGCGGTGTGCGCCCGATCCTCCTCGCGTACTCTCTGGGCAAGTCGCAGGAGACCATTCGGCAGCTCGCTCTTCGCGGCCTCCGCATCTGCGCCCATCCCAAGATTCACGACGTCGCGCAGGTCTATGAGCAGCTCGGTATGCCCGTGGGCGCGCGTCGCTTCGAAGGCGAGTTCGAAGAGGACGAGGTCGGGCTCTTTCCTCCATTCCGTCGTGGTGACTCGCTCGCTGGGGTGAAGTCGAAGTCGCTCGCTGCACTCACGGGCTGGGCGCTCGAGCCGTGGGGTGCGCGAAGGAGTGGGGCGGACGTCGCGTTCCCCGTCTCGGATCACGCCGACTATCCATCGCTGGTGGCTTACGCGCAGCGCAGCAAGGCGCGCGAGGTGATCCCCGTGCACGGCTTCGCGGCGGAGTTGGCGAATTCGCTCCGCTCCCTGGGCATGTTCGCGCGCGCGATCACCGAGCAGGTGCAGATGCG
>CBIHPJ010001114.1:0-1787 GCA_966211295.1 uncultured Myxococcales bacterium | reverse complement strand
TGTTCACCGTGGGGCTCGGTGGCGAGGTCGATGAGCAGGCGCTGCAGACGCTCGCGAGTGGCCAGGGCAGCGACATCGCGATCGCCGGTAACGAGACGCGCTACACCAGCACGGGGTACGGGCGCGCGTACGGCGGCGAAGTGCTCTTGCGCGTGCGGCCCACGCGGTACTTCGTGGGATGGATCGCGTACAGCCTCTCTCGCTTCGAGCGCGACTACTTCGGCGGCGTGCAGTTCGCGCCGGGCCCGCTCGATCAGCCGCACAACTTGATCATCGTGGGCAGCTTCAAGCTCCCGTGGGATCTCAGCCTCGGCACGCGCTTCCGCTACTCGTCGGGACCGCTGGTCACTCCGGTGCTGGGTTCGCTCTTCGACACCAATGGCAACTACACGGTGCCGCTGCCGGGTCTGCCGTGGAGTCAGCGCTTGCCTGACTTCTTCCAGCTCGACGTGCGCCTCGACAAGCGCTTCGTGTTCGATGCGTGGACGATGGTCGTCTACCTCGACGTGCAGAACGTGACGAACCAGCAGAACCCCGAAGCGCTCTTCTACAACCACAACTACACGCAGTCGGCCTACGTGACCGGTATTCCGATTCTGCCCACGCTGGGTCTCAGAGGAGAGTGGTGATGCGCGCTCATCTCTTGTTGGCGCTGGTGCTCGCCTCGTCGTGCGGCGTGCAGTTCACGCCCGAGACGTTGGTCGACTCGTTGCGAGTGCTCTCGATCGTCTCGGAGCCGCCTGAAGTCGCTCCGGGGCAGCAGAGCGCGGTGAAGGTACTCTTCGGAGATCCCACGCGCGTCGGCCAGCCGAACACCATCATCTGGGTGGGCTGCGAGCCTGATCCGTTGGACCAGAACCGCAGCGCCTGCAACGACGCCTCGATCCTGGTGAAGCCCACGTTGATCACCGAGTACCCGCCGGGGCTCAAGCTGCTCGGCTTCGGCTCGAAGACCGACGCGCTCTACACGCCGGCCGCGACCACCTTCGACGTGCTCGAGCCGGACAACGTGATTCGGCAGAACGGCAGCGTGGGCGTGGTGATGGCGATCGTGATCGCGGAAGAGGTCAACCTCTCGGCGATGGGCGACGAGCTCACCGCGGTGTTCCAGCGCATCGAGAACAAGGAGACCAAGGCGGCGATCGCGCTCACCCGCGTGATCGTGAGCGAGAAGACGGAGAAGAACGTGAACCCGGTGATCTCGAACCTCACCTTCGATGGCGCGCCGCTGCCGCTCGGTGCGCGGCTCCAGGTGCGCCCGGGACAGGACGTGTCGCTCGGTGTCGAGGTGCCCGAGTCGTCGCGTGAGCACTACACCGAGCAGCAGCCGTCGGGCCCGGTGGAGAAGCAGGAGGTCGTGGTGGGCGCCTGGTACTCGAGCGGCGGCCGCTTCAGCCAGGAGCGCTTCGACGTCACCTCGACCACGCCGACCACCTTCTTCGCGCCGGGCTCGTCGAAGTTCCCCGAGGATCCCGTTCCCGAGAAGCGCACGGGGCAACTGTGGCTGGTGGTGCGCGACAACCGAGGCGCGCAGGCGTTCGAGCAGTTCCGGTACTTCGTGTGCGACGAATCGCTGCCCACTCCGAAGGTGACGTCGATCACGGCCCCGACGGTCGCCGGCGATCCGGTGCTCGTGCAGGGCGACGACATGCCGCGCGTGCTCGACATCTTGATCGGCGGCATGGCGCTGGGCACCAGCACGTACAGCGGCGCGCGGCAGGCGTTCGTCGGCTTCCCTCCGGCGCTTCCGCCGGGCACCTATCCGGTCACGATGCGCGGGCAGAACT
>CBIHPJ010001113.1:0-1790 GCA_966211295.1 uncultured Myxococcales bacterium | reverse complement strand
TGCTCGAACCGGCACGGACCGCCGTCTTCCTCGAAGCAGGGATTGGCGATGAGGTTGCCGCTGGTGAAGCAGCCGGAACCGCCGAAGGTCGCGAGCGCGATGCCGGTCGTGATCACGAGGAGCGGACGCGCACGACGTTTGGATTTCGTTTTCATGGCCCCGCATCTCCCGTACCGCAGTCAGTGCCGGCATCCGCTCCGGCGTCGTTTTCCATTTGCTGCCCAAAGCGCGGGGAGCACGGATCCTGGACTCCGCCGTCGCCACACTGGGGAGGAATCAAGTTGCCGCACGCGAGAGAACCACCAGCGATCGCGGCGAGCGCGATGCCCGCTCCGACGATCAACAGGGGCCGCGCTTTCCGCTTCTTCTTCTCGTCCGCCATCCGCAACTCCGCCTCGTTGGGCTCGGCCAGCCCGTGGAGACGAAGGCTAACGCATCACTCAGGGACGTTGCGCAGGAAGTCGGCGACTTCGGCGAAGCGGGTCTTCAGGTAGCCACGCACCGGCCCGGTGATCCCTCGTGCGTCCATGGCGCGTCCCATGGAGCGCAGCCACGCGTCGCGCAGCTCCACTCCCACGGGCACCTTGCCGTGCCGCGCGCGCAGCCGCGGGTGACCGTGCTTCTCGATGTAGATCTGCGGACCGCCGAGCCAGCCCACGAGGAACAAGCCGAAGCGCTCGCGAGAACGCCGGCTCACTTTCCCCTCGGGCTCCTGGTGATGCACGGCCGTGAGCGCCGGCTCGTGGAGCTCCATGTCGTCGTAGAACGCCTCTGCGAGCGCGATCACCGCGTCACTTCCGCCGAGGCGATGCCACGGCGTGTCTTCCGGAGTCGGCGTGTACGAGTCAGCGCCGTCTGTTCTGAGTGTGGTCACTTCAACTCCAAACTACTTGGCGTCGAGCCAGGCCTGGAACGCTTCGAACGAGTAGGGCCGACCCAGGAAGTCAGCGACGAGCGTGCCCGCTTCCTTGCTGCCACCGGGCTCCAGCACCTTCTTGCGGTACTGGGTGGCGAGCTCGCCGTTCAGCATGCCCTTGCTCTTGAACTGGGTGAGCAGGTCCTTCGCGATCACCGTGCTCCACTGGTACGTGTAATAGATCGCCGAGTACCCATCGAGGTGGCCGAAGCCCAACTCGAAGTGCGTACCGTCGACCCACTCGCGGCGGAACGGCAGGAACTTCTCCTGCACTTCCTTCAACACCACGCTCGAGTCGAAGCCCGGCGCGCGATCGTGGAACGCGAGGCTCACCGCCGAGAGGAAGAACTGACGGCGGGTGTCGGTGCCCACGCCGAACTCCTTCGCGCGCTTGAGCTGCGTGACGAGCGCGTCGGGGATCGCGTCGCCCGTCTTGTGGTGCTTGGCGAAGGTCTTGAGCGCGCCGGGATCGAGCGGCCACTCCTGCAGCAACATCGAGGGCACTTCGACGAAGTCCCACTCGGTGCGAATGCCAGACACGCCTGCGTACGGCTGACGGCCCGCGAAGATCTCGTGCAGCAGGTGACCGAACTCGTGGAAGTACGTCTCCACCTCGGAGTGCTGCATCAGCTCGCCTTCCTTCGGGAAGTTGCACACCAGCGTCGCCTCGGGGAGCTCCTTGCCCGCGCGGCCCACGGTGAGACCGAACGCCGCCGCGTGCTTGTACTTGCCCTCACGCGGATGCATGTCGAGGTGAATGCGGCCCAGCAGCTGCTCGCCCTCGAACACGTCGAAGGTCTCGACGTCGGGGTGCCACACCTGCGCATCCGTGACCTTGACGTAGCGAATGCCGAAGAGCGTCGACGTGGTGTCC
>CBIHPJ010001112.1:0-1793 GCA_966211295.1 uncultured Myxococcales bacterium | reverse complement strand
GGCTTGAGCGCGTCGACGCTGATGGGCCAGCCGTTGCGGCGCGCGAGGATCTCGAGCACGCGCACGAATTCTCCCGCCGACTGGAAGCGGAGCGCGCGATCGGGCTGCAGCGCCTTGCGAGCGATCTGCGCGGCCATCTCAGGCGCCTCGGGGTTGAACTTGCCCACCGGCGGCACGCGGCAATCGCGGACCTTGTGCATCATCTCCATCTCGGAGTTGCCGCCGAAGAGCTTCTGGCCGGTGAGGAGCTCCCAGAAGATCACGCCAGCCGCGAAGAGATCGGCGCGGTGATCGACGGCCTGACCAAGCACCGCTTCGGGCGCCATGTAACCGATGGTGCCGCGCAGCGCGCCTGAGTCTCCGCGCATCACGCCCTCCACCTCGGCCACGCCGAAGTCGGTCAGCTTCACGTCACCGGCGACGGAGAGGAGGATGTTCGCGGGATTCACATCGCGGTGAACGATGGTGGCGCCGTTCTCTCCCACCTTCGCCTTGTGGATGTAGTCGAGCGCCTTGAGCAGGCAGATCGTGATGTACGCCGCCGCCGAGCCGGGCATCGCCGCGCCGGCCTGGCGAAACGCGTCCTGCATGTATTGGAGCGTGCGGCCCGACACGAGCTCCTGGACCATCAAGTAGTCCATGCCCGCCTTGAAGCAGCGGAACGTGCGCACGATGTTCGGATGACGGAGGCGCACGGTGAGCTTCGCCTCGTCGACGAACTGCTTCACCCACGCGGCGTCGTTTCGGTAGCTGGGGAGCAGACGCTTGATGACGATGTCATCGGGCTCGCCGGGGCTCTTCTGCGTCGAGGAGCGCGCCTTGGCCTGGTAGACCTCAGCCATCCCGCCGACGGCGAGACGACCTACGAGCTGGTAGCCACCAAGTTCCGTTTCCTGCGCCACGTCGAAACCAACGTAGCCGATGGCCCTCGAGTCTCACCCAAAAATCCCCCGTATCTCCCTCTCCCATCGGGAGAGGGTCGGGGTGAGGGCAAGTCAACTGGTGTCAGCCCGGACTATTGAACAACCGCTCATACTCCGCGGCTGAAGCAGCCCACCCGAACTCGCACTTCATCCCCCGCTTCTGCACTGCCTCGTAGCGGGGACGATCTCGGTAGAGCTCCACCGCGCGAACCATCGCCTCGAAGAGCGCCTCAGGCGTGGGTCGATCGAACGAGATGCCATTCCCCTCGGGCTGGCTGATGTCGATCACGGTGTCTTTGAGCCCACCGACCGCGTGAACGATGGGCACCGATCCATAGAGCAGCGAGTACATCTGGTTCAGGCCGCACGGCTCGAAGCGAGAGGGCATCAGGAAGAAGTCGCTCCCCGCCTCGATGCGATGGGCGAGTGAGTTGTCGAAGCCCACGCGCACCGAGAGCCGCGTTGGGAAGCGAGCAGCAAGACTCCACCACGCGTGCTGCACCGCGGGCTCACCGGCGCCGAGGACGATCGCGCAAGCGCCCTGCTCCAGCAGCTTCGGGAGCGCGCCCTGCATCAGATCCGCGCCCTTCTGATCAGCCATGCGGCCGATCACTCCGAAGAGCGGCATGCCGGGCACGGGCGCTTCGATGCGGCATGAAGCGATCAGCTCCTTACGACACAGCGCGCGGCCGGCGAGCTCCTTCGAGGTGAACTGCTTCGGGAGAAAGACGTCGGTCGCGGGGTTCCACTCCCTGGTGTCGACGCCGTTCAAGATCCCGTGCAGGCGATCGGAGCGCATGCGCAGATAGCCATCGAGGCCCGCGCCGAACTGAGGCGTCTGGATCTCCTTCGCGTACGTCGGAGAGACCG
>CBIHPJ010001111.1:0-1802 GCA_966211295.1 uncultured Myxococcales bacterium | reverse complement strand
GAGCACGCTCCCGCCGCGGGGAAGTTCACGGGCCAGGGACCGGGCGAGCTCGCCTCGGGCTTCGCGGTCTGGGGGGGCTGGGGACGGCTCTCGTACACCTTGCCGTGGAAGACCGAGACGCTCACCGGCGTGACGCTCTACGGCCGCTACGATCGCCGCGCCGCGCAGTTCGAGGGCTTCACCGAGGTGCAGACCGATCGCTTCACCGCGGGCGCGCGCGTGGATCTCTGGGACATGCTGGCGCTGAAGGTGGAAGCGCTGTTCAACCGCGAGCTCTCGGGCGCGCCCGACGTCGCCAACGACGTCTTCACGTCATCCGCTGTGTTCACCTGGTGAGATCATGATGCTCCTCGCGCTGACCCTCTTGCTCGCCGCGAACCCGAAGCACGTCGCCGATGCGGGCGTCCCCACGATGCCTGAGTCGATGCCGCTGCAGCTCGCGGTGCGCACGCCCGAGGACCTCGCGTTCAAGGCGGCGGCCGAGCGGCAGTATTTGATCTTCAACCTGCTGGCTGGAGGAAAGCTCGCGTGGGATCGCGGTGACTTCTCTGGAGCGGCCACGCGATGGGAGTCGTTGCTGCGCACTCCGGGGCTTCCCGCTGAGCTCGATTCGCTGGTGCGTCCGCTCGCGAAGGATGCGCGCGCGCGGGTGGGTGGTGAGTCAGTGGCGCTGCCTGAGCCCTCGGTGACGATGACTCCGATGGAGCCGGAGCCGGTGGTGAAGGTGGCTCCTACGTTGATCGCGGTGACTGGAACGATCTCGGGCGGTGGAAGTCACGGGCCTGGTGGCGCGGTGGTGGTGCTGCGGCGCGCGGATGGTGCGACTCCGAAGCCGAGAGCGACTCGCGTGAAGGCAGTGGTGCAGAAGGACAAGCGCTTCATGCCGCACGTACTCGCGGTGCCGCTCGGCGCGACCGTGGAGTTCCGCAACGATGATGATCTGTTTCACAACGTGTTCTCGCTCAGCAAGCCGAACGACTTCGATCTCGGCCTCTACAAGAGCGGGGCGCAGCGGGAGCAGGTGTTCTCCACGCCGGGTCCGGTGCAGCTGCTGTGCAACATCCACGCGTCGATGAATGGGTGGCTGTACGTCTCGGATTCACCCTGGTTCGCGCAGGCGGATGCGAACGGGAAGTTCACGGTGAAGAACGTGCCGCCCGGGAACTACGAGCTCGAGACCTGGCACGAGTGGTCTGCGCAGGCGGTGAAGCAGCAGGTGAAAGTGGCGGCGGGGATGAACGAGCTCGCGCTCACCGTGGATGGCGATAAGCGCGCGCCTGCATTCGTTCCGGATAAGGCGGGTAAGCAGCGCCAGCCGCAGCTCGGCTACTGAGGGACGCTTGCCCCTCACCCCGACCCTCTCCCACGGGAGAGGGAGGAACTTTCGCGTCTTACAGAGTCGCGGCGGGCGCTTCGGCCTGCGCCAGCATCGGCGGGCGCGTGTGACCCTTCTCGCAGATGAGCCCGCCGTCAGCGTCATTCACCCGCATCGTGCGACCGCACTTGCGGCACGAGGGCAACATCTGACCCGTTGACGCAGACGCCACGCGGATCGCGGGCACCGCGACGACCTCTTCCGAACCAGGACGGCAGCGCTCGAGCTCTTCACGCACCTTGGCGAGCAGCTCACCGCGCACGCCCTTGTACTTGGACTGCAGCTGCGTGAGGTGCTGCATCATTTCCTGGAACTGCGCCTGCCGGCCGTCTTCGAAAGTCGCCTTCATGTTCGTGTCACTCCTCATTTGCCTGCGTCGTTTCCGACGTTGTGACGAACAGAGTGATCATCCCTGATCTTCCGCGCA
>CBIHPJ010001110.1:0-1821 GCA_966211295.1 uncultured Myxococcales bacterium | reverse complement strand
GCGATCACGTCGTACCGCGCGTAGCTCTTCGCCGATATCACGCTATCGTCTTCCGCGGTGAACGCCCCTGCAATCGAGATAAACGGCAGCGCCGGCCGCGGGCTCTCACCATCCGCCACCAACTGCGCCGCAGCGACCAGGTGCCGCAGGCTCAACATCGCCAGCCAGCGCTCGTACATCGGGTCGGTCGACCACTTCGCGGCCAATTCGTGCAGATGCCGATCGCCCTCCTCCACCGGCAATACGTGCCCGCCATCGCGCAAGCCCGGCGTCTCCACCACGACCGGCGTGCGCATCGGTGTGCCTTCATCGCCACGTGGCTCGCTGACGATGCGTTTCGTCAGCAGCAACGCCACGAGGGCCACCGACGGAATCACGAACCACGGCCAGATACGGCGGCGCGACTGAATGGGCTCAGACATGACTCATCGAGCTTTCAAGCCGCGTACCACCCCGGTTCTGGGGTTGAATGCAGTCCTCTTCCCCGGGGAGCCCGCATGATCATCTTCAACGCCTTCGCGATCGTCGTCGGCATCATCTGCGCCATCTTTCTCGGCCCGCTCTTCTGGGCCTTCCCGGTCTTCATGGACACGACCTGGGGAGACGTCGTCGCGTGCAGCGTGGTCGCCTTCGTCAGCATCGTGAGCGATCTGGTCGGCCTCAAGGGCCGCGTCTTCTTCCTGCCGATCTGGCTCTTCGCGCTCATCGGCGTGGGAGTGAACCTGCACACGCTGTGGGGTTGGTACGGCCCCGCGCTCGCGGGCGCGATCGTGGTGATGCTCTTCATCGGCCTGATGGCGATGGGCTCCTACGCAGAGAAGAAGGAGTGGGCCGACGCGCCCAACAAGCTCAACGCCGCGCGCGACAGCCTGGTGAAGGGCCTCAGTGACGAGACGTGGGACCTGCTCCGCGAGGCGTACTTCGTTCCCTCCTGGGGCAACGAATCGGCCGAGGTCTGCCGTCACAACCTGCAGGTCCTCGAGGTGGTGAAGAAGGCCGTGGGAGAGAACGCGCCGCCGATCGAGCTCCGCCTCCTCGACGCGCTCGGAGTCGCCTACCGCGCAGGCACCGCTCCGAAGACCGACGAATCGCAGAAGACCGAGATCCCCAGCGCGTTCACCGGCGGCTTGCAGGAGCTGCTCTTGAACAAGGGCAAGCTCTCCGCTGACGAGGATCACAAGGATCTCCTCGAAGAGCTGAACAAGGCCGCCGCCCCCGCGGCCGCCTGAGGTCTTCGAAGGGCGATTCGCAAGACTCAGTGGCGTCTTGCAACACGCCGCGCGCAGGTTCCCGAGGCAAACGAAGCGGCATGTGACTTGCGTCGCAGCCGCGAATGGCCGCGAGCTATCAAGATGGCAGGGTGATCGTTCGGCCCGGCGTGGTCGAAGTCGACGGGAAGCCCTTCCGTGTCGGCGCACACACCCGGGTCGAAGCGGTGGCCGACCCGCCCTCTTTCATCCGCGGGTGGATGGTGCTGCTCGGCTTCTCCCTGCTCGGAGTGCCGTGCGGGTTGGTGCTCACCGCGGTGGCGCCCGGCGTTCACAGCTGGCTGGTGACGATTCCCGCGATCGGCGCGCTGGTCTCGATCGGCCGTCTGCTCACCGCGTCGACGCGCTACCACGTCACCCTGGTCGAGCAGGGTTCGCGGTCCATCTATTCGAGCGAAGATCTGCAGACGATCGTCTTCCTGGTGGCGATGGTGCGAGACGCCGTCCCGAGGACGCGCTGAGCGATGCGCGCTCGTCCCTGAGCCGCGCCCGGGCAGCCCCCGGGAATACCCCGGGAATAGAGGTTGACGGGTGAGCGCCGAAGGTCGATTCA
>CBIHPJ010001109.1:0-1824 GCA_966211295.1 uncultured Myxococcales bacterium | reverse complement strand
CCGGCGCAGCTCGATCACCACCTTCTGACCGAACAGCCCGACGAAATAGAACTGACCGAGATACCCGACGCCCTTGATCGCGCCGATGATCAAGGTGGCCACCGGCAACACGTAGAGCGTCTGCGACTTCTCGATGCCTCTCAGTCCAGGCAACAGCGCGAACACCCGCTCGAGCCCCGCCTCCCCGCCCGTGAGCAGGAACTGGAGCGCGGGCCCCATGAGGAACGCGTAGGCGCCGGTGGTGATCGCCACCAACGCCATGCACCCGAACGCGCTCACCAGGAGCGAGGTGTGCGGCCGCCCCAATCGCAGGAGCCGTCGCATCGCGCTGAACAGGGGGGACGCCATCTGGCGCCTTCTCTACTGCTAAGACCGTCCCCATGAAATTCGAGATCCGCGTCAAACAGCTCCGAACGGGCGAGTGGCAGGCGCGGTACATCGGCGGCAAGGTCGAGACGATCGATCTGATCGACGCCTCCAAAGAGGCGGTGCTCGAGAGGATGCGCGAGAACATCCGCTACCACCTCGAGTACTGCCCCTGAAGCGGGGTCTCTGACGAGTTCGTGGAACTCGTGTTGATCTGAACCACCGTCTCGCCGCCCGCGCCAGCCAGCACGGGTGATCGCCTTGGCCTTAGCCGCGGAAGAAGAAGAGCCAGAGCAGGAAGACGATGCCGAGCGGAACGCCGCCGACGGCGAGCAGCAGCGGGATGGCGATCTTTCCCTTCGGATCCTGACGCATCAGCTTGAGTTGGTTGAGCATGCAGGGGTCAAGAGCAAGCGCAGCGCCTGTGCGCGTCCCGGTCTCGACCTGTGGTGAAGCGGTACCCTCTGCGCGAAGAATCGGCGGCTCACCGGCCGGATGGTCTGAGGCAGGAACGCCAACGGTGTAGCGAGCGTGTTGATTGACGCTTCCCGTGCTACTCGCCCGGACGGATGGACGTGCTCGTCGTCGCCGGGGAAGCCTCGGGCGATCAACATGCCGCTGACGTGGTGGCCGCGCTGAAGAAGCTCAGGCCCGAGCTCCGCTTCTTCGGCATGGGTGGCCCGAAGCTCGCGGCGCAGGGCGTCGAGCTGGTGCACGGCGCGCACGAGATCTCGGTGATGGGCATCGTCGAGGTGCTCCCGAAGGTTCCGCGCATCTGGCAGGTGATGAACGATCTCGAGCGCGCGGCGAAGGAACGAAAGCCCGCGGTCGCGCTCCTCATCGACGTGCCCGACTTCAACCTGCGCCTCGCGAAGCGGCTCAAGGCGATCGGAGTACCCATCGCGTACTACGTGGCGCCGATGGCGTGGGCCTGGCGCGAGAGCCGCACCAAGACCATCGCGGAGCGCGTCGACAAGCTGATGTGCATCCTGCCCTTCGAGGAGGAGTTCTTCCGCACGCGCGGCGTGAACGCGACCTACGTGGGAAATCCCACGCTCGACCAGGTGCCGCCGCAGGCGCCGCCGGAGCAGTTCCGCAAAGCACTCGGTCTCGAAGTCGAAGGACCCGTGTTCGCCGTGCTCCCCGGCAGCCGTCGCTCGGAGATCTCTCGACTCGGATCCACGCTCGCCGCGGTCGCCGCGAAGGTGGTCGCGCAGAAGCCCGGCACGCGCGTGCTCGTTCCCGTCGCTCCCGGATTGCCGCGCGAGTTCGTGGAAGCGCCCTTCACCGCCGCCGGAGTGAAGCCCATACTGATCGACGGCCGCGCTGCCGAAGTCGTCGGAGCGTGCGACGTCGGACTCGTCGCCTCCGGCACCGCGACGCGCGAAGCAGGACTGAGGCGCCGTCCGCTCGTCGCGGTCTACCGGGTGAACGGGAGCAGCTACGCCATCGGCAAGA
>CBIHPJ010001108.1:0-1825 GCA_966211295.1 uncultured Myxococcales bacterium | reverse complement strand
GCGATCGCCCGCGTGCGTGTCGGTGTGGAACGCGAAGCGACCGAACGCCTCGATGCGACGGCGCAGCAGCTCGAAGATCGCCTCTCTGCTCAGCGGGCGCGCGGTGAGTTTCTCTAGCGCGCCGAACGCGAGCAGGAGCTCACCGGCATCGCCACCAGGGCTGCCGACGACGGCGACGTGATCGCGTCCATCGACGCACGACATGCGGCCGTGCAGGAGGAACGCGGCGAGCTTGGTCCAGCGCACCGAGCGCGGATGACCGACGTGTTCGACGAGCTCTTCGAGCGTGAAGGGCGCGTGCGAATCAGAAGGCGCCCAGGAAGGGAGCACCGAGAGCGCGCCCTTGCGGCCGGGAAGATCAGGATCGCGCGCGACGGCGAGACCACTCTCACGCCACTCGCGCATGCCTCCGCGCATCGCGGCCACCAGCTCGAGGCCTGCTTCTTCGAGCCATGCAGCGAGCGTGAGGGAACGCGAGCCGTCTTCACAGACCAGCACGAGCGGCTGGAACGGCTTCATGCGCGTGTGCAGCGTGCCCGCTTCAGCGAGCGGAACCCAATCGGTGCCGGGCACGTGGCCGAGCACTCCCAGGAGCTGGCTCTCATCACGAATGTCGACCACGCGGAGCGCGCGTCCCTGGCGAGCCACGTAGTCCGGCGTCACCTCGGGGCGAGCACCGTCGGTGCGCTTGAGGTTCGTGTACCAACCGACTCGAAAGGACCGCTCACCTGCAGTGACGGAAGGATCGTTCGCACCGAGCTGCGGAGGTCGAATGGCCATCGCGACTCTCTAGCGCATCCACTTTCATCATCGGGAACCACAACCCCGCGCGGGCTGTACTCAGTTACCGATGAGCCACGCCGCTCGATGCCACGTTTCCCTTCCCCTGCTGGCGTAGGCTCGGTGAAGGCGATTCCTCGCCCTTCAAAGGATGACGATGAACGACCAGGCGCAGCAGGGCGTAGCTCAGGCATTGATGGCTGAGATGGGATTCAACGAGGGCGACATCGATCGGCGGAAGAAGATTGTTGCCTTCGATTCTTCAGATTTGCGGCGCATCGCAGCCGTTCGGGAGATCGTCGTCAGGCGACTCGACGAGTACGCCGACGTCTTTTTCAACCATCTGAGCAGTCTCCCGGAAGTACGGCCCCTGCTCGCGGGCAACAAGCCTCTCTTTGACCGAGCGCGGCAGCTCAAGAAGGACCATCTCGCTGCGATGGTCGCTGGCGACTATGGGTTGAAGTACGTCGAGCAGCGGCTCGAGCTCGCAGTCATCTATGCGCGCGTCGGGCTCGATACGCCGACGTTCCTTGGCGCATTCCACATGCTCCTCCTGAGCGTGGGCGCGGACGTGATCCGGCGTTTCGAAACGAGCCCCATGGAAGGCCACGCGAACTTCATGTCGCTCAAGAAGATTGCCTTCTTCGATCTCGGGGTCTTCGTCGACGTTCTCGTCTTCGAGCGCGAACGCGTCATTCGCCGGCAGCAGGAAGAGATCCAGGAGCTCTCCACCCCCGTTCTGCGGATTCGAGATCACCTTCTTCTGCTTCCCATCATCGGAGTGATCGACACGCTTCGCGCACGACTCATCACGGACAATCTGTTGCGAGCGGTTCGGTCGAGCCGTGCCAGAGCCGTGGTGATGGACCTCACTGGCGTTGGGATGATCGACTCGAAGGTGGCCAACCACATTCTCCAGACCGTGACCGCGGCACGGCTGATGGGCACTGAGGTCGTCGTGACCGGGCTGAGCTCGGAAGTAGCGGCCGCGGTCGCGTCCCATGGGCTCGAGTTTGTTTGGCTGAACACCCCCGGCGATCAACAG
>CBIHPJ010001107.1:0-1828 GCA_966211295.1 uncultured Myxococcales bacterium | reverse complement strand
GATGCGCGCACTCGCCAGCTACTGGACGACTGGCTATCGCTGGCGGAACTGCGAGGCGCGCTTGAATGCGCTTCCGCAATTCACCACCGAGCTCGATGGCGTTCAGACGCACTTCATTCACGTGAAGTCGCGGCACGAGAACGCTCTGCCGTTGATCATGATGCACGGCTGGCCAGGCTCGGTGATCGAGCTCCTCGAGACCGTCGGCCCGCTGACCGATCCGACTGCGCATGGTGGCAAGCCCGAGGACGCCTTCGATCTCGTGCTGCCTTCTCTCCCGGGCTACGGCTTCTCGGGGACGCCGACAGACCTGGGCTGGGACTCCGGTCGCATGGCGCGCGCCTTCGCGCAGCTCATGAAGCGGCTCGGCTACACCCGCTACGTCGCACAGGGCGGCGATGTCGGAGCCAGCGTCACCGACATGATGGGTCGCCAACAAGTCGAAGGGCTGATCGGGATCCACGTGAACCTGCTCGCCAACGCGATCGGCATCAAAGACATCCTGCCGAAGGCGACTCCGCAGGAACGGGCGGCGTTCGAAGCGCTCAACACCTTCATGACCGATGGCTTCGGCTACTTCCTCGAGCAGTCCACTCGGCCTCAGACGATCGGCTACTCGCTGTCGGATTCACCCGTGGGAATGGCGGCGTGGATGCTCGATCACGACACGGACAGCTATTACAAATTCGCGCGCGTCTTCCAGGGCGAGTCCGTGGGCTCGTTCACGAAGGACAAGGTTCTCGACAACATCACGCTCTATTGGCTGATGGGCACCGGCGTCTCGTCCGCGCGCTGGTACTGGGAGTTCGGAAGGTTCCTCGCCGCGGTGGCAGGCAAGGCGCCTCCGCCGATCTCGGTTCCGGTGGCCTACTCCAACTTTGTCGGCGAGATCTTCCCCGCGCCGCGCAACTGGGTCGAGATGGTCTACCCGACGCTCACGTACTTCAACGACGTCGACACCGGCGGCCACTTCGCGGCGTGGGAAGAGCCGCAGCTCTTCTGCAAGGAGATCCGCGCTGCGTTTGCTTCGCTGCGCTAGGTCCGATCTGCGACGACGACGTGCGAGGCGCGAGTGATGTGGCCGATGCGAGAGCGATCGAGCCCGGCCATCGCGCTCAACGACACGAGGTCGGCGTCGGAGTGAACGGTGAGCCCTCTGCTGGTGAGCAGACGAGACATTTCCGGGGGCGTGAATCCCGAGCGAAAAGGCTCTCCCAGCAAGGACACGAGCGAGCCGACGAAGAGTCGCGAGAGCGAGGTGACTTGATACGTCGCGATCACTCGGCTGCCCGGCGCGGAGCGGCTGACGATCACGTCGAGCGTCGCCTCGACCTGTGACGGCGTCAGATAGGGAACCACGCCTTCCCAGATCCAGGTCGTCTGACGAGTGCGATCGTGAGTCGCTTTTTCGAGCTCGGTTTCCAGTGAGTCCTTCGTGAAATCCACTGGCACGAAGTGAAGCGTGCGCGCCTTGAGCGTGAGCGACGCAGCCCGTTGGCGCTTCTCGGCCTGCGTGTCGGGATGATCGACCTCGAACACGACCGAATCGGAAAGCTCGCTCATTCTCCACGCGCGGCCATCGAGCCCGGCGCCGAGGATGACAAGTTGTTGCAGCGGCTTTCGCCCGCGGATCGCCTGATCGATCGCGACGGTGCGGCTCACCATCATCGCTTCCATCGTCTCGAAGTACGGGCGCGCGAGCCGCGCACGGAGTCCTCCGGCGCGCACACGCTCGACGGTTCTGCGCGCACCGTCGGGGAGCAGCGTGAACGCAGTGGGATCAGAGAACAGCGGCGCTTCGGTGTGCTCATGCGCGAGCGCTCGGCCC
>CBIHPJ010001106.1:0-1832 GCA_966211295.1 uncultured Myxococcales bacterium | reverse complement strand
TCCAGGCGATCACCTCGCGAGTCGCCGCGTCCGCCGTTCGCGCGATCTTCAGGAGGAGGGCCGGTGTGACGTTGTCATGCGAAGCCACCTCGCGGCCGCGTCCTGGATCGCGCTCGAAGATTCGCGCAAGTGCGGCGGCGTCGTGTTCCTTCCGCTGGGCGGCGCTGACTCGAACGTGGTCGGCGGAGTCCATCAGGAGCAGCTCCACCAGCGACGGTGGAAGGTGCGCGTGCACGGCGGCCTTGCTCCGCACGACGGGGAATCTGCTGCGGGCCAACAGCGCGAGCAGCTCATCGGCCCAGCGTGCACCAGCGAAGACGGCGAGCTGCACCTCGGAGTCTTCGTCCTCGGCGAAGGCGCGCAGGTGTTCGAGCGGCGTCGAGGGATGTTTCGCAATCACGACACGCGCGCGAGGTCCGAGGTCGAGCAGGGGCCTCAGCTCGTCGAACGTGAGCGTGGGATCGGGCCGAATGGCGGCGCGCTTCATCGCACCCGGCTCTGCGGCGACGCTCGGGCCATTCCAGTTCGAGCCGGTCTCCCACTCGTAGTCGTCGTAGTCGTAGGCGCCCGCGCGCTTGAGCAAGGTGATGAGGGGATCGTCGAGGTGCACGACGCTCTCGCGGTACTGCCAGTCATCGATCGCGCGCACGAGCTCGATGCTCATGCTTCGCCCAGTCTTTCGCGCGCCTTCTTCGAGATCTCTGCATCCGGATCGTCTCGGAGGGCTCGCAGCACTTCAGGGGGCGTCTTCGGGTTGTTCACCACTTCTTTGCGGACGAACGAGGCGCTGTCGGAAGCGAGTTGCGCGAGCGCGCGCGGATCCGTCGCGCGACGCGCCAGTTCATCTCGCAGCAGGAAGCTGGAGTTCGTGGCGGCGATCATCTGCGCATCCGGCGAGAGATCGGGGCGGCTGATGATCGTCTGCTTGTCGCGGTGCGACCCGCTGATGAGGGTGTCGATGAGCCATTGCTGAGGCGTGTTCGGGTGAAGCATCACCAGCTTCCTGATTTCGTCGGCGAGCTTCTGATTCACGAGTCGTTCGAGCGCTTCGGCTGGGGACCGAGGATTCTTCGCGACGGCTTGTTGCGTGTAGAAGCTGTCAGACGCAGCCAGCGCCACCAGGGTCTCCGGAGCCGTATTGGCGTTCTCGGCGATCGACGAACCCAACCTCGGATCGCGCTCCAAAAGCTGACTGAGGGCGGCTCCGTCGAGATCGAGCCGCTTCAAGGCGTAGTGGCGGACCGAGGTGTGCGGATCTTTCGCGAGCAGCTGCTCGAGCAATTGCCGAGGGAGCAGCGGGTGATTCGCCACGTCCATTCGGATTCGATCGAACTTGCTGAGCGCGAGCCGCGTCAGCTCCGCCACCCCGACGTTGCGGTTCTGGAGCACCGCCTTCTGCACGCGCTCTTCCTCGTCGGCTGCGAGCTCGTTCAAGGTAGCGGGCGGCGTCGATGGGTGCCGGGCCACGACGTAGCGCCCGAAGGCAGTCGCGACGAACGCCCGGATCGCGTCGAAGGGCAGCGTGGGATCGAGAGGGATGGCGGCTCGGATCGTGATCATCTCCTTCCCGAGGTCCTCTCCGTACGGACTCCAGATGTCCCGTGCTTCCTCGTTGGCCTCGGCGTACGCACCGGCTCGCGTGAGCAGCTCGACCACCGGGTCAGAGATCCCCACCACGGACTCGCGATACGTCCAATCCTTGAGCGCGCGATCGAGGTCGACCGACATGCGCCCTTCATACTCTTCCTGCTATGGCGGCACTCGATGCGTCTGCTCCTCGCCGCGATCCTCTTCCTCGCTTCCCCCGCACTCGCGCAGTGGATTGAAGACTG
>CBIHPJ010001105.1:0-1834 GCA_966211295.1 uncultured Myxococcales bacterium | reverse complement strand
GGCATCGGCTGGCGCTGGCCACGGGCGGAGGTTCCGCTCTCGGGCGTCGCGTGGGTGAACGACGCAGGCGAGCTCGAGCCCACGCGCCATGAAGAGGTGACGGCGCAGGCGTACCGCGTCGAAGGTACGGGACTGCACGCGTGGGACGACTGCCGCCCGCGCAGCTTCTCGGTGCTGCCGATCGCCCGTGCGTGCCAGGCGAGCTGCTCGTTCTGTTTCTCGAAGGCGAGCGTCTCCGACGCGACGAAGCAGCGACAGCAGCCGCTCGAAGAACAGCTCGCGTGGGCTGATCTCGCTCGTGCGCGAGGAGCAGAGCGTGCCGTCATCACCGGCGGAGGCGAGCCCACGCTGCTGGCGACTCCGAAGCTGCTTCAGCTGGTGTCGGGGCTGAGCAAGCGCTTCCCATCCACCCTGCTGATCAGCAACGGCGCGAAGCTCGATGCGCAGCTGCTCGAGTCACTCGCTAGCGCGGGCCTCACCACGCTCGCGATCAGCCGCCACGGCCTTCACCTCGAGCACGACGCGCGCATCATGAACCTCGCGGTCGACTCTGGAGCGATCGCTCGGCGCGCCTCGTCACTTGGCCTGAGGACACGCGCGATCTGCGTGCTGCAGCGCGGCGGGGTCGACTCCGCCGAGAAGGTGCGCGCGTACATCGAGCGGAGCGCGCGCGAGGGATTCGCCGAGGTCTGCTTCAAGGAGCTCTACGTCTCCAGTCTCGCGGAGAATCCGTGGGCGCCGAGCGCAGTGAATCGGCACTGCGAGGCGAATCAGGTGCCGCTTGTGACTGCGGTCGAAGCGATCACTGAGCTGGGATTCGTTCGCTCCGCAGAACTCCCATGGGGCAGCCCTGTGTTCGAGGGAGAAGTGCACGGACGCCGCATCAAGGTCGCGGCGTACACGGAGCCGTCCGTCGGATGGGAGCGAGCGAATGGTCTCGTGCGCTCGTGGAACCTGCTCGCCGATGGAAGCTGCCTCGCGTCGCTCGAAGATCCCAGTTCCTCCCTCTCCCTGCGCAGCGGGGAGAGGGTCGGGGAGAGGGGCGAGCGATGAACCTCGATAACTTCCTTCGACTCCGTGACGAACTGCGAGCGACTCGGCCTGATCTGATCGATCTCTCCGAACTCAATCTGTACCGAACGCTGTCGTTCCCCGCGATCGCTCCCTCGACCCATCGCGAGGCGCCGTATCGCTGTCACTTCGCCGAGCAGTTCCTGTCGCACCTGGGTCTCTCGAACGCGCTGAAGTCGCGGACCCAGGTGAGCCACGGAGTTCGTCGCTCGCTGAAGGCGCTCTTCACGTTGCTCGCGAAACGCAACGCGAGGATCGGAATTCCGAGCGATGTCTATCCGGTGTACCTGCAGCTCGCGAAAGAGGCATGCCCTCACCCCGACCCTCTCCCGATGGGAGAGGGAGACAGCTGGCGTTCGTACGAGGGATTGCCGAGTGATGAACAGCTCTCGACACTCGATGCGCTCCTGATCTGTGAGCCGCTGAAGCCGTGGGGAACTCCACTCAACGAGCGTGACGTCGCGCGACTTCGCAGCTGGGCGAAGGCCGATGAACGGAGAATGCTGATCATCGATTCCGCGTACGCGACGCCGCCGACCACGCGCACGCTGGAACTGCTGCACGACGAGAGTGCGGTGGTACTCGTCTCGCTCTCGAAGGGCTGGCTCATTCCGGATCATGGTGGCCTCTGCATCACGCCTCAGCGCTTCCAGCAGGAGACACGCGAGGCCTTCGCCGCGCTCCCGAAGGACGAAGAGCGGCTCCGCATCGCCTACGCCGCGCTCACCGAGCACGCGGATCGTCCGAAGGAAGTCGCCCGCCA
>CBIHPJ010001104.1:0-1839 GCA_966211295.1 uncultured Myxococcales bacterium | reverse complement strand
AATCCGAACAGCGTCTGCAAGTAGCGGTACGCGAGCCACTTCTCCGAGGGCTTCAAGCTGCGCACCAGCGAGCTGCCTTCGGGGAGATGCGGCGCCGACAGGTCGAGCTTCAGCAGCGGGAGGAAGATCGGCTTCAGCAGGCGCAGAAGGAGATCCATCACGGCACCTTCTTCGCAGCGATTGATTGAGCTGCATCCTTCAGCGCGTCGCGGATCTCCACGAGGATCGCGTCGGTCGACGTCGCATGCGCGTGCGCTTCGTGCGGCTCGGTGCGAACGCCGCGCATCATCGCGTAGAGGTAGTCGCGGATCGCTTCGAAGTCCTTCACGCCGACGATGGTGAGATTGCCGGCCGCTCCCGAGCCCGCGGTCTGCACCGTCACCGTGCCGATGCCGAGCCAACGCTCGAGGATGTTCTGCGACAAATGGATGTCCTGCATGCGCGCGTAGGTGAGCTGCATCTCGCGGCGAAACAGGATGCCGTAGCCCATCGACACGCCGCTCGGCTCGAAGCGGTACCAGAGCGTGTGGTAGCGGAAGTAGAGCGGGATGAAGACGATCGGCGCAGCGCAGAGCAACGCGAACGCGGTGAGCAGATAGAGCCACAGCAACGCAGGCTCAGGGCGCGTGATGGCGTGCACGCGCTTCTCGAGCGTGGCGAGTTCCGTCGAGTTCATGCGCGGGAACGTACTCCGCTACGCTGACGCGATGCTCGGGTTGGCGATGGTGCTGGTGTTGGCGAGTCACGGAGGCGAGGGCTCGCGCGAACAGAAGTTTCAGGGCGCGCTCGTTCCCGTCGATCGCGCGGCCACCGTGCGCGAGCTCAACACCCTGCTTCTCAATCGACCGGACTTCATGCCGTCGGGAATCGCGATGGGGATCGGCGGAGGGTTCGCGGTCTCTGGAATGGTCTGCCTCACCCTCGCGAGCGCGGCCGGAGGGACCAATCTGTTTCTCCTGATCGTAGGGGGAATTGCACTCCCAGCCGGTCTGATTGTCGCGCTCGTCGCAGGCTTCACGATGATCATGGTGGTGGTGGATCGGAACGTGATCGACGCGCGCATCCGAGCGTTGAAGGCGCGCCTTGACGAACCCCTCGAGGCTCCGGTTCCTGCGCCGTCTGTTGCTGCGCCGTCCCCTTTGCTCCTGCTCGCGCGCTTCTGAGCGAGCTACGCTGGCGCGATGTTCGGGCTGGCGGTGGTGTTGGTGCTGGCGAGTCATGGCGACCAGGGAGCGCGCGAAGACAAGTTTCGCGGCGCGTTGACGGAGGGGCGAGGCGAGTCGGTTCAGATCGTCGATCGCGTCGCTGCGCTTCGTGAGCTCGACAACCGCGTGGCCGAGAGGCCCAGCTTCTTCGGCTGCGGGATCGCGGTGTCCGTCGGCGGACCCAACACACTCGTCGGCGCCGTCTCTCTCTCAATCCTGGGCGCCCTGAGCGTCACCAGCGCGTCTGGAATCATCCTTCTCGTCGTGGGGATGACCTGTGTTCCGGTGGGGATCCTTGTGAGTCTTGTCGCCGGCTTCGTGATGATCGGCGTCGCGACGGATCAGCGCGTCTTCGACGAGCGGATCCGCGTGCTGAGGAGGCACCTCCAGCAGCCAGTGGAGCCGCCGATTCCTCCACCCGTGGTGATGGCGCCTTCGCCCGTGGTCCTCGCGCGCTTCTGATCGCGAAGCATCCCCTCGAGGGATTTATGGCAGCACGGTGTACGTGAGTCCCGTGTCCACCGAGCTGCAGTTCTGCCCGCGCATCGTGACCGGATAGGTGCCCGGAGGCAGCGCTGGCGGGAAGCCGACGAACGCCTGCCGCGCGCCGCTGTACGTGCTGGTGCCCAGCGCC
>CBIHPJ010001103.1:0-1843 GCA_966211295.1 uncultured Myxococcales bacterium | reverse complement strand
ACCAAGGCGCAGGTGATTCGCACCGTGCTGATCCCCGCGGCGCTGCCGCAGATCTTCGACGGCTTCCGCGTGATGAACGCGATCGCGTGGACGTACATCATCCTCGCGGAGATCGTGAACGCGCAGAGCGGCATCGGCTACATCCTGCAGCTCGCCGGACAGCACAACAAACCCGAGTGGAGCTTCGCGGGCATCCTGGTGGTCGGGATCATCGGCATCATCACTGACGTGATCATTCGCCTGGTGAACCGCCTCCTCTTCCCGTGGAGAGAAGCCGATGTCTGAGCCACTTCCTCCGAAGCTGGAGCTCAAAGATCTCTACATGTCATACACGGATCGTGCGGGCCGCACGGTTCAGGCCGTGGAGAACGTGAACCTCGCCGTCGCGAACAAGCCGGGCATCGGCGAGCTCGCGGTGTTCCTCGGGCCCTCTGGCTGCGGCAAGAGCACCATCCTCAAGGCGGTGGCCGGGCTCTACAAGCCGGACTCAGGCCAGGTGCTGGTCGACGGCAAGCAGGTCGAGGGCACGGGCCGCGATCGCGGCATGGTCTTCCAGAGCTACACGAGCTTCGCCTGGCGCACCGTGCGCAAGAACGTCGAATACGGGCTCGAGCTGCAGGGCATCCCCGCGGACGAGCGAAAGAAGCAGGCGCTCGCGATCGTGGAGCAGGTGGGACTGAAGGACTTCGCCGACTCGCTCCCCAAGCAGCTCTCGGGCGGCATGAAGCAGCGCGTGGCGATCGCGCGCACGGTGGCGAACAAGCCGCGGCTGATCTTGATGGACGAGCCCTTCGGCGCGCTCGACCCGCAGACCCGCTGGGGCATGCAGTCGTTGATCCTCGACGTGCTCCGCACGCAGGACAACACGGTGCTCTTCGTCACCCACGACGTCTCGGAGGCGGTGTACCTCGCCGACGTGATCTTCGTGCTCTCGCACCGGCCTGCCCGCGTGCTCCACCGCATCGACGTGCCGTTCTTCCAGACGCGCGACGCGAAGGTGAAGCAGAGCGCCGAGTTCAAGAAGGTCGAAGATCACGTGCTCGAGCTGCTCCACGAGTCGAACGTGCAGGGCAACATTCGAGTGGGGCTCTGACGTCATGAGTGAGGGAGGCGGAACTCCGAACTACCTGAAGGCCGCGTTCCTCAACGTCTACAACCTGACGTTGCTCGGTGGCGCGGCTGCGGCGGCTGCGCTCACCGGTGACTGGCTCATCGGCGCCGGAGCGCTGGGCATCGAGGCGCTGTGGCTGGTGCTGGGGCCGGACCTGAAGCCCTTCCAGCGCGCGGTGCGGGAGTCGGAGCGGGCCGAGCGCGAGAAGGAAGATCGCGCGCGCGTGGACAAGCTGATGGCCGAGCTGTCTGAGCGCGAGTGGCAACGCGCGAAGGCGCTCGATGAGCTGCGGCGCGAGATCGAACGCGACATGGCGAACAATCCGTCGTTCCAGGCGATCTTGCTGGCGACGGAGCTCGAGAAGTTGGCGCAGCTGCACGCATCGTTCGTGCGCCTGGCGTCGGCGTGCAGGCGGGCGGAGAGCTACCTGCAAGCGGTCGACGTGCGCGATCTCGAGCGGCAGATCACCGCGCAGAAGAATCTGCAGGAGAAGATGGCCGACGAGGCCGTGCGCGATCTGGCGGCGAAGAACGCGACGGTGCTGCAGAAGCGGCTCGAGACGATCAAGGAGATCGAGACGTTCCTGGCTCGGGCGCGCGGGCAGATGAATCTCATCGAGAACTCGGTGCGCTTGCTGCGTGACCAGGCGCTCACGATGACCAGCCCGGATCAGCTCACTGAGCAGCTCGATGACCTGCTTCACGATGGTGCCCTTGCGGGGATTCGTGGTGC
>CBIHPJ010001102.1:0-1852 GCA_966211295.1 uncultured Myxococcales bacterium | reverse complement strand
CGAGGCAGCAGCGTCCCCAAGAAAAAGGGTCGGGAGAGGGGCGCACTGTCACCCACGAGAGTCAGCGAGAGACACGGCACATCTGGCGCTCAATTCCACCGTGCTACCCAGTCGCGAATGAGCCGCCTCATTCTCGTCCTGACCGCGCTGATCGCCACCGCCGCAAGCGCCGCCGACACCTGGACCACTCCCTTCGCGGGCGTGCGCAAGCTCTACCGAACGAGCTCGTCCCCGGTCTGGCAGATCCACGCCGTCGAGATCGATCTCGAGCAGCCGGGAGTGCGTCTCCGCTCCTCCGCAACCGGTGAGCGCCGCAAGACCCCGATGGCCTTCGCGCAGTTGGTGGGCGCGCAGATCGCCGTGAACGGAGACTTCTTCAGCTACACCGACTACTCGACCATCGGCCTCGCAGCCGGCAGCGGCGCGGCGTGGGCTGGCACCGCCGACACCAACGCGAACGCCACCTTCGCGTTCGGCACGAATCGGTACGAGCTCTCGGCGAAGTCCTCGGTCGTCGCGTTCACCGCGAGCTGGATGCAGGGCGTGGTCTCAGGCCACCCCGATCTCCTCCGCAACGGCGCGGTCACCAGCACGCAGCACACCGGCAGCCTCTGCACGGCGCGTCACCCGCGCACCGCGCTCGGTCTCTCGCAGGACGGCAAGAAGCTGTACCTCGCGGTCGTCGATGGTCGCACCACGGCCTCGGTGGGTATGACCTGCGGAGAGCTCGCGACGTTGCTCCAGGGCCTCGGCGCGTACCACGCGGTCAACCTGGACGGCGGCGGCAGCTCGTCGATGTACCTCGCGGGCCAGGGCGTGGTGAATCACCCGTCCGACGGCACGCCGCGCGTGGTGGCGAACGCGCTCGCGGTCTTCGCTCCGGCGACGGGCAGCCAGGGCCAGCTCACGGGCATCATCTACGAGGGCACGAACACCTCGGCGCGCCTCGCGAATGCGACCGTGCAGGTCACCGGCGGTCCGCGCATCGTCACGGATGCGACGGGCGTGTACGCGTTCGATCTTCCGCCCGGCTCGTGGACGGTCACCGCGTCGAAGCCCGGCTACGTCACCGCGAGCGTCACCCGCACCGTCACCGCGAATCAGACGATCTGGGGATCGATGGGGCTCACCCAGATGACGACTCCGGTCGATACCGATGCTGATGGCGTGCTCGACATCAACGACAACTGCCCGCTCGACGCGAACGCGAACCAGCGCGACACCGATGCGGATGGTGAGGGCAACGCGTGTGACGGCGACGACGACAATGATCAGGTTCCTGATGAGGACGACAACTGCCCGCTGATCGCGAACACCACGCAGCTCGACAGCGATCGCGATGGCCTTGGCGACGCGTGCGACTCGACGGTGACTCCGGTCGATGCCGGGGTGGTCGATGCGGGAACCGTTCAGCCCGACGCGGGCACAGTCGAGCCTGAAGATGCGGGCGTCGTTCAGCCCGAAGACGACGGCGGCGTCGTTGAGCCGGTCGATGCAGGGAGTGAAGTCGAAGATGCGGGGACCACGGGGCCGGCCGATGCGGGGCCCTCCCAGCCGGCGGATGCCGGCTCCGTGATCACCCCGGTCGTGGTCGAAGAGCCGGAGCAGACTGCGCAGCAACGCGGGTGCTCGGCAGCGCCCGGAATGTTGCTGTGGCTCGGCCTCGCGCTCGTGCGGAGGGGCCGCAAAGCCGCCTGAAGAACGGTCGGGACTCGAGAGTGACCGCTCTTGCTCGACTCCGGCGGGCCTCTCAGCGCGAGCGACCTTCACCAGTTGAGCGAAGCGTTGATCAGGTTGCGCGGGGGATTCTGAATGCAGGGGTGCAACCCATGATCATTGTTGCTCCGAGCAA
>CBIHPJ010001101.1:0-1861 GCA_966211295.1 uncultured Myxococcales bacterium | reverse complement strand
CTGGCGGAGAGGCCTTGCCCGATCGGGAAGGTGCCGCCATCGCCGACGAGGAAGGAGCCGCCGGCCGTGAGCACGTACAGACCTTCGCGCGCGGCGACCACCTCGTTCACTCCGGCGTCGAAGAAGAGAGGAGCCATCGGCGGAGGGCCGAGGAACAGCGCGTTGCCGCTGGCGAAGACGAGCGAGGTGGGCTGGCCCGGGTCGAGCGACTCCTTCTGACGGATCAGATCGATGCGTCCGGTCAGCGTTTCCCAACCGCCGCCATCGAGGTGGAGCCGGGTGACTCCGCCATCGCGGAAGCGCACCGCCACGCTGTCGGACGACACGGCGAGATCGCTCACGTCGGGCGCTCCACCGAGGAGCGGATAGGTCTTCTCGAACAGAACCTTCCCGCGCATGCCGCCATCGCTCGGGCGGACCTCATCGATGAACTGCACGGCGACGCGCAGGCCGCCATCGTTCAGCACCGACGCCATCAGCACGCCTTCGCGCGGCTGGGAGTCGACCAGGTCGCCCAGGTTCTCGAGGCGAACCGTGCGCGTCATCGCGACGAAGACGGGCGACTGCTCGTGGTGGCGCGGGCTCAGCTCGGTGGCACCGATGGTACCCGTGCCTCCGGTGGCGATCATGTCGGTGACCTGCACGCAGACGTGATTGACCGTGTCGCAGCGCCGATTGCCGCGGCAGCCGTTGTCGGTGTTGCAGTCGGAAGGCGCGCCTCCGTCGGCGCGATCGTCGATGCAGTGCTGGCCGCGATCTTTCACGAGCTCGCCGCAGCTGAAGTCGAGCGGACACTGCTCGTTGATGATGCACTCGCGCGTGGCGCCTCCGTCGCTGATCGCGGGGTTGAAGCACGTGTCGTCAGCGCCGCAGCGCCAGCCGCCCTGGCATCCACCCGCGTCGAGTCCGCCATCGGTGAGAAGGCAGGGAGAAGGGGCGCCCACGCCTTTCTGCTGACAGTGGCGCTCGTCGTTGACCTCCACGCCGCACTGCCAGTCATCGGGACAGTGTTTGTCGGTCTCGCACTCCCACTCGGAGATCTTGAAGCCGCCGTCTTCGACGAGATCCTTCGGGAAGCAGCGATCGTCGAAGCCGCACTCCCAGTTCTTCGCGCACTGCACACCGCCGTCACCGCCGTTGTGATCGCAGGCGAAGGGACGCGGGTATTTCTCGAGGACCACTGGGTCGCACGCGGTGAGCGCGACAAAGCTCACGAGGACGATTCGCTTCACTGGAACACCCCCACCAGCACCGCGCCGTTGGTGGTGGGCAGGAGCGCGAGGCCACCTCCACCCGGATCCTTCGGGAAGAGGTAGATGCCGAGCCCGACGAGCGCCGCACCGCCCGCGAGGAGCCCGATGCCCAGCCACTTGTTGCGGGCGATGACGTCGACCTCTTCTCGGTAGACGTCGAGCGGCTTGAAGACGCCGGTGGGATCTCGGAGCTCGGCCTTGAGCGCGCGTTCACGGCTGAATCCGTCGATGGCGACGATGCCTCCGCCAGCGAAGGCGGCGGCACCGACGCCGATGAGCGTCCAAGGGAGCGCCTTACTCGGAGCAGGCGGGAGCGGAGTGGCGGTGGCTTCAGCGAGCGCCCAGGGGAGCACCGAGGCGAGCTGCTTCACGTCATGCGCGAGACGCACGCTGCGAGCGACGGTCTGCGACTTCGCGGAGTCGAGCATCTGAATGGAGAGCTGCAGTGAATCTCCGAGCCGGGTGAGCGAGCTCTGCAACACGAAGCGCGCGCCGATCGCCCCGGAAAGCTCGGCGGTGCAACTCGAGTCGCCGCAGCCGAGGAGCGCTTTCTGCCGCTCCACTCCGAGCAGCGTGCGGATGTCGTTCGAGGAGATCACCTCGAAGAA
>CBIHPJ010001100.1:0-1863 GCA_966211295.1 uncultured Myxococcales bacterium | reverse complement strand
CGATCGGGAACTGCGTGCTCACGCTGAACGCGCTGCTGGAAGCGTTTGCCGCCGTGAGGATAAGCGGAGTGCGCGTGTGATTTTGCACCTGCACCTCGAGCGAGCGCACGCTGCCGGCAGCCATCGCTCCGAAGTCGAGTCGACCCGGAATCACGGAGAGCGGAGCATCGACGGCGCGACCGGTGAGAGACACCTCGATCAACGTGCAGTCAGTCGACGGACGCAGCAGCCAGCTCACCCGCGGGACACCTGCAAACTGCGGAGCGAAGACCACGCTGACTTCTCGCGACTCATGGGGAGCGAGCTTCAACGTTTCTCCGCTCTCCACTGAGAAAGGCGGCTGCGGCAATCCGACGTAGACCTCGCCTGGTTCATCGAGCGGATTGGTGACGGTGATGGATCGCGAGACCGAGTTCCCCACGCGCGCATCGCCGACATCGAAGGTCTCGGCGAACGCGCAGGGCTCGCCGACTCTCGCGCGCAAGGTGAACTCAGTCGTGCCGGAGTCGAACACCGCCGCGAAGCGCGCCTCTGAAAGTCCGCGGACAGCGGATGAGAAGGTCGCCTTCCACTCCACGCGTTCCCCCGGCTTCAGATGCACCTGGCCGGGCGTGACGGCGAATCCCTCAGCGCCGCCGCGACGTTCGATCTTGATCAGCTGCGCCGCGCCGCGCCCCACATTCTCCAGCCGGAGCACGAGCTGAGTGTTTGAGCCGGGAGGGACCACGCCGAAATCCAATGGCGCAACGCGTACGTCCGAGCTCGACGCGCAGCTCGCAGCCACGATGAAGCAGATGACGGAGACGCCGAACCGCACGGCGCGACCCTATTTCATCTGCGCTTCATGGTGCGCGCCGTGAGCATCGCCGCATGACGTTCATCTGCGTTTCATCGTGCGCGCGGCGAGCATGATCGCGTCACCAACGAGCGGCGCGAGCAGGTAGTTGCCCCGCGCACTCACGCCTGCGAGCTCAGCGGTGCGGAGGAGCCCTCGCCGTTCGGGTCGGTCGCGCAGCGTGGCATCGCCGAGCGCGAAGCCGGTGGCCGCAGGCGACACCCCCATCACGAGGGGCCCGGAATCGACGTCCCCCTCCACTCCCTCGCGCACGCCCTGCAGCCAGCCACCGAGCGCCGCATCTCCGAAGCGAGCCCACATGCGGTCGGACTGCTCCGCCGCGAACGCCTCGTCGATGAGGGGGAGATAGAGCGAGTTCCATGCTGCGCCGCTCCCTCGCGCGGGCTGACCGGGTGCGAAGACGAGGAGCCCTTCGTCCATCCATTGCGATTTCACGGTGCTCAGCCAGCGGGTGATGAGCGCGGCGTGGCGAGGAATTCCCGTGCACGCGTCGTACTGCGCGATCGCCGCCATCCCGACCACGTTGTCGGGCACGTAGATCTCGCCCGGGTACGTCTCGACGAGTCCGTTCTCCGAGTGCTCGAAGTGTGACGCGAGCAGGTTCGCCAGGTGCGCGTGGAGCTCCTGATCGCGCTCGCCACCGATCAGACACGCGGCGTCGAGCGCGAGGACCGCGTGACCGAGGTAGCCGACATGGGCGCCCTGCCCGCTCAGCGCGTCGTTGCCCCACTGTTGCGTGTCGTACGCGCGAACTTCCTTCGTCGTGATCTTCGCGGCCCACGCGGAGAGCTGCTGCGCCCTCGCGGCTCTCGTCTCGGGATGCGTGAGCGCCATCTGCTTCGCCGCCATCGACGACATCGAGAGCGTGGTGAGCCGCCACTCACCATCGAACGGATGTCCGGGAGCGACGCCGAAGTCGTCAGCGGCGATGCGCGCTGAGAGGTACGCGAGTCGCTCCTCGGAGTCATCTCGCCGCGCACACGCCTCGATTCGCACGAGGTTGAAGA
>CBIHPJ010001099.1:0-1868 GCA_966211295.1 uncultured Myxococcales bacterium | reverse complement strand
AATCGCTGCGGTGGCTGTAAATCGGCTCCGGAGCGGTGCGCGAAGTACCATGTACGACACCTTATCGGCAAGGCGTGACACTACCTCATGTGACCATACGTCCGGAGGTGCCAGAGGTAGGCAAATCGCGGACATGAAAAAGCCGCTCCCGGTTACTGGGGAGCGGCCAAGAAAGTCAGTCTGCAGAAATTGTCAGGCGGCCGAGCGGGTGAGCTCGAGCACCGCGGCCAGACGGCCATCCACGATGCGGACGGAAGGACGCGAAACCAGCCGGGTCACGGGAAGCAATGAGGTCTGTGGGTGCGCTCGATCAGCCAGCACCACGACTTTGTTGTCCTTCGGTTGGTTGCTCATTGCGTCTCCTGACTTCTCTCTAAGCAAGGTGAAGGCCAGCTTCGGCTTCACCGTGGGGCGACAGGTTAGATACGTGCGAGACCCTGTTTTTGTTTCAGAGTGGCGCGTCCGCACTCCAGTCACTCGGGAACGGTTGTGCACCGTGTGTCCTAAATCGCTACGCCCCGTTTCACGGCACTTCGAGAGCGATCAGGCTCTTCCCCGCTGAACCCGGAAGGGCCACGCGGAACAGCGCCACCGCGCCAGGCTGCAGAGCCTTGAGTCCGCTCATCAGCTCGTCGCGGCTCTTCACTGGTTTGCGATTCAACTCGACCACCGCCATGCCGCGGTGGAGGCCCGCTTCATCCGCCGGCGATCCGGGAGACACTTCGATCACCAGCGCGCCCTGCCGCGGAAGTCCCGTCGCCTCGGCCACGCGCGGGTCGATGTCCTGAAAGGCGATGCCGATGCGGTGCTGATCGTTCGTGTTGGTCTCGGGCTTCTTCAGATCACCGAGGTTCTCGAGATCGGGCCGCACGCCCAGCTTCACCTTCACCTCGAGCGGCTTGCCCGAGCGCACCACGTTGAGCGCGACCGTCGCCTCGGGACGCTTGAGCGCGATGATGCGGGTGAGCGCGGTGGAGGAGCCGACCTTCTCTCCGTCGATCGCGAGCACCACGTCCTCTTCCTTGAGGCCGCCCTTGTGCGCGGGGCTGCCGTCGTTCACCGAGGTGATCAGCGCTCCGTCTCGCTGCGGGAGGTAGAGCGCCTTGCTGAGCGCGGGCGAGACGTCCTGGATGCCGACTCCGAGCCAGCCGCGGGTGACCGAGCCGCTCTTCTCGAGCTGGGGAACGACCGCCTTGATGAGGGTGGAAGGCACCGCGAAGCCGATGCCGCTGCCGCCGCCCTGTTGGCTGCCGATGATCGCGGTGTTCATGCCGATCACCTCGCCCTTCAGGTTGAAGAGCGGACCGCCCGAGTTGCCAGGGTTGATCGCCGCGTCCGTCTGCAGGAACTGATCGTACCGGCTCGCGCCGATCTGCCGATCGAGGGCCGAGACGATGCCGGTCGACACGCTCTGCGCGAGGCCGAAGGGATTTCCGATCGCGACCACCCAGTCACCGACGCGCATCGCGCTCGATTCGCCGAGCTTCACGAAAGGCAGGGGATCGAACTTGCCCTTGAGCTTCACCAGCGCCACGTCGGTGAGCGGGTCGCGGCCGAGCACTTCGCCATCGAACGCGCGCCCATCGTCGAGCCGCACCTTCAAGGTCACCGCGCCATCGACCACGTGGTTGTTGGTGAGCACCAGTCCCCTCGGATCGATGATGAAGCCCGATCCCGTCCCGGGAGCGAGGGGCGCTTCACCCTGCCCTTGCCCACGTTTCTTGAGAAACTTCTCCATCATCTCCTGCTGCTCGGCGCTCGCGCGCTTGGCGACGTCGATGTTCACCACGGCGCCCTTCACCGAGTCGATCAGCGGCGCCAATGAAGGCACCGAAACGACCTGACCCAGCGGGGCCGATTGGGCCTGA
>CBIHPJ010001098.1:0-1871 GCA_966211295.1 uncultured Myxococcales bacterium | reverse complement strand
GCCGAGTGATCGATCGCACGCCCTTCGTCCGCTACCCGCTCCCCGTCGGCAAACACACCCTCGTGTTCCGCGGGCCCGGCGGCGCGGTGCAAGAGCGAGCCGTCTCAGTCACCGCCGGAAAGATCACCGCCGTGCGCGTCGACTTCTGATCTCTATGAAACCCGCTGAGGACTGGCAGTCAGACTGCGTCACCCGTCTCGTTCCGCTGCGCTGCAAAGACTTCGACATCGAGCTCGATGATCTGCAGTTCGACTACGGCAGCGGCCTCTGGGGGCGTCTGCGTTTTCGCGAGAGCGGGAAGCCGAAGCGCAAGCCCGCGCACGTCGTGGCGAAGCTCAACTTCGCAAGTGGAGACGCGTTCAGTCAGATGAACGCAGACGATCTTCGCGCCGAGCTCGAGCGCTGGAGTCGATGGATCGCCGAACGTCCGCTCGCGCAGCTGAAGAAGCTCTCGGTGGATCAACTGAAGCCCTTCCGTGAACTGACGAAGGCCGAGCTCGAGGCAGAGTGGAAGGCGTGGAAGAAGCAGCGCGATCCAGATCCCGCCGCGCGCATCGCTGAGCAGGAGCGGGTGCTCGCCGAGGTCGCGACGCGCTTCGACGGATTCGCGAAGCACGTGAAGAAGGTGTGGGGACTTCCGGTGCCGCGCACGTTGATCGCGGTGCAGGCGTTGTTCGAGTTCGACCTCGAGGGCAACGGCGCGCGCGAGATGATCAGCGGCTCCGAGATTCAGGGTGCGGGCGTGCTCGATCGCCTTGCTCCCGGTGGGCTCGAACGCAAAGTGATCAAGGGCCGCGACGAGCGCTGCCACGGGCGTTACTTCCGCGATCCACCCGAGTTCCTCACCTTCGCCCACGGAGGCGAAGACGGGCTGCACTTCGGGCTCTGGTACGACCTCGACGATCGGCTCCCTTCGGTGGTGGTTGGGAGCTACGCGCGCGACACCGGCGAGACGCACTTCGCGGGAGACACTCCGATCGGAGCGTTCCTGAAGCGCGTGCGCGCGCGAGAGACGGTTGCCGGCCCCGGCGGATTCCGCACGCGCTTCCTGCTCGAGATCCTCGAGTGGTTCCACGAAGCCGAGGCGAAGCTGCACGCAGCGGAGAAATCGAAGCGCTCTCCGGTTCCTGCTCCGCGGCCGATCCTGGGCGGGTGGGGCGTTCGGTGCGAGGGCAAGCCGTCAGACTGCGAGAACGATCGCGCCGCTGAGATCACGTTGCGCTCGAAGCCGAAGGTGGTCGCGGAGTGGATCAAGGAAGCGAAGAAGCGGCTCAAGGCGGGTGATGCGCGCATGGCGCTCGTGCTCGGGCGTTCGATGCACTGGATGGGCGGACCGCATTGTCTGAAGAAGAGTGGAGCGGTGCTCGAGGGTGCGTACAAAGTGCTCGGTCGCAAGTCGCTCCTCGGGATCATCAAGGCGCACGAGAAGAGCCGCATGGCGCCGTCGGTGAACACCCTCGAAGACTGAAAAACCTCTCCCTGCGAAGCGGGGAGAGGTCGTCCGCGAAGCGGCGGGTGAGGGGCGTACTTCGGTCAAGAGATTGAGGGCGCGATTGGGCCCCTCACCCCGACCCTCTCCCCGCTCCGCAGGGAGAGGGAGACAGTTACTGACAGATCCACATCGCGATCTCTCCGGGCACGCCGGGCCACAACATGCCGGCGTCGTCGCCAGCGTCGGGCTCACCTGCATCTGGATCTCCTGCATCAACACCCGCGTCGGGCTCGCCGGCATCCACGCCTGCGTCGACTCCGGCGTCGACTCCGGCGTCATCGCCCGCGTCGATCGTTCCGCCGTCACCGCCGGTTGCTCCACCGCCACCGCCGGTTGCTCCACCGCCACCGCCGGTTGCTCCACCGCCACCGCCGGTTGC
>CBIHPJ010001097.1:0-1872 GCA_966211295.1 uncultured Myxococcales bacterium | reverse complement strand
GCTGGTCGACGTCGCAGGTTGGACCGAGACCGGAATGATCCACGCGTACCTGGGACTCTCGCTGCTGTGTCTGGCCGTGTTGGCAGGTGCAACGGTGAGGCAGCTCACGAAGCGCTGATCGCGAAGCATCCCCACGGGGGATTACCTCTTCGTTCAAGGAGGAGCGCATGCAGAAGATCACTCCATTTCTCTGGTTCGATCGGAACGCCGAGGAGGCCGTCGATTTCTACTGCTCCATCTTCAAGAGCGCGAAGAAGGGCGACGTCACGCACTACCCGGACAACGCGCCGCTGCCGCAGGGCACCGTGATGACCGTGAGCTTCAAGCTCGAGGGGCAGGACTTCCTCGCGCTGAACGGCGGCCCTGAGTTCAAGTTCAACAACTCGGTCTCCTTCGTCGTGAACTGCGAGACGCAGGAAGAGATCGATCTCTACTGGGACAAGCTCACCACGGACGGTGGGAAGCCGAACGTGTGCGGATGGCTGCAGGACAAGTACGGGCTCTCGTGGCAGATCACTCCGGCGATCGTTCCGCAGCTGATCAGCGACAAGAATGCGGCGCGAGCTGCGCGCGTGCTTCAGGCGCTGTGGCGAATGGGGAAGTTGAACATCAAGGAACTCAAGCAAGCCGCTGAGGCGAGCTAGCTCGTCCTCGACTCAATTCTCCGCGAAGAATGCCTCCATTCGCGGCCACGGATCCGACGAGAGGCTGTGGGTGCCGCCCGGAAGGGACTCGAGGCGAAACGTGGCTTCCATGTTTTCGAGCTTTCGTCCCCAGGGCTCATTGTCCGCCCAGGGAACCGTGTCGTCGCGCTCGCCGATCAACGCGAGGTACGGCCGGTCAACGCGTTGAATCGAGTCGAAGAGCTGCGAGTCGACGAACAGCTGCTGCCAGAACTGGCCTTGCCGCCCCCACAGCCGTGCGGGGTTGCTGCAGTCGTTCATCAACATTCGGCTGAAGGATGGAGGGAGCTGGTCCATCTCACCGAGTGATGCCGTGCCGCCTCCGTAGGTGGCGACTCCGCGCACCTCGGGGCGGCGCGCGGCGGTGAGGGTGACGATCTCCGAGCCAGCGCTGTGGCCGACAAAGAAGATCCGCGTGGGGTCGATGCCCTCCAGCGTCTTCGCCTCGTCGGTGAGAGCGGAGAGATCGTCGATGCGATGGAAGAAATCGAGCGCGCAGTAGGCGGCTGCGTCATTGCTGAAGTGCTGGCGCCGCAGCTCGGGGAAGACGAACACCACGTTCATGCGCAGCGCGACCGAGGAGGCCAGAATCTCCGCGTCGTGGGGATCGAAGGCCTCGTGCAGCGTCCCGTCTCCCGGTTGGAAGATCCACAGCGGTGCCGGAGCCGTCCCCTCGGGGTAACCGACCACGTAGCGCAGCGAGAGCTGTCCGTCGGGAGAATAGGTCCGTTCCTCGGTGCGGCCGCAGACGCAGCCCGCGAAGAACAATGTGCTGATCAACGCCACCCGCGCCGCGAGCATGCGCGAACTTTTAGGCGCCATCGGGCAGAGTGCAACGCCCATGATGATCGCGAACCCGCTGATTGCTGAAGGTGCAGGACTCGCCGCGCTCAACCCTGATCAGTTCGTGGTTGGCTTGCCGCGAACGGGAAACCTCGAATCGCCGACGACGGCGCTCTGCAGCACCTACTTCAACCTGAAGGACACCGGCCTCGGCGATCCGCGGCCGTTTGCGCACCCAAGCGCCCGGCTTCCGCTCTCGTTCTTCTCGTACGTGGAGAACACGATCGCCGCGAAAGGACAGGTGCTGAACGCGCGCGCCACGCTGCAGTTGGACGAGAGCTCACTGTTGCGGTTGCGCATGGTGTTGGCCGACGGCTCGGAAGCGCCCACGATTCACGTGAGTGGA
>CBIHPJ010001096.1:0-1881 GCA_966211295.1 uncultured Myxococcales bacterium | reverse complement strand
CAGTTCTGCGCCGCCGAAGGGCTCACCGGCAACGCGAGCGACGACGGCGCGATCAACGAGTGGCTGCAGGGCAAGCCGGCGAAGGGCCAGGTGCTCGTCGTCGCCTCCAGTGACGTCGAGTCGAAGAATCCCTTCGTGAAGTTGGTGAAGGACAAGGGCTGGGCGCTCGAGTTCAAGGCGGCCGGCCGCTTGAAGGATCTCGATCTCGGCCAGTTCGCCACCGAGACCCTCGCTCCGTACAAGAAGAAGATGGGTCCGGGCGCGCTCGACCTGGTGAAGGAGCGCGTGGGCGGCAACTTCCGCCTGCTCCAGTCGGAGCTCGCGAAGCTCGCGCTCTACTCAGAGGGCGACACCATCACGAAGAAGGACGTCGACCTCCTCGTCGGCCACGCGCGCGAGGACGAGTACTTCGAGCTCAGCGACGCGATTCAGAAGCGCAACTTCGACGCGGCCAGCAAGTACGTCGCGGACGTGGTGGGGCAGGGCAATCACCCGCTCATGTTGCTGGGCTCCGTGGCCGGCATCGTGCGCACCATGCTGATGAATTACGAGCGCATGGGCCGGCTCTCCGACGGCAAGCCGCCGCGGAACTACAACGACTTCCAGGCGCGCCTGTGGCCGAAGATCGAGGCCGAGGCGAAGGCCAACAAGCAGAAGGTTCCCCACCCGTACGCGGCGTTCATGGGCATGCAGGCTTCCATGGCGTACGGGCGTCAGGAGCTCCTCCGCGGACTCGTCGCCTGCGCAGAGGCCGATCTCGCGCTCAAGCTCGGTGGTGGTGAGCTGGTGCTGGAGCGGCTCCTCTGGACGCTGTGCGGAAAGGCGACCGCATGGGAGTCCCAGATGCACGTCATCCGCCGAGAAAACGAGAGGTAACTCATGACCACGAAGACACTCGTCACGTGTGCTTTGCCGTACGCCAATGGACCGATCCACCTCGGCCATATGGTCGAGCACATTCAGACGGACATCTTCGTGCGCTACCTCCGCTCGGCTGGCGAGCAGGTGGTGTTCCTCTGCGCCGACGACACGCACGGCACGGCGATCGAGATCTCCGCTGAGAAGAAGGGCATCACGCCCGAGAAGTTCATCGAGGAGGTGTCGATCGATCACCAGGCGGTCTTCAAAGACTTCCAGGTGAGCTTCGACCTCTATTCGTCGACGAACTCGCCCGAGAACAAGCACTACGCCGAGCTGATCTACGGCCGCGCGAAGGAGGCCGGCTTCATCGGAGAGAAGGACGTCGAGCAGGCCTTCGATGAGACCGCGAATCGTTTCCTCGCCGACCGCTTCATCAAGGGCGAGTGTCCCAACTGTGGGACAAAGGATCAGTACGGAGACGCCTGCGAGAAGTGCAGCGCCACGTACGGTCCGAAGGAGCTCAAGAATCCGTACTCGGTGCTGAGCGGCAAGACGCCGGTGTGGAAGACGAGCAAGCACCTCTTCTTCAAGCTGCCCAAGCACGAGGCGTTCTTGAAGGAGCAGCTGGCGAAGCCCGGCTTCATGCATGCGGGGCTGGCGGCCCAGCTCCAGCAGTTCTTCCAGAAGGGCCTCGCGGACTGGGACATCTCGCGCGACGGCCCGTACTTCGGCTTCCCGATTCCGGGCGAGACGAACAAGTTCTTCTACGTCTGGCTCGACGCGCCGATTGGCTACATCTCGGCGGCCGAGGTGTGGGCGAAGCAGACCGGTAAGGCGAAGAGCGCGCTCGACTTCTGGGCGAAGGACGCCGACGCGCGGATCATTCACACCATCGGGAAGGACATCGTCTACTTCCACTGCCTCTTCTGGCCTTCCGTGCTCGAGGTGGCGAACTTGAAGGTGCCCGAGAAGGTGCACATCCACGGGCACCTCACGGTGAACGGCGAGAAAATGTCGAAA
>CBIHPJ010001095.1:0-1882 GCA_966211295.1 uncultured Myxococcales bacterium | reverse complement strand
CACCAGCACCAGCTCTCCGCCTTCTTTCACTCCGAGATCAGCGGCGAGCTCACGTCCGATGATCACCTCGTGGGCCGCGGGCGCGTGCCCGGTCGCGAGCTTGTAGAGGGTGGTGGTCTCGGGTTGCAGGCCGAACACCATCACGGGCGCCGAGCGATCTCCCGAGCCAGCGAGACCCGCGCCGATCACGCGCCGCTCTGCCTTCGCGCCCGGGAGCGTGCCGCTCAGCGCCGCTTCCACCTGCACGGGGTTTTGCACCACGGTCGCGATGGAAGGGGCCTCCTGGTAGCCCTTGCCGTGCACCTGCAGCGAGCCGAGCAAGCCGCTGGTGATGTCGCGAATCATCATCTCGTTGGCGGCCTCGCGGTAGCTGTAGAGCCCCACGATTCCCGCCACGCCCACGCTCATCGCCGTCATGGTGATGACGGAGCGGCGGGCGTTCCGCCAAATGTTCCTCCACGCCATCGTGACGAGCATGGGTCAGTCCTTCCCCTGCTGCAGGCGGCGGAGGCTGAAGGTGTCGTCAGGCACGTCGACGTCGAACTCGATCGAGTCGTAGGTGATCGACGTCTGGCGGCCCTTCTCCGAGGGGATGATGGTCATCTTCATCGGGAAGTTGCGCCAGCCGACCTTCTTCAAGTCGGAGTAGGTCATGCGGCGCGCGAGCGCGTTCTCCTCGTCGTAGAAGCGCTGCTCGAGCGGCACGCAGGTCTCGCGATCGAGGATCATCTCGACCTTGCCCCACACCACCTTCGCTTCGGGCTTGGGCTTGAGCGTGACGAACCACGCCTTGCGGCCGTCGACCTCGATGGTCTTGTCGACGGTGGAGGTGAAGTCCGTGGCGATCGACGAGCCGCGCACCAGGTCGTCATTGGTGAAGTCGGACCCCATCCAGCTGTCGCCCATCATTCCGCTCGGCAGCTTCATCACGCGGCCGGCTTGCGGGAGGTAGTTCCATAGCTGCTTCTCGCGCTTGAGCGTCATCATGCCGGTCTCGCGCGGCCCGCCCTCGAGCACGCGCACCAGCGTGAAGTCGCGGCCCTTGCCCCAGATCTTCATCTTGATGGAGCGCTCGTACGCGGGCGTCTTCATCGCCATCGTCATCACCGAGACGGAGGACTTGCCCTCGAGCAGTCGCTCGGTGCGCTGAATGAGCGGCACCACGTCGGGCTTCTCTTCAGCGCTCGGACACGCGGGGAGATCCGCGGGTGGTGCGTCGGGAGCAGCAGCGAGCAACAACGCGAGCAGGACGGAGTTCATGGTTCAGCCTTCCTTCTTCGGGGGAGCACAAATGCGGCGCGCGAGATCGAGGATGAGGTCGGTGAAGTCCTCCATCTCTTGATCAGTGGGGACGCGGTCGCCGGGAAACTGCGCCTTGTACGCGGCAGTCTTCGCCGACTGGATGAGCGACATCTGCATGCCGATGGGCAGGTCGCCGCGGAGCGCGCCCAACTCGACGCCACGCTGGAAGAAATCGAGCGTCTTCTGCGTCATCGGCGCGAAGTGCGGCATCACGCGCGCGGCGAGATCGGGCTGCGTGAGCACCGCGTTGCCGAGGCGGATCAGGCAGTCGTATTCGAGCCGCTTCGACTCGAGCACCTGGAGCCGGCGCATCGTGACGGCCCGAAGCGTGCTCCAGAAATCGCCCTGGCTCTCGGGCTGCGGGAAGGGCTTCGCGTTCAGTTCAGGTTCGGCGGCGACGAGGAACACCGTGACCGCGAGATCGAGCTTGTCGTCGAAGTAGTAATAGAAGGAGCCCTTCGAGAAGCCGGCGTCCTCGAGGATGCGGTTGATCGACGCGACCTCGTAGCCGTGCGTGCCGAACTCCTTCATCGCGGCTTCGAGGAGCTTGCGTTTCTTCGTCGCTTCGAGCGTGTCGTAG
>CBIHPJ010001094.1:0-1885 GCA_966211295.1 uncultured Myxococcales bacterium | reverse complement strand
GCCGCCCGTCGCGCCGCCACCTGTCGCGGTGCCGCCGCCGATCGCAACGCCGCCACCTGTCGCAGCACCGCCGCCACCGCCGGTCCCTTCAGGCGTCATGGGGGAACACGAGATCGCCAAAACGACCGCCGCCGACAGAATTCCAGAGCGCATGGGAGCCCAAGAGTCTCATGAATCGTCTCGTTGCTGGGCGCGTAGCCTGCGATGCGCACGAACTTCACGACCTCGAGTGGCGCGCCCACTCGCATCCGAGGCTGGACGAATCCACGCCGCGGCTCGCACGCTGGGCGCCGGAACCGGTTCGCCAGCTGGGCCGATATTCGAGTGTGGAGGAGCGATCTGGTCCGTGTCGGCTTCGTTCCGAACAGGTCGTGCGGGTGACTTGGGTCGTCGAATCCCTATGCTCGCGCAGGCGCTCCTCGAGCACTGCTCGCGGCGACCGACCCGCTCTCGCGATCGGCAATCGAAGAGGCTTCTGGCGGAAAAGCCTGTGTCTCTTAGGTGAGGTTCGCCGTGAAAGGCGTGGGCTTCGTGGGTGAGCGAGCTTGCTCGCCACCGATAGGCCTCTCGCTTCGAGCTTCCTTTTACTCACTGATCGAGGCTGTCGGTCGGGTGAGCTCTTCGCTTTGAGGCGCACCCTCGGGGCGCGAAAGAGCGGCACCCGTGGACTTTGTTTAGTGCGTGCTAGACGCGCGCGGGCACGTGGTGTGACAACGGACGGCCGGCTGTTCTCTGGCACACCACAGGTTCCGTGGCGCGCCGTCTTCGTCCGTTGGTGTCAACAAAGTCCACGCGTGCGGCGTTTTCGCGCCCGGAGGGTCCACCTCGTCACGTTGGCCTCCTCGTCGCGAGGCCGAGAGCTTGTCGGAGTCGAGCAACGCCGCAGATCGATCAGCCCACGCTGCCCTCGAGCTGTGGCTCAACCAGCCACGAGCACGATCTTCACGACCTCGGGCGGCGCGGCGACTCGCATCGGCGGCCCCACGAAGCCACACCCACGGCTCGTGTAGAGCTGGGTGTTGCCCTGCACCGAGAGGCCCTCGTTCTTGTTCCCCCAGATCATCTGGCCCACGAGATTCGCAGGGAACAACTGGCCACCGTGCGTGTGCCCACTGAGCTGCAGGCCGATCTTCTTCGCCGAGTGCGCTTCGAGCCCGTTCGGCTGATGGCAGAGCAGCACTGACGCGCGCTCCTGATCGCGCCCCTTCACGGCCGTCTCGAAGTCGTACCCATTGGGCTGCCACCGCGAGCCCCAGTCATCGACGCCGATCAAATCGAACGACGCGCCGGGATCTCCGATGCTCACGGTGCGGTTGCGCAGCACCTCGAAGTCGATGCCCTCGAGCTCGCGCGACCACTCCTCCCAGCCGGCGTAATAATCGTGGTTGCCCGACACGAAGTACGTTCCGAACCTCGACTGCAAATTCCGCAAGCGAGCCACGTAGCGGCCGAGCGCATCTGGACTTCCATCGACGAGGTCGCCGGTGATCGCCAGCAGATCAGGCTTCGCCGAATTCGCGGTCGCCACCAGCTGATCGAGGAACTTCTCCTGAATGATTGCGCCGACGTGAATGTCGCTCAGCTGCACGATCGTGAAGCCATCGAGCGCCTTCGGCAGCCCGATCAACTTCACCGGCACCTCGTTGATCGCCGGCGGAGTGAACGCCTTCCACGTGCCGAACGAAACGACTCCGCCACTCACCGCGAGCGCGCTGGTCGCCGCCACGCGAGAGAGGAAGAGCCGACGATCAGGATTCTCGGCAACTGGCGGAGCACCAGCATCGGGGGCGACCGCGGGCTTCTTGCGCCGCTTCGCGATCCACTTCACCACCTCGACCACCACCAAGGCCTGCAGCGTGTAGATGAACAGGCCCCACCCGACGAG
>CBIHPJ010001093.1:0-1895 GCA_966211295.1 uncultured Myxococcales bacterium | reverse complement strand
GAAGGCGCTGCGAGCGACGCTGAAGTGAGCGTAGAAGCCGCGTCGTGACGCTCCTCCTCGCACTCCTTCTCGCTCAGACGCCTGATGCGGGAGCACTGACGCCACCGCCGCTGATTCCGACGGCGCCGATGGTGTTCGGCTCGCTCGACAAAGAGGTGATCAGGAAGGTCATTCACGAGCACCGCGAGCAGATCCGCGCCTGCTACGAGACAGCGATCACCCGAAGGGAAGACCTCAAGGGCAAGGTCTCCGTGAAGTTCACGATCTCCGCCGAGGGCCCGTTTCCGCGGCAGAGATCGTCGCGGATACCCCGGGTGATCAGCCCCTGGCGGAGTGCGTAGTGAACGCGGTGAAGACCTGGACCTTTCCGAAGCCGAAGGGCGGCGGGATCGTGATCGTCACGTACCCGTTCATCTTCGCGACGAAGCCTTAGATCTTCCGCACGACCAGCGTGTACGTGCCGGTCTTCACCGCCGCCCAGTACGGAGCGGAGATGAAGATCACGATCGTCTGCCCCTCGGTGAGCGCGAGCGGATAGTTCGGTTGGTTGTGATTGAAGACGCCGTCGATGCTGACCACGAGCCCGCTCGGAGGACACGCCGACGCGGTGAACGGAGCCATCGAGGTGTAGTCCTCCGCGGACGCGCCGAGGCTCATGTTCGTGCTGGTGAGCTCGATGACGTAGTTCCCCGCCTGATCAGCAGTGAACTCGAGCGCATCATCGGGAGCGTCGGTCCATTCCAGCCGCTGACTCGTCACGAGGTTCGACAACGTCGCGGTGTCGGCGGTGAAGCTCACGTTCGTCGAGCGGCCGAGTTTCACGCGAGGACACCCACCGACGATCTGAGGTCCTGAGGTCCCTGCGTCGACTCCAGCGTCCATCCCTGCGTCACTGCCAGCATCGTTCGGCGATCCGATCATCACCGAGGGATCGCAGCCGAGCAGCGCCACGCTCATCAGCACGAGCGCTCTCATTGCTCGAGGCACAGCAAGTGAGAGTTCTGATCGCACGTGGTGCCCGAGTTCGAAGTCCACGCTCCGCCGGTGCGGCCGACCTGGCCCACCTGCGCGCCGGCCTGCATCGAGCTCGAGGTCCACTCATCGCACGGAGGCGCCATGATCACGCCCCATTGGTACGTCCCCTGCGAGTTGGTCGCGGTCCAGATGTTCTCGCTCGAGAGGAACATCCCTCGCTCGTCGTACCAAATCGCAGTCGCGGGCCCCGACGCAGCGATCGCGCTCTTCGACGCGAAGATGGTGGTGCCCTGCATGTCGACCCACGGACCGACGTCGACGATGCGATCGATCGCGTTCACGGCAGACGAAGAGAGCCACGCCTTCCACGTGCCGTTCACTCCGGCGGCGGTCGCTGCGTCACCGCACTTGGTGTCCGCGCCCGTGAGTCCCCCGAGATTTCCGTTGTAGCGAGCCCGCGTGATGAACACGCGCTTCCCCGCTGGTCGCACGCGCACGAGCGCGGTCCTGCACGACGTGGAGAGCGAAGAGAACGCAGAGCTCACGCAGCTCATGAACCCGTTCACCGCGGCGTTCTCGTTGCCGCTCGTGCAGCGCGGCGCCTGCTCCAGGCAGCTCAAGTACGAATCGAGCGTGGTGCGATCGGCCGAGCTGCACATCGAGATGCCGTTGAGGCACGTGTTCGTCGCGTCGGGATCCGGAGTGATGGTGTTGCTGGTGCCCATGCACGAGGTCTGACCGGCGAAGAATCCGCTCGAGGCGGTGCCCCAGCGGTTGCAGATCGGATCTCCGCCACCACCGCCGCCACTTCCTCCACCCGTGCCGCCACCGGTTCCTCCACCAGCGCCGCCGCCGAGACCTGCGTCCATGCCCGCATCGGGATCTCCGATGCTCACCGTCGGGTCACAGCCAGCCAGCAC
>CBIHPJ010001092.1:0-1897 GCA_966211295.1 uncultured Myxococcales bacterium | reverse complement strand
GCCCGAGGCCCGAGTGCGTGTCGAAGTCGAGCGGGAACGCGACGTGCACCGCCGAGGTGAGATCCGACTTGAGCAGGCGCAGCGCCATGTCGAGGCGCGGCTCCATCACCGTCATGTGGAAGTTCGCGAGGCCGAACGTGTAGCTGAACGGCTGATTCAGATAGTTCGCGAGGTACGCCGGCCGGTTGGTGGTGAGCGAGTCGATGCCCTTCTGCGCCTCGAGCACCGACACCACGTCCGCCGCGAGCACGCGACTCACCCCGCGCAGTGAACCGTGCAGCCCCTCGAGGAACGAGTCGACCTTCGCGGAAGACTTGCCCAGAAACTTCCCGGGCTGTTTGAGCGTGTATTCCTCGAGCGTCGTGGTGCGCAGCATCGACCCGAGCGGCTCTCCCTTCGCGTTCGTCTCGGGACGATCGACGCGCGTATTGAGCGACGTCCACCACGGGTTCTTCGTGGGATCGTCCGACATCTGAGGAGTGAGCGCTTCGATCGACGGCACTCGCACCGGAGCCGCGTGCGAAGGCATGCCTTGCGCCACCGGAGTTCCACGCTCATTCGTGACCACCACGAAGGGGAGCGGCCGCGTGTTGGAGAAGCGCGCGTGCAGATAGTTCGCCGCCACCGCGTGCAGCGCGGGCGCGCGGAAGTCAGGGCTCGCCACGCCGCACATCGCAGACACGAAGGCGCTGCCGTGATCCGCGGTGCCTTGATCTACTCCGTGCAGCATCGCGACCTGGTTCGCGAGATCGAAGTGTTTGAAGCCGTACATCGACGGCGAAAAATTGTTCGCGCGATTCGCCGGATCCGCGGGATCCCACGACTGCCAGACGCGCAGCGGCTTGTACGCGCCGTTCGCGGGACCGAGATCGATCAGCTGCTCCTTGCGGAAGAAGATCGGCTCGCCCGCGAAGCCACCCGGAGCCGGGACGCAGAACTGCACGTCATCATCGGCCATCGGCCAGAAGTGGTACTGCGGCCGGAAACCGCCGGGGATGTAGATCACACAGAGCCGGCTGGGCGCATCGGGGCTCGCAGCATGCGCAGTACCCGAGCGGAGCATTCCAAACCGATCGAGCAGCGCGACCTGCCCCGCACCGAGGGCCCACTTCAACATCGTTCGTCGTGAGGTCTTCATCGTCAGTAGCTCAGCCACTTCGGGTTGCGAACGAGCGCGGCGCACACGGCGGTCCACGCGGCCTTCGTGCTCGCGGGTTCGAGCGGCAAGTAGACGTCGTCGTAGAGCTCGTTCACGTCGGCATCACTCGGCACATCACCGAGCATTCGCAGTGAGAGCTGCGCGATGTTCGCTTTGATCTCCGTCGACTTCGTCGCGCTCTTGTCGGCGAGCGTCACGTTGCGGAGCACGGCGGTGTTGTTCGGCTTCTCGATCGCGATGCGGCACCACGCCTGGCTCACCTGCACCATCGTCTGCACGGACGAAGGACCAAGCCCGACGTCGTGTTTGCGGCCTTGCAGCACGACCGCTCCGCCGAGCGTCTCGTAGCGTTCGGTCGCGCGCTTGTCGGAGACGTACTGCTGCGAAATGCCCGGCGCCCAATCGGTAGGCCACGTGAAGAGCCGTCCGCCGCGCACCGTGTATTCCTCGTCGCGCCAGGTGGGACGCGCAGTGTCGACGAAGTCGGTCTGATCGAGTCCGAGTTGATCGAGGAGCGAGAGCACCATCTCGTCAGCGCGCAGCCTGCGCACCGTGAACGCATCGGGAGCAGGTCCATCACTCACTGCCCCGCGCGCCGGCAGCTCACGAATCCACGCCTTCAACTCATCGAGCGAGATCTTCGAGCGGCCATCCGCGATCGTCGCGGTGAAGGCCTCGCCCGGAGGCATCTGCGGATAACTGCCAGGCGCCCTGCCCTGCAGCAGCAGAATCAGCCCC
>CBIHPJ010001091.1:0-1897 GCA_966211295.1 uncultured Myxococcales bacterium | reverse complement strand
CTCGAACGCGAGGAAGATCAGCAGGCCGAACACTCCGCCTGCGTTGGCGAAGTTCTCGGGGGCGATCACCACTCCGGGCAAGGTGACCAGCGCGAGGAAGATCATCGCGATGATCACCACCACTCTCGGAGCCGGCCGATGCACCAGATGGGGAGACATGAGCGTGACGCTAGTCCGTTCTTGCTTGCCTTCGGAGCGCAGGCGAAGGACGAGGCGGAATGCTCTCTCGCTTCCTCACCTTGCTGGTGACGGCCGTGCTCGCCGCGGGCTGCTACGAGTGCAACCTCGAGAACTGCAAGGACGGCTGCTGCTCCGCTCAAGGCGTGTGCATCGTGGCGCCGACCAGCGATCTCGAGTGCGGCATGGGCGGCGTGCTCTGTCAGAACTGCACCGAGAAGCCGAACTTCGGCTGCATTCAGAACACCTGCCAATCGAAGTGCAACACCACCACGTGTCTCGGCTGCTGCACGCAGACCGGCGCGTGCGTGCCTCCCGCATCGCAGACGGACACTGCGTGCGGAGCGCGTGGGTCGGTGTGCATGTCGTGCGGAAGCGGACGGCGCTGTGAGCGGCTCTCCACTTCGCTTGCGGGGCAGTGCTGCAACACCTCGGGCAAGGCGTGCTCGCAGTCGTACGAGTGCTGCTCTGGGTTGACCTGCCGTCCCGCGGGCAATGGAGGCCTCACGTGCCAGTGAGGTTCTTCGCTCTCGTCGTTGCCCTCGTTCCGGCGATCGTCTGCGCGCAGTCCTGGAACGAGTCGTTCAACTACAGCCAGCTCGACGCGCTGCTCGGTGGCGGAAGTGTGCGCGTGATCGTCGCGGGTGCGGGTGAGCCGGCGGATGAAGTCGCGAAGGCGGCTGAAGCGCTGCGCACTCGGCTGCGTGAGAGTGGGCTCGCGACGCTGGTGATGGATGGCTCGGCGCTGGGCTCGCTGAGTGCCGACAGCGACGACTCGGTGCGGAAGAAGGCGGCGACGCTGCCGTGGGATCGGCTGCTGATCGTGCGCGTGTTTCCTGGAGTGCGTGATGCACCTCCGACCGCGGTGGTGACCGTCTCTGAGACCGGCGGAGCGACTCGGCGTTCGCTGGTGGTGAAGAAGGGCGTGCTCGTCGTTCCTGCGCCGACTCCTGCGCCTCCGCCTCCTGTCGCCGTTGCGCCTCCTCCCGTGACGCCCGCGCCGACGCCCGCGCCCGAGCCGGTGGAGCCGACGCCAGCCCCTGCACCTCCGCCCGCGAGAGATCCGCGCGAGCTCCACTTCGGTCAGTCGTTCCCCACGAAGAATCGCGTGTCGCTCGTGGAGAAGGGCGTGTGGCTTGGGAACCGGAGGATCAGTGGTCTCGAGCTGTACCAACAGCTCGGGCGCCCCGACTTCATCCAGCGCTTCGAGCAGCGCGCAAGCTTGCGTCGTGCGCTCGGTATCAGCGGTGCTGTCACCACCGCCGCGGGCATCACCGGAATGATCGTCTCGCTCTCGAGCCGCTGCATCCGTCGGCAGGGTGTGTCGAACGGTCGCTGCCTCCTCTACGAGATCCCCCAGGAGCTCGCGATTCCCTCGGGCATCGTGGCTGGAGTGGGCGTGGGGTTGATCATCACCGCGCTGGTGCTCTCGAGCGAGCCCGTCCCACCGGAAGAAGTGCTGCCCGCGATCGACACGTACAACGAGGGGATCAAGGCTCAGCCTCCGCCCGTGACGATTCGCCTCGAGCCGGTCATCGGTGCCGGCAACGCGGGGCTCGTACTGAGCGGGACGTTCTGAGCATGTCGCTCCCTCTCCCTTCGGGAGAGGGTCGGGGTGAGGGTTGGACCGGTATCTGAGTCACCTCCGCGGATTCGGATTCTTGGGATCCCAGCTGGTGAACGAGCGGCCGCACTGCTGACAGATCATGCCGTCGCTGAG
>CBIHPJ010001090.1:0-1898 GCA_966211295.1 uncultured Myxococcales bacterium | reverse complement strand
CGCTGGCGCAGGGAGAGGGATTAGGTGGGCGGCATGAAGATCTCGTACCGCTGATCTTCCACGCGCCGGAACGCGTCGAGCTGTTCCTGCGTGACCTGCGACGTCGTCGAGTCGATGTGCTCACGCGCGCGCCGCAGCACGAACCCGTCACCGGGCGGTAGCACCTCAGCCAACTTCGCGAGCCGCGCCTGCATCTCGTTCACGTGGACCATCGCGTCCGCCACCGAGAGCTCCTTCGCCGCGACCCTCTTCCCGAGCGCGCACACGAACGCGCGGCAGCCTCCCGGCCGCTGCTCGTAGATCGTGCAGCACTTCCCCTCGAGCTTGCCGCAGGGCAGCCACATCACGTCGCCGCCCCTCTTCTCCCCAACGCCGATGCCCAGGCGCACCAACTCTTCGCGCTCCTGACCACTGATCTTCACGTGGCGGAACAACGTGCCGTCGCAGCACAGACCGCAGTTCACACACAGCTGGGAAAGGTCCTGCGACATGGGAAGTAAAGCTGCAACTGCCGAGGTGAAGCCTACAACTGCTTCTAATTCACAGAAGCACAGCCCACTTGAAAGACTTCTGGCCCCATGCGAGCAACCCGGCATGGCGACCAGCACGAACCTGACCACGAACAAGCATCTCCTCGGATGGGTCGACGAGATGGCGGCGATGTGCCAGCCCGACAACATCGTCTTCTGCGACGGCAGCGAGGAAGAGAAGACGCGTCTCACCGAGTACGCGGTGAGCAAGGGCATCCTGATCCCGCTCAACCAGGAGAAGCACCCGGGCAGCTACCTGCACCGCAGCAACCCGAACGACGTCGCGCGCGTCGAGCACCTCACCTTCATCTGCTCGCCGAAGAAGGAAGACGCGGGCCCGACCAACAACTGGATGGCGCCCGACGAGGCGTACACCAAGCTGCGCGGTCTCTTCACCGGCTCGATGAAGGGCCGCACCATGTACGTGATCCCGTACGTGATGGGCCCGCTCGGCAGCGAGCACTCGAAGATCGGCATCGAGATCACCGACTCGGTCTACGTCGTCCTCAACATGCGGATCATGACGCGCATGGGCAAGGCCGCGCTCGAGATGCTCGGCGACAGGAACGACTTCAACCGCGGCCTGCACTGCACCGGCGACGTGAACCCCGACCGCCGCTACATCTGCCACTTCCCCCAGGACAACGCGATCTGGTCCTTCGGCTCGGGCTACGGCGGCAACGCGCTGCTCGGCAAGAAGTGCCTCGCGCTCCGCATCGGCAGCACGCTCGGCAAGTCCGAGGGCTGGCTCGCTGAGCACATGCTGATCCTCGGCGTGGAAGATCCCGACGGAACCAAGACGTACGTCGCGGCCGCCTTCCCCTCCGCGTGCGGCAAGACGAACTTCGCCATGATGATTCCCCCGCGTCGCTTTGCGGGCTGGCGCGTGTTCACGGTGGGCGACGACATCGCGTGGCTGCGCGTCGGTGACGACGGCCGCCTCTGGGCGGTGAACCCCGAGAACGGCTACTTCGGCGTCGCCCCGGGCACGAACAACAAGAGCAACCCCAACGCGATGAAGACCATCGAGAAGGACACGATCTTCACCAACGTCGCGTTGACCAAGAACGGTGAAGTCTGGTGGGAGGGCCTCGACGGCGAGGTGCCCGAGGAGCTCACCGACTGGAAGGGCCAGCCCTGGAAGAAGGGCAGCACCGAGAAGGCCGCGCACCCGAACAGCCGCTTCACCGCGCCCGCTTCCAACAACCCGATCCTCTCCAGCCACGTGAACGATCCGCGGGGGGTGCCGATCAGCGCGATCATCTTCGGTGGCCGCCGCTCGAACACCATCCCGCTCGTGATGCAGTCGTTCAACTGGGCGCACGGCGTGTACCTCGGCTCCACCATGGCGTCCGAGACCACCGCCGC
>CBIHPJ010001089.1:0-1899 GCA_966211295.1 uncultured Myxococcales bacterium | reverse complement strand
GCCCGAGAGAATTTCGGGCGAGCACGATCACCATCGTGTTCGTCGCGATGTTGGGCGTGGAACCCACCCACTTGCCATAGAGATTGGAGAGAGCGACCACGGTGCCGTTGGGCAACCGGAGCGACGCCGCGACGACCGTGCCGCCGCCCGCGCCAGGGGTAATCGCGTATTCCGCCCACCAGTTGTTGGCCCCGCTGCCCTCTTGCCAGGTCGGGTTCCACACCGGGACGCAGACGCCCTCCGTTTGCGTGCCGACGCTGTTCTGCGCGTCAATCGGCGGCTCACCGCAGCCGACCAAAGCGATCACTGCAAGGATTGCTGCTCGCCACCCACTCGTGCGCATGTTTTCCCCCGTTGCCTGCTGGTTACGGCCACGTGGATGGTTGCAAGGGCCCGGCCCGGAGCGCGGACACGCTAGGGTCGTCCGCCCGCGGCACATGAGCTCCTCTCCTTCTGCCTCACTCCTCGTCGCGGAGCTGGGCCCGACGAACACCGGCAAGACCCATCGGGCGATCGAGCGCTTGCTGGAGCACGACAGCGGGATGATCGGCCTGCCCCTGCGGCTGCTGGCGCGCGAGGTGTACGATCGCGTGACCGCGCGAGTCGGTGAGTCACGGGTCGCACTGGTCACAGGTGAAGAGAAGCGAGTTCCTCCGCATCCCGCGTATTGGATCTGTACCGTCGAGGCGATGCCGGTGAGCGAGCCGGTGGACTTCCTCGCAGTCGACGAGATCCAGCTCTGCGCGCACCGAGAGCGAGGCCACGTCTTCACCGATCGTCTGTTACGCGCGCGCGGCCAAAGAGAGACCTGGTTCCTCGGATCGGACACCATGCGGCCGCTGCTTCGTGGACTCCTACCGGAAGCGAACTTCCGCCGGTCCGAACGCCTCTCGCAGCTGCGCAGCTTCGGAACGCGCTCGCTCAAGAGCCTGCCGCCGGGCTCAGCCGTCGTCGCGTTCTCCACGGAGCGGGTCTACGAGCTCGCCGAGTCTCTGCGGCAGCTGCGCGGTGGAGTCGCGGTCGTGCTGGGCGCGCTCTCCCCTCGCACGCGAAATGCCCAGGTGGCGATGTACCAGGCCGGAGAGGTGAAATACCTCGTCGCCACCGACGCCATCGGCATGGGGCTGAACCTGGACCTCGAGCGAGTGGCGTTCGCCGGGCTCTCGAAGTTCGACGGAGTGGAACAGCGTCCGCTCACCGTCGCGGAGCTCGGTCAGATCGCCGGCCGAGCCGGACGCCACGTGAAGGACGGGTCTTTCGGCACGCTCACCACCACGAGTCCACTCGACGCGAGGACGATCGCCGACATCGAGGCGCACCATTTTCCGCCGGTGCAGCGGCTCGTCTGGCGCAACAGCGAGCTCGACTTTTCCAGCGTCGAGGCGCTGATCGAAAGCCTCTCCATCGCGCCGCCGCGCGACGTCTTGACGCGAGTCGAGCGCGCCGACGACTTCGACGCGCTCAAGGCGATGAGCGCAGACGCTGAGGTGCTGCGCCTCGCCGCCGGGCGTATCGAGCTGCTGTGGGACGCCTGCCGCATCCCCGACTTCCGCAAGGGAGTGCTCGGCGAACACGTGCGCATCGTGAAGGAGGTCTTCCACCAGCTCGTCGTGGGCAGCCTGAGAGAGGACTGGCTGCAGAAGCAGGTGGAGCCCCTCGATGATCTGACCGGAGACATTCACACGCTGACCGCGCGCCTCGAGGCGATCCGAACCTGGGCGTACATCTCGCAGCGCCGCTCGTGGATCGCTGACGCTGCGCACTGGCAGCAGAAGACGCGTGCCCTCGAAGACGCACTCGGAGACACCCTGCACCTCCGGCTGGTCGAGCGCTTCGTGCAACGAGCGGCGCTTCACAACCCTCGACGCTTTCGAACCGCGACGGCACCCGAGGTCTCCG
>CBIHPJ010001088.1:0-1899 GCA_966211295.1 uncultured Myxococcales bacterium | reverse complement strand
TGCAGCTCGGGACCGATCGCGGGTCCTCGCACCACGGAGCGGAGCTTCAAGGTGAAGAAGCCGCCATCGGGACCGGCCCTGGTGTTGACGATGGTTCCTTCGACGATCGCCTCGGCGCCGAAGACGAGCCGGGGAAAGCCTGGTGGCGAGTAGTCGGCGAGGGCCGGTGCAGCGACGAGCAGTGCGAACGCGAGCCATCGAGCCATAACGGGAGCTTAGCCGGTCAACCCTCACCCCGACCCTCTCGCGGAGGGAGAGGGAGACATTCGGTGGTCTCTGTTTCGCGGAGAGTTTTCACATCCGAAATGCCCTGTGGGTCCTGACCCCACTACGCGGCGTTGCGCCGCCTCAAAGGGAGCTTCACATGGGTGGCTTGCTGTTGATCGTCGGTCTCGCAGTTCTCGCTTTCGGACTGTGGAACCACCTGAAGGGCAAGCGGATCCTCGCGGCGCCTTTCCAGAAGACCGGTGAGATCGCGAAGAACCCGGTCTCCCCCGATCCCAAGGGCGCGATGTCGACCGAGGGCAAGGTCGTTCCCCCGGAGCAGACGCTCCTCTCGCCCTGCACCAAGCAGGCGTGCCTCGCGTACGAAGTGAAGATCGAGCGCCTCTACGAGAAGACCGAGACCACCCAGGACGGCACCAAGACCGTGAAGGGCAGCGAGACGCTCACCACCCTCAAGGGCGGCGCGATCTTCGGCCTCGATGACGGCTCCGGCATGGTGAAGATCGACGTCTCCAAGGGCGCCGACTTCGACAACTACAAGGACGGCTTCAAGAAGGAGCTCAACGGCCACTCCGGCAGCTCGCACATTCAGTTCGGCGAGCTCTCGTACGACGTGCCGGTGATCGGCTCGAGCAGCGGCTGGACCACCGGCTTCAAGGCCACCGAGAAGTTCGTTCCCGTCGAGGGCAACCTCTTCGTGCTCGGCAAGCTCGAGGGCGCGTCGCTGGTGAAGCCGGGTTGGCGCTCGATGATGACCTCGGCCAAGGGCCGCGAGGGGCTGCTCGGTTCGCTCCAGAAGAAGAAGAAGTTCAGCTTCATCGGCGGCGGCGTGATGGCGGTGCTCTCGATCCCCGCGATGATCTTCGCTCCCGAGCCCGACCCCAACGCGGTCTCGGCGTACTGCGAGTCGGCGCTCACCGATGCGCGCCAGCAGTGCTCGGACAACGTCTCTGACGTCGACGGCGAGAAGTACACCTGGACCGTGACGAAGCCTGGTCAGTACGAGATCAAGGTCATCGCTCCCGCGAAGAAGATCAGCTTCATGCCGCAGTTCATCGTGAAGGACTCCGCTGGTGAGGAAGTCGCGAACGAGTCTGGCAACGTGGGCGGCAAGGCGATCGGCACCGTCGATGTGAAAGCCGGCACCTACGAGCTCACCGTGCTCCCCGCCGACAGCTACATGGTGAAGGGCGGCTTCTCGTTCGACATGGCGATCACCGGGCTCAACGTCGAGCAGCCGAAGGCTGTTGCGCAGGGTGACGAGGCTCCCGCCGCTGCGAAGAAGGGCGCCTACACCGCCGAGCAGCTCAACGAGCGCATCGAGTACCTGAACGAGCTCTGCCCCGACACGTTCTGCGAGGGCCAGTTCAACTACCAGTTCAAGAAGCTCGAGTGCCTCGACGCGAAGACCTGCGTCCTCTCCTTCGAGGCGAAGGATCAGGATCACCCCAAGGCGAAGGCCATCTCGGCGTCCATCGCGGTCGGTGGCTTCACCTCGCTCAAGCAGGATGACGACAAGGAGTTCGTCTACGAGGGTTCGTTCGACGACAAGGTCGGCCAGGCGCTCGCCAAGTGGGAAGAGAACCCGAAGGCCACTCCTGCTCCTGCCAAGGTCACCGCGGTTCCTCCCGCGGCGCCCGTGAAGAAGGCCGCGCCGGCTCCTGCTCCCGCTCC
>CBIHPJ010001087.1:0-1907 GCA_966211295.1 uncultured Myxococcales bacterium | reverse complement strand
TGCACGTAACCCACCGCGCGCATCGGAGCGGCCTCGCGGTAGCCCTTCCCCGCCAGCGCCTTCGTCTCTTCCACCAGGCCTGAGGCGAACATCTTCGCCGTGCGCGCATTGATCGCCGCGTAGACGCGTTCGCGCTCGGGGTTGAGCACGAAGAGATCGTACTCGTACCGATCGGCGGCGAAGGCGTGCTCCTCGCGGTGCTCGCTCGCGGGCTTGCCGGTCAGTTGGTGGATCTCGAGGGCGCGGATCACGCGCAGGCGGTCCTGCACGGGGTGCTTCGCGGCGGTGACGGGATCGATCTTCGCGAGGCGCGCGTGGAGTGCGGCGTTGCCATGCTCGTCGGCGAAGGCCTCGAGCTCTGCGCGCAGGGCTTCGTTCGCTGACGGACCAGGCATCACTCCGTGCAGGAGGACGCGGAGGTAGAGGCCGGTGCCTCCGACTACGATCACTCGTTTTCCGCGCGCGTGGATGTCAGCGATCGCGGCGTCGGCGAGCGTGCCGAAACGCGCCGCGGAGAAGTCTTCCAGCGGATCGACGATCGAGATCAGGTGATGCGGAATCGCGGCGAGTTCGTCAGCCGACGGCTTCGCCGTGCCGATGTCGAAGTGCCGGTAGACCTGTTGAGAGTCGGCGTTGACGATCTCGGCGTTCAGCCGCCTGGCTGCCTCGAGGGCGAGGGCCGTCTTGCCCGATGCAGTCGGACCAGCGATCACGAGGAGAGTGGGCCCCCCACCCCGACCCTCCCCCCGCTTCCCAGGGAGAGGGAGATCCGAGATCACTTCTTGAGACCCAGCGCGAGCTCGACTTCTTTACCGAGCAGCTCCGCGCCGTCCTGCGAGTAGCCACGGTGCACCGCGCTGATGGTGCCGTCAGGGCGCACCATGAACAGCGAAGGCAGCGGGCTCTTGGTGCCCAGCCAGCGGCGCGCCACGATGTTGAAGCGGTCCTTCGCCACCGGGAAGGTCACCTTGTTCTCGGCGATCAGCTCCGCGACCTTCTTCTGGCCGTCAGTCTCCGTGTCGATCGCGACCATCATCACGCGCAGGCCGTTCTCCTTGTGCTGCTCGTGGAGCTTCTGGAGGTAGGGCATCTCTTTCTTGCAGGGCCCGCAGAAGCTGGCCATGAACGAGACGAGCAGCGCCTTGGTCTTCTTGTCGGTCGCCTCGACGCCCACGTAGGTGTCGATCGCCACCGAAGACTCACCGAACTCCTTCGCGTTGTAGACGGGCAGACGGAACGTCGGCACCGGCTTGTCGACCTCGGCGAGATCCTCCGCGAAAGCGGGAGCAGCGACGAGAGCGAGCAGCAGCAGGGTTCGGTTCATGTGAGTCCTCACGACGATTACTTCACCTTCGAATTCAGCCAGGCCGCAAGCCCGTCGATCGAGACCTCCACGGTCTCTTTCGGCGCGTCCTTCGGCAGCCGCATGTTGTCGATCTTCAGCGTACGCGACTTGTGCTCGGCGTCGCCGTAGCCCGCGAAGTACGCCGCGTTCACCTTGCTCGCCCGCTCCTTCTGCTTGCCGAGCTTGCCGCCACGGGGATCGAAATCGACGTGGAAGTCCTGGTTGCGCAGCTGCATCACCAGCGCGATCGCGTCGTCCCGCTCAGGGCCATCGAAAGTGCCGAGGAAGAGCGTGGGGCCGCCCCGCTGCTGCGGCTTCAACGACTCGACGAGCATCACCAGGCGATCGAGGCCCATGGCGAAGCCCACCGCAGGCTTCTCGGGTCCGCCGAGCTCGTGCACGAGGCGATCGTACCGGCCACCACCGCACACCGTGCCCGCGGTGCCGAGCGCGTTCTCTCCACCCTTCGGCTCGTAGATGAACTCGAAGGTGGTGCGCGTGTAGTAGTCGAGGCCGCGCACCAGGCGCCGATCGAGCTCGAAGGGAATGCCGAGCTTGCCCA
>CBIHPJ010001086.1:0-1913 GCA_966211295.1 uncultured Myxococcales bacterium | reverse complement strand
ACGCCCTCCATCAACCCGGGCAGCGCGGGGATCGGAGCCAGCTCCGTCCACCAGTTGAAGCGCGGCGAGAAGGGAATGAGCTTGCCGTCGGCGTACCCGAGCACGTCGAGCAACACCTCGTCTCCCGCGCAGAGCGTGTCGCCCACCGAGCGATCCTTCACCGTTCCAGCGGCGCGCGTCTTCTCATGGAGTCGGTGCACCAGCTCATCCGATGAAATCGCGCTCGGCGCGGGGACCACGACTTTGAGCTCACTCAACGACGGCGCGGCCACCTCGGGCAACGCAACTTCGCTGGGACTGAGCGTCTCCGCGACGGGGCTCATCTTGATCAGCCGCGCGACACCTTCGTTCTTCTTTCCTTTTCGGTGGGACATGGAGTGCTTTCTCAAGAGAAGAACGAACCAATGAAGCTGGAGACAGCGGCGATGCCTGCGCCGATCTGACTGACGATGGGAATGTTGGTCGCCGCGGCGATCGAACCGGCGGCCGTGATCACCGAGGTGATCCGCGAGCCCGTCGACGAGTTGGGATCAGAGAGCGTGCGAACTGCAGCGGCGGTGTCAATCGCAGCCAACGCGGTGTTCACGCCAGGAGCGAAGCGAGCAGCAGCGCGTCCCACGGTGCTCGCAGTCGCACGCGCCGCGCTCGTGGTGGCGGCCCGCACCGCGGCTTGAGCTCCGTCCGTGATCACCGCGCGCGAGATCGCCCGCGTGGTGCTGCCTGCAACTGAACGCGCGGTGCTGGTGGCGCCTTGGCGAGCAGCGGCGAGCGCGGCCTCACGCGCTCCACTGCGCATCGCCTGGCGGCTGGTCGCTTCCACGGTCGAACCGGTGGCGCGAAGGAACGAGCTCCGGGTCGCTGAACGCGCGGCCGCGGCGGCCACTTCTCGAGACGCGCCCGGCGCCGCGGTGCGGAACGCGCCCAGCGCAGCGTTGTACGTGTTGTGAGCCTGGCGCGCGCCCCACGCCTGGAAGCCAGACTGCACGGTGCTCAGTCCCGAGCGCGCAGTGCCAAGGCCCGACTGCACGGCCCTGTTGATGTCCTCGCGCGAGCCCGAGCGCACCGCCTGACGAACGGCATCGAACGTGGTCCCCAGCCCGCGGCCGAAGTTCACCATGTTGTTCACCACGCCCAGTGGACCGGTCACCCGCTGAAACGCGCTCGGAGGACGACCTCCGTTGAAGGTCCTCATCTGCCGCGCTTCGCTGGTGGCAGCGGCGGCGGTGCGGTACCCGCGGCTCGCGAGCGTGCGCGCAGACTCGAACGCGCTGCGACCCGAGTTGAAGGCGGTCTGCGCGGTCTTCGCTCCGCGCACGACGGTGGTGGCCGTGGGTGCGTAGCGGGCGGCCGTCTGCACTGCGCTTCGGACTCGGTTGTTGACGCTGGAGAGCACGCTCATCGTGAAAAGGCGTACGGGCACCGCGCAAAAGTGTTTCGCGCAGTCCAACCCGCCGAATCCTCACCGAACCTCAGTTCGGTAACAGAGGTCAGAGCGCGACGAAGACCGGCTCCGCTCCGCAACCACTCGGCAAGATGATGAGCGTCTTCTTCGCTGGAGAGACCGAGAAGCCGTCGTAAGCCACCGTATCGTTCGCGGTCGGACTGCTCTGGCGATCGATCACGGTGCTCTCCTTCCCCTCGATGCGCACCACCTCGACCGCGCTCACCACGTACTCACTCGTCTCACCGCTCCGCGTGATGAACTTCGCCTTGCCGATCGTGACCGTGTCGGTGATCGGATACTTCGCGTTGATCTTGATGCCCTCGCGCACCAGCGCGGCCTCGGCCTCCTTCCAGCGCGCCGCGCGCAGCTTGCCGAGCTTGCTCATGTCTCCGTTGGCGGGTTCCGACGTCGTCTCCTCGCGCATCGCCACCAGCGTCTCCTTCGCGTCGAAGCCGATGACCTTGAAGTG
>CBIHPJ010001085.1:0-1918 GCA_966211295.1 uncultured Myxococcales bacterium | reverse complement strand
CGAGTAGTTCACATAGATGCCCTGCTGCTCGAACTTGAAGCCCTCGGGAAAAATCCCCGCGGCCTCGGGCCACTTCTGGTTCGCCCCGCGTTCAGTCTCAGCCTTGCGCAGGAGCGCGCGAAGTGTGGCGAAGAACTCTTGTTGAGACGTGGTGAGCTCAGACACCGGCCGCTGCCACGAAGGCGCGTCGGGAGGTTTCTCGGTCCGCCGCGAGACGAACGCCCCCACGCCGAACACCACGAGCGCGACCAGCAGCCAGAGAACCGTCGCGCGGCGGGAATCCATCGAGGGCGCGCTTATCTCACGTCTGACTTCGCAGGCGCTCGATCACCGGCGCGAGCTTGAAGGTACCGTTGAGCACCGGAGCGAAACGATCTCCCACCGCCTGCAGCCGCTCGCGAATGGTGCGCAGGGTGAACGCCTTCGGATCGAGCCTGGTCGTCACCTCATCCCACGTGATCGGCGCCGACACCGGAGCACCATCCACCGCGCGCACCGAGTACGGCAGCACGAGACTCTTGCCCGCGTAGTTCTGCACGCAGTCGAGATACAGGCGGCCGCGGCGAGGACCGGTCTCCGCGACGAGGCTGACCAATTCAGGCTTGAGCAGCGCGACCATCTTGCACACGCGCTCGGTGAACTCATGGCACTGCTGCGCGGTGTGACCCGGAGCGATCGGGATCAACACGTGCAGTCCCTTCTGTCCGCTCGTCTTCACCACGGTCGGCGCCTCGAGGAGCTCGAGCAACGCGCGCACCGCGTTCGCGACTTCGATCAGCTGAGCCCACGTGGTGGACGTGCCGGGATCGAGATCGATGATGGCCCAGTCAGGTGCGTCGAGGGTGCCCACGCGGGAAGCCCAGCCGTGGAACGTGAGCACCGCCTGGTTCACCATCCACGCGAGCGCGTCGACGCTCTCGATGAGGATGCGGCGATCTCCCTCGATGCGCACGCTCTTCACGTAGTCGGGCGCCTTCGGCGGAACGCGATGTTGGTACCAGGTGAAGTCGTCGATGCCGTCGGGCCAGCGCTGACCGACGATCGGCCTGCGCTGCATGTGCTGCAGCATCACCGGGGCGACCTCCCGGTAGTACGCCGCGAGATCGTCCTTGGTCAGTCCGTCGCGCGGGAAGAGCACCTTGCTCGCGTTGGTGACCTTCGGCGCAGCGGAGAGCGAGCGCGTGAGCGGGACGGGTTCATCGGAGGCGGCGATCGCGACTCCGTCGCGCGCGGGTTCGTCGAGGCGGCGCGCGATCACTCCAGGGAGGCCGAGCCCACGCACGCTCTCGAGCACCTGGCCCAACTCGCCCTCGAGTCCCTCGGACATGGTGAGGCTGCGCTGCGTGGGCGAGATCAGTTCGCTCAAGCGCGCGCGACGTTTCCGCAAGGGCAGGGCGCTGAGCGGACCGTCGAAGTGAAGACAGTCGGAGACCATGAACACCAGCGGTCCACCTTCACCCGTGGTGACGCGTGTGCGGAGCGCTTCGAAGTCGGGCTTTCCATCGGCGCCCATCACGCAGAGGGTGCCTTCGAGCACGAGCTCTTCCGCGGGGAGATCACGAATGGCGAGGGCGATGGCGGCGCAGGGCCTGGTCCATTCGCGCAGGTCGTCGGCGTAGAGGCCGACCTCGTCACCTTTGCGAGTGGCGACGAGGCGGTAGCCTTCCCAGGCGAGCTCGAGGAGGAAGTCGCCGCGACTGAAGACCAGCTCACCTTCGAGTGGGCGGAGCGCGCTCAGCCGGTTCATCGCGGCCAGACCCCGGGCGCCGAAAGCTGCAGGTGCGGCAGCGCGCTGGTTACGACGAGGCATGAACAGCCGGAACCGTACCCCAATTGTCACCCTCTCCCTGCGCCAGCGGGGAGAGGGGCAGGGAGAGGGGCGAACTACGTGCCTCGCGCTTGTCGACTGGTCCCCGCG
>CBIHPJ010001084.1:0-1938 GCA_966211295.1 uncultured Myxococcales bacterium | reverse complement strand
TGGCAATCGAGTCGATGCTCTTGCGGATTCTCGCAAGCTGGAACTCGACCTCGGTAGGCGGGCCAGGCGTCACTTCTTCCCCATCCTCAGGATCACCGAAGTCAGAGCCTGGTGGCTCGCCCTCGACTCTGCGATGCCGTCTGCCACGATCTTCTCGAGCCTGTCGAACCGTGCGTCGACCTTCGCTTCAAACCGGTCCGCCCCCTCGGAAAGGTCCGCGACCCTCTCGGAAAGGTGCGCGACCTCTTTCGTCAGATCAGTCAGCCCTGCATCAATGCCTTCGAGCCTTTGGGCCATGCGCTTCTGCTCCTTTCTGACCTGCTCCAGCTCTGCCTTCGTTGCGAACGTCGTCGCCTCGTCCATCTGACGCACCTCGAGTGTAATTGAGAGCTGCGGAGCGGAGCCAGAGCAGGACCGGCGCCAGCACAAATGGCGAGGACGACTCGCTCGGGCGAGAACGCACGCCACATGTTCGTGACGGGTCGTGGACGCTCCACTCGCCCGCTCAACTGGCGAGATGAAAATCAGGTCGTTTGACGACTGACAGGTAGAGTGGCGTTCGCGTGGTCAGTTCCTGCCCCTCCGATGCCGCACTGGAAGCGTTCGCGCGCGGCGTCGGTGATCCCGGGAGCCGCGCCGAGCTCGCCGCTCACATTCGCGAGTGCGCGAAGTGCCAGGCGCGCTACCTGCCGATGGCGCTGCACAACTCGGCGCTCACGCAGACGAACTTCGACTCGCCCGCCGCGCGGCACCGCAAGCACAGCCGCGAGACTCCGGTCACTCCGGCGATTCGGATGTCTTCGGTCGAAGGACCCGGTCTCGAGGACACGCACGTCTCGGGCGAGCGTCAGGCCGTCGACATCACGGGCAGCAGCATCCAGCGCGGTGAAGCGCTCGATCGTTACGTGATTCTCGACCGGCTCGGTGCGGGCGGCATGGGCGAGGTCTTCTCCGCGTGGGATCCGGTGCTCGACCGCAAGGTCGCGGTGAAGGTGCTGCGCCCCGACTTCGAGGGCTCGGAGCTCGGCGAAGAACTGAAGGAGCGGCTGCTCCACGAAGCGCAGGCGCTCGCGAAGCTCTCGCACCCGAACGTGGTCACCGTGCACGACGTCGGCCTCGCGGGTGATCGCGTCTATCTCGCGATGGAGTTCGCCGAAGGCCGCACGCTCAAGCAGTGGCTCGAGCAGAAGCCCAAGCCGAGCTGGCAGGCGACGCTCGAGGTGTTCCTCGCCGCAGGCGAAGGCCTCGTCGCCGCGCACGCGCAGGGCATCACGCACCGCGACTTCAAGCCGGACAACGTGGTGGTGGGATCTGAAGGCCGCGTGCGCGTGATGGACTTCGGGCTCGCGCACGGCCAGGCGAAGAAGAAGGACGCCGAAGGATCGCGGAGGTCCATCACCGGACCCGGCGCAATGCTGGGCACGCCCGCATACATGTCGCCCGAGGCGCTCCACGGGCAAGCCACTGATTCTCGCTCGGACGAGTTCGGCTTCTGCGTCGCGCTCTTCGAGGCGTTCTACGGCTTCCGTCCGTTCGAGGGCGCGACGCCCGGCGCCTTGGTGGTGGAGATCGAGCAGAACCGCGTGCGCCCTCCCCCGCGCGACACGAAGGTTCCGCGAAGAATCCATCAGCTGCTCCTGAAGGGACTGCGCTCGAGTCCGGCCGAACGATTCCAGACGATGCGCGCGCTGCTGATTCAGCTCGGGCGTCGCCGCTCCGCTCAAGAGCAACGGCTCGCAGTCGGCTCCGTCGCCGCGCTGGCCGTGCTCGCTGCAGGACTCACCTTGATCGCGACGTATCGCGCGCGCACTCGCTGCTCGGAGTTCGATCAGCGCCTCAGCGCCGTGTGGGATCCCTCGGTGAAGCAGACCGTGCAGAAGGCCTTCGAGGCGACGCAGAAGCCCTGGGCCGCGGCCGCGTGGCGTGATGTCGAGAAGC
>CBIHPJ010001083.1:0-1938 GCA_966211295.1 uncultured Myxococcales bacterium | reverse complement strand
CCTCTCCCGATGGGAGAGGGAGACAGGGTCACTCTCGGGGGAGACGGAGGTCGAACGTGGTGCCCGCGTCCGAGCTCTCGCTGATCACCAGCGCGCCTCCATGCAGCGCGGCGATTCTCCGAGCGAGTGCGAGCCCGAGACCTGATCCACCCACCGCACGTCCTTCATCTGCGGAGAGCCGATGGAACGCCTCGAACACGCGCTCGCGCTCGGCCACCGGAATCCCCGGCCCGTTGTCCTTGAACCGCAGCACCGCGACGTCGCCCTGATCTTCCCCGCTCACCGTGAACACAACCGGATTCCGCCGCCCGTACTTCCACGCGTTCCGCAGCAGGTTCTGCGCGAGCACTCGAATCAGCTGAGCATCGAGTTGATGCGCGGCCATGCGATCGAGCCCCTCACACTTCACTTCCACCGTCGCGTCCACCGCGAGCGCGGCGTCTTCTTCGAGCAGCACCTGCAACGAATTGAATGAGAACGGCTCGCGCCTCGGCACCCAGCGGCCTGACTCCAGCCGATTGAACGAGAGGATGTTCTCCACCAGGAAGCCGAGTCCATCCGCAGCGACCACCAGCCGGCGCGGGTAGTCCTTCGCGGCGGTCTCGCCTCCGAGTTTTCGCTCGAGCGTCTCGGCGAGCAGCCGAATTCCCGCGAGCGGAGTCCGCAATTCGTGACTCACCGTCGCGATGAACTCACGTTGGAGCGCGAGCGTTTCCTCCTTGCGACGTTCCGCCAGCCTTGCGAGCCAGACCACCACGAGGCCGAGCAGCCCGGTGAGTGCGAGCAGCACCGTCTTCCACCACATCGCGGCACGCAGCGCGGAGTGGGCCGCGTCGAGTCGCGGACTCACCAGCTGCAAGCCCACCAGCCGCTCACCGCGCGGCAAGGGGAGCGCTTTCACTTCTTCGCGGCTCTCCAACATCCCGCGCTTGCGCAACGTCTTGTGGAGCTCCTCGAGCTGACGCGGGAGCTCTGCGAGCACACCCTTCACTTCTCCATTGCGCAGCACCATCAGCCACTCGCCTTCGATCTTCGGCCTGGGCTGCGCGACGACCTTCACCAACCCCGCGGAGAGTCCTCGCTGGCACGCGGCCGCGAATCGTTCGGTCTTGAGTCCCAGCTCGTCACCACGCCGCTGCACCTCGACGCACGCACGCCCCGCTCGGTCCTTCGTGAGCCAGGGCCACGCCTTCAGGACGAGGTTCTGCGCTTCTTCACCCGCGATGTTCGGCGGCGCGATGGTGATCAGTGAACGAAGCAGTCCCACTCTGAACGCGGGCTCGAGCTTCGGGTTGCGCAGCACTTCCTCGAACACCGGATTCCACGTCACCGAGTTTCCGAGGAACTCAGGCTCACCGAGGATCAACGTGCTGGTGGTGATGCGAGTCGCGTCCGCCGCGAACTCGGGCCGGGTGACGGTGAGCACCCGCGAGGTCGCCGCTTCTTCCTTCGTCGTGAGCTTTGCTTCGCCTGCCACTCCCGGGCTGCGCGGGAAGAATTGGATGCCTTCGCTCACCAGGAGCAGCCCGTCCTCTTCCACGAGCGGGAGCGTCTCGAGCGCTTCGATGCGCGCTTCCGCGACGTCGAGGACTCCCAGGAGCTCTTCGTGGAGAGTTTGTTCGGCGCGCTCTTCTCTCAGACTTCGCTCGGATTCGAGGGCGGCCCCGCCGGCTCTCCCTTCAGAGATGAAGAGGAGTTCGAAGCCCACCAGCACCGCTAGCAGCAGCGCGAAGCCGATCCGCGGGCCGAAGGTGAGGAGCCGGTGCATCGGTACGATTGTGACTCAGGGAGTGATGCGCGTGCTTCATCGTTTCTTCATGGCGCGCTCGCCCCTCACCCCGACCCTCTCCCCGCTGGCGCAGGGAGAGGGAGACAATTAGCCGAAGTGGACGGCGGAGACCTGCACGCCCATCGCCTGCCCGCTGAACGCTGCGCGTC
>CBIHPJ010001082.1:0-1940 GCA_966211295.1 uncultured Myxococcales bacterium | reverse complement strand
GGGCTGCTCGGGCGCTGCGGGCTTCCCGTGCTCGGCGTCGTGCTTCGCCTGCTCAGCGGCGATCTTCTGCTTCACGACGTCCATGTCGAGCTTGCGCGTCTCCTCGATCACCTTCTCGAGGACGTGCGGAGGCAGCGCGCCTGCCTGGTGCATCAGGGGAATGCCGTCACGGAACACCGCGAGCGTCGGGATGCTCTGAATCTCGAAGGCCTGCGCGAGCGAGCGCTCCTTCTCGGTGTTCACCTTCGCGAACACGATGTCCGAGTGCTTCTGCGCGGCGGCTTCGAAGGTCGGCGCGAACGAGCGACACGGCCCGCACCACGCGGCCCAGAAGTCGATGATGAGAATTCCGCCCTTCTTCAGGGTGTCTTCGAAGTTCGTTGAGGTCAGTTCGAGCGTGGTGTCGCCCATGGCGGTGAATCTCCGGGGGATGAGGTGACCTTTACCTAACCACTTCCCGGGCACTCGGCCACTTCAGACCGGGAGGGAGTGATCGACGAGCTCGATGCGTCGCCAGCTGCCCGCCTGGAAGCGGAGGAAGAGCGCGGCCGCGAGCATCGCGAGGTACGCCACCAGCCAGAGCGTCGCCGCCACGTCAGCGCCGCCGAAGTAGCGCACCGTGATGTAGCTGCCGGGCACGAAGACCAGCCAGGCGATGGCGATGCGCGCGGCCATGGGGAAGAGGGTGTCTCCCGCCCCACGCAGCGACTCCGCCATGGTGTTGCCGATCGCGTCGAACACCTGCCACGCGACCGAGATGATGAGCATGCGCTGGCCGATCACCGCGACCTCGGCCCCGCCTTCGCCCTTCGCGAAGAACGAGATGAGGAACGCGGGGAAGATCGCGCAGATCACGCCGATGGCGCACTGCCAGGTGAGCGCGCTGATCGCGGTGAGGCGCACCACCTTCGGCACTTGATCCTTGTGGCCTGCGCCGATCGCCTGCCCCACGAGGATCGCGCCTGCGCTCGCGAGCCCGAACGCAGGCATGAAGCTCACCGAGTTGATGTTGATGACCGAGTTCATCGCGGCGAGCGCAGCCGTGCCGAGGCCACCGACCACCACGTTCGCGAAGAACACGAACGCGCCGAAGTCGAAGAGCCAGTTGAAGCCGGAAGGCAGCCCGAAGCGGAGCATGCGGAAGAACTCACGGGCCTTCAGCTGCGCGCGCGCCTCGGGCTTCGCGTCGAGGAGGAAGTACGAGAAGAACCCCAGGAAGCCGATGGTGGTGGCGATGGTGCTCGCCCACGCCGAGCCCGAGACTCCGAGCGCGGGGAAGCCGTAGTTGCCGTCGACCAGGCACCAGTTGCCGAACACGTTGAAGGTCATCGCGACGAGGTTCGCGACCATGCCGGGCCAGGTGCGGCCGAGCCCGCCGTAGTAATTCGAGAGCGCCTCGATGCCGATCGCCGCGCCGGCGGAGAGGAGGCGAATGCGCAGGTACGCCGCCATCAGCGTGTGCACCTCGTCGCTGTACGAGAGGAGCGAGAGCGCCGGCTCGATCAATGGCTGCGCGAGCACCGAGAGCACCGCGGTGCCCAACGCGACGAGGAGTCCGTACCAGCCGTAGCGGCGCGCGCCCGCGGCATCGCCCTTTCCGAAGAGCTGGCTGGCGAAGCTCGAGACGATGAACGTGATGCCCATCGGCAAGATGAGCACCGTGTACGAGTTGAGCGCGCCGGTGGCGGTGGCGGCGAGCGCGGCGGCTCCGAGATGAGCGACGAGCAGCGCGTCGGAGAGCCCGACGATCGTCTGGCTCGCGCGGCTGATCATGATCGGCCCGGCCAGCGTGAGCAGCGTGCCGAGGGTTGCGGGTTTGGGACTGGCGGGGGATTCCACGGCGGCGCTCCGACGGCGCGTTGAAGCACGCCTGACTCGCCGTGTCCTCCCTCTCCCTTCGGGACCGGGGAGCGCGAGCCGTCTCGCGCCGCCGCGTAGCG
>CBIHPJ010001081.1:0-1942 GCA_966211295.1 uncultured Myxococcales bacterium | reverse complement strand
TGGCGAGGTGTCGGGTCAGACCTCGACGACCACCTTCCCAACCGCGCGACCCGACATGCTTCGCGCCCAGGCGGCAGGGAGCTCAGCGAAGGGGAAGCGACTGTCGATCACCACCTCGAGCACGCCCCTGGCGACGAGCGAATCCAGGACGCCGAGATCCGCGGCGTTCGCCGAGAGCATCACCGGCAGCACCTTTCGCCCGCGAACGAGGTTGAGCGCCGCATGAGCGAAGACTCCGGGACCGGGCATGCATGAGGCGAAGCGGCCGCGGGGCGTGAGTAACTTCAAGAACTCGCCCGGTGAATTGCCCACGCAGTCGTAGATCACATCGAACGGAGCGACGCCCGCGTACGCATCAGGCTTCGAGTAGTCGATGGTCTCGCTCGCACCGAGTCGCTTCACCAGCTCCGCGTTCTTCGCGCTGCACACGCCGACGACCGTGGCACCCGTGGAGCGCGCGATCTGCACCGCGAGGTGACCGACGCCACCTGACGCGCCGATGATCAGCACTCGCTGCGTCGCGCCACTCATGGGCAGCAGGCACGCATCGCGAAGTCCCTGCAGCGCGGTCATGCCCGCGAGCGGAAGTCCCGCGGCCTGCGCGAAGTCCAGCTTCTCAGGCATCGCGTTGAGCACGTCGAGGCCCGCGACCACCAGCTCCGCGCTCGCGCCACCGCGCTGACCGAGGAGCCGGGTGTGCACGCGCTGACCGACCGTGAAGTTCGTCACGCCGGGACCAAGTTCCTCCACTTCACCGGCGAGGTCGTAGCCAGGGATGAAGCCGGGAAACTTCGCGGTGATGATCGGCCGGCCCTTGCCGCTCCCTTGCTTCCAGTCGATGGGGTTGATGCTCAGCGCCTTCACCTTCACCAGCACTTCGTCCAGTCCGGGCTTCGGAGTGGGCAGCTCGGTGAGCCGGGGCGTCACTCCGTAGGCGTCCAACGTCATCGCTTTCATGGCGGCGCTGACTAACATCTCGCCCATGGACGAGACGAATCAGCTTCCGACGCACCTGGAGTGCCCGCAGTGCAACACCAAGCTGCGCCCCTTCATGGTGCAGTCACAGAACCCCAACATCGACGTCGAGCTCGATCGCTGCCACGGCTGCGGAGGGGTCTGGTTCGATCGCGGCGAGCTGGAGGTCTCCACCGGGCGCAAGGTGACTCCGACCAAGGTACCGGTGAAGGATCGGTACTGCCCGCGGTGTCTCATTCCGCTGCTCGGCGCCGAGCTCACCGGCAACGTCGCGGTGGAAGCGTGTCGCTCGTGCAAGGGCGTGTACCTCGACTCGCGCGACATGCTGATCGTCACGCGCAAGGCGCCCACCAAGCCGCCCGAGACCGTGACCTTCAAGTGCGACGCCTGCGGACAGCGCAAGCCGTTCGCTCACGCGCAGAGCACCGCCCAGGGTCTCACCGAGTGCAGCGACTGCTTCGCGAAGGAAGGCAGCCCCTCGCTCTCCAAGGAGCAGCAGGAGCGCGCTTCCGTCTTCAGCTCGTTCATCAGCTGGCTGCGGCGGGATTAGTCGAGGCCGGTGGCGGGGTCTGCTCTTCCAGCCTCGTCGACGCGAGGCCCGCGATGACGATCAACACCATCGCGAGGATCAGCGAGGTGGAGAACGAGCCATCGGGCAACTTGGTGGCCTCCATGCCGAACACGAAGACCACCGAGCCCTGGCCGATGAGCTGAATCAGTCCGCTCGAAGTTCCTTCGGGAGTCGGGCGGGTGATCTCCGCGGCGTACTGCATGCCGATCGGTACCGTGCTGGTGAGCCAGAAGCCGAGCCACATTCCCGAGGCGCACAAGGTGATCATGTCGCGCGCGAACGCGACGCCGAGCACGCCCGGAGCGCCCATCATCAAGCCGAGCACGATGTAGAAGCGGCGCTTGCGCTGCTTGTCGGAGATCATCGAGATGATCACCGCACCGAACAGCCCGCCGA
>CBIHPJ010001080.1:0-1945 GCA_966211295.1 uncultured Myxococcales bacterium | reverse complement strand
CGGAGGAAGAGGAAGGCGGTTTCGTCGCCCAGAGTGACGACGTTGCCGTCCGCGAGCTGCGTTTCTTCGGCGCTCACCGCATAGCCGTTCACCAGCGTGCCGTTCGTCGAGCCGAGATCAGAGAGCCACGCGGTCCGCTTCCAGCCGTCCCAGCGGATGCGCGCGTGCTTCGAGCTCACGGAGCCGTCGAAGAGCTGCACGTCGGCTTCTTCGCCGCGACCGAGGACCAGTGAGCCTTCCGGGCTCTCGCGGCCGAGCGGCACCACGAGCCCATCCTCGAGGCCCAGCATCAGCGAGAGCGCGTGACGTGCGACCTGCGGGCGACCTTCCGTCTCGATGGTGCGCGAGAGCTGCTTGTGGAGCTGCGCTGGAGTGTCCTGCGCCAGCCGCTGCACGAGTGCGAGAGGACCGACTTCCTGCAGCATCGCGTCGATCGGAAACGTCGAGAGACGCTTCAACGCTTCGATCGATGTCGTCGTGATCCCCACGGGCGTGGAGTGTGGATCAGCCCTTCGGGAGGGTCGACAGATACTTGGCGAGCTCGGCGTTCTGGGTGGCGGCGAGAAGGGGGTCCTTCCCGCGCGCTTCGGCTCCCGCGAGCCACTCGGGGACGAGGGCTGGGAGCTGCACGTTCTGATCTCGCGCGAAGCGGATCAGGCGCTGCGCTTCGTCGTACCAGGCGCGCAATGAGAGAGCGTCACCGGTGCTCATGCGCAGGAGCTCGGTGAGCTGATTGCGGATAATGACCAGTGGATCGTTCGGTTGACTCACGTGACTTGCCCTCACCCCGACCCTCTCCCGAAGGGAGAGGGAGATAAGGGTCACCCTTTGTTGCCGACGGCCTCGCGCTGCTGCGGCGCTTCCTTCTTGCCCTCGGTCGACACCGCACCCTGCCCCTCACGCTCGATCGTGATGTGGCCGATGTCTTCAGCCTTCAACCCGCCATTCGCGAGCAAGGCCTCGACGATGCGCTTGTGCTGTTCCTCGTGCTCCATCGGCAGCGCGTCCGAGTCGCTGTCGAGCTTCACGATCACGTTCTTCTTCTTGGTGTTCGGATCGATCTCCAAACGGAGGATCAAGGTCGCCATGGCTCAGGTCTCCAACGCGTCCGACGCGACCGCGTCCTTCTTGTTGGTCGCGGGCAGAATGTTTGCCAGCGCTTCCTTGTCGAGCACCTTCTTCTCGAGCAACAGATCGCGCAGGGTCTGAACGAGCAGCTTGTTCTCCTCGAGGATCTTCCGGGAGCGCAGCCGCTGCTCCTCGAGGATCTGATTCACCTGCTTTTCCATCGCGGCCTTGAGCGAGTCGGAGATCGGATCTTTCTCACTCTGCTCCACTCGCCGGGCGCCGATCGTCTCGCCGCCCATGCCGAACTGCTCCACGAGCGCGCGCGCGATGTCGGTGGCGCGATCGATGTCCGCGCCGCTGCCGATCGAGAGATCTTCGAAGAACAGCAGCTCTGCCTCGCGACCGCCGTACAGCGTGCAGATCTGATCGAGCAGCTGCCCCTTGGTCACCACGTAGCGGTGCGCGGGATCCGAGTAGCTCACGAAGCCGAGCGCGCCCGCGAGGTCACCCCGAATGCTGATGCGATCGATCGGCGGCGAGTGCGGAGAGAACAGCGCCGCCACCGCGTGACCTGCCTCGTGCGTGGCGACGACCTTCTCTTCCTTCGGAGTGAGGTTGGGTCGCTCGGCCCAGCTCGAGAGCGCCTTCTCCACGTCCTCGATCTCCAGCGGGCCGACCTTGCGCTCACGCAGGCGTGCACGAGCGAGCGCGCGACAGAGCGCCTGCAGGTGGTCGCCGGAATAGCGCGTGTTCTGGCCCTCGACGAGATCGCCCGTGCGCTTCACCGCGTAGTCCATCGCGCGCGGCGAGAACTGGAGGTCGAGCTTCTGATCGTAGATCCCGAGGATCTGCCGGCGGTCTTCCGAGGTCGGATACG
>CBIHPJ010001079.1:0-1965 GCA_966211295.1 uncultured Myxococcales bacterium | reverse complement strand
CGGGCACCACGTTGAACTGTGAATCAGGCCCCACCTGCAGCCACGCGAGCTGCACGGCGACACCTGCGCCGCCTCTCAACTGAAAGGCGCCCACGTTCTGATGCCACGCGGCGATCAGCGTCAGGGGAACGAGGAGCGCCTCACCGCGCAGCGCCGCGCCACCCACGGTGAGCGAGCTTCCCGCGCGATACACGGCGCCGCGGAGCTCGAGGCCCACGCGCCTCCTCAAGAACGGGAGCCGCCCACCAAAGCCGATCAGCCCCGTGGGAGAGGCGACCGCGCCACCGCTGAAGATTCCGCCCGCTCGCAGCGCGAGGGTGAAGAACGGATCGACGGGAGCCGTGAGCGGCTGCTCTGAACGGAAGGCGCGCTCTTCGATGGAGAGCACGTCCGCGCCGGAAGCAGGCGGAGTCCACTTCGCCTGCCAGCGCTCGTCCTTGAACTCGACCGCGCCGAGCTCGCCCTCTTTCACCGAGAGCTTCGGCCCCTCGCCCTGCACCGGGCGGCCGCGCACGTCGAAGAGCTGCACCTGCACCTGCTCGCCGAGCAGCGTCACCGTCGCGCGCTCCACCGTGGGCACGCCCGCGAAGAGCTCGAGCGCGTCGGTCCAGGGCGATTGGCGGAAGCCATCTCCGATCGCGCGCACGCGGATCTCGTGGGAGCCCTCGGTCAACGCGCCCGTGTGGAAGTTCGGCGTCATCACGCGAGTGGTGACTCCATCGAGCTCCACGTCGAACCCAGTGCGCTCGCTCACGTCGGACCAGCTGAGCTCGACCTCGGTCCCCACCGCGACCACCACGTCGCTCGTCGGAGAGATCCACGAGATCGCACCGAGCGGAACTCCCGCCGCGCGCGTGAACCTCCGCACATCGGAGGGAGCCGACACGTGACCGAGCGCGTCCTTCGCGGTGACGCGCCACAGGTACTCGCCCGGTTCCAGCTCGGGAGTTCGCCAGGTGGTCGCCACCACGCTCGCGCCCGTCACCAACTCGGGAGTCTTCGCGCCCGGCTTGAGTACCTCGACCTTGTACCCAGTCGCGCCCTGCACCGCGCCCCAGCTCAAGGTGATGTTCGTGCCCACGTTCTCCGTGCGATTGCCGGGAGCAGGCAGACGCACCTTGAACGCGCTCTCCTGGCTGAACTCGCCGGGATTTCCGCGCTCGTCGACGCTCGCCACGCGCCAGCGGTAGTCGCCCGCCGCGCCGGCCTTGAAGGCCATGTTGAGTCCGGTGACGGGGAAGCTCACCTTCTCGCGGCCGTCCTGCGCGGCCTCCACCAGGTAGCTCTTCGCGCACGAGGCTTCAGACCAGCTGAGCTGCACCTGCGCAGTGCCGAGCGGCACGTCGTTCACCTGCTTCAACTTCGGCGGGCTCACGCGAATCGCGAAGCTGCGCACGGGACCAGGGCCGCTGGTGCGCGCCTTGAGATCGACGCCGCGGGTGCGCCACCACCAGACGCCCGCGGCGAGTCCCGGCACTTCGAGGGACGGAGTCGACGAACGCAACGAGCGGAGACTCGCGAAGTCGGAGCTGCTCGAGAGCTCCACGAGGTACTCCTTGATCAAGTTCGAGGCCTCGAGCTCGAAGACGACCGTCGCCCCGCAGCCGATCGCAACTCCATCGGCGGGCTTCAGCGGCGTGGGCACCGCGGTGTCGACGGCGATGGTGCGCGGAGCACTCCACTCACTCGCACGGCTCTCGGAGTCGAAGCTGCGCACGCGCCACCAGTGCGTGGTGGTGGGCAATTGCTCCCAGCGGTAGCCGGCGCTGGTGGTGCGGGTCTGCAGGACGATCTCGACGAACGCGGGGTCCTTCGCGATCTGCAGCTCGTACGCGGAGGCGCCCGGCACGTCTTTCCAGCGCAGCACGATGCGCGCGTTCTGCGCATGGCTCGCAGTGGAGAAGAAGAGCGCCAGGAGAAGGACAACCCTCACCCCGACCCTCTCCCGAAGGGAGAGGGAGACAG
>CBIHPJ010001078.1:0-1966 GCA_966211295.1 uncultured Myxococcales bacterium | reverse complement strand
TCTCACTGCTTCGCTCTAGTTTTTCCCTCTCCCTGCGCCAGCGGGGAGAGGGGCAGGGGAGAGGGGCGCACTTCGCTTACTTTCATCGCGACCCGGTCCACACCCCGCCGTCGTCGTCGAGTTCCTTGCGGCCCCAGGTACCCTCGTAGGCCTTGCCGTCAGTGCGGAACACGAAGCGGAAGCGGCCGAAGCGATTGCCGCCCTCTTCCCACGTTCCACGCAGTTCGTTGCCGACGAGCGTTCCTTGCAGTGAGCCTTCGATCGTTCCCTCGCCCGCTTCGGTGCGCGCCGTTGTGGTGTACGTGCCACTCACGCGATCACCTTCGTGCTTCATGAAGATGACCGCGATGTAGTCCTCGCCCCAGTGACTGTTCCACGTGCCCGAGAGATCCGGCACGGCAGCGGTTGAGACGGGAATCGCGATCGTTCGCGCGTAGGACGCGTAGCAACCGGAGAAGAGAAGCAGTGCAGCGCAGAGTGCGTGTTTCATGAGTTACGCCCCTCTCCCCTGCCCCTCTCCCCGCTGGCGCAGGGAGAGGGAGAACTCATTTCGACGTGAGGTAGCCCTCAGCCTTGAGCAACTCTGCGGTCAACACCGCGCCACCCGCCGCGCCACGCACCGTGTTGTGCGAGAGCCCGATGAAGCGCCAATCGAACACGCCGGAGTCCGGACGCAGGCGGCCGAGCGTCACGCCCTGCCCGTTCCCCGCATCGCGATCGAGCTTCGTCTGCGGACGATTCTCTTCTTCGAAGTACGAGAGAAACGCCGCGGGCGCGCTCGGCAACTTCAGCGACTGCGGCTTGCCCGAGTACGAGCGCCACGCTTCGAGGATCTGCTCGCGGGTCGGCTTCTTCTCGAACGACACGAACACCGCCGCCATGTGCCCATCGCTCACCGGCACGCGAATGCACTGCGCGGTAATCGCAGGCGACGACGCGTTCACGATGCGCCCGTCGATCACGTTGCCCCAGATCTTCAGCGGCTCCTGCTCGCTCTTCTCTTCCTCGCCCTTGATGAACGGGATCACGTTGTCGACCATCTCGGGCCAGGACTCGAACGTCTTCCCCGCTCCAGAGATCGCCTGGTACGTGCAGACCGCGAGCTTCGAGGGACCGAACTGCTTCAGCGGATGAATTGCAGGCACGTAGCTCTGAATCGAGCAGTTCGGCTTCACCGCGACGAAGCCACGCTTGGTGCCGAGGCGGCGACGCTGCGCATCGATCACCGAGTTGTGCGCGTCGTTGATCTCCGGGATCACCATGGGCACGTCAGGCGTCCACCGGTGCGCGGAGTTGTTCGACACCAGCGGCGTCTCGTGGCGCGCGTAGTCTTCCTCGAGCTTCGCGGTGACGTCCTTCGGCATGTCGACCGCGCAGAACACGAAGTCCACGTCAGCCGAGACCTTCGCGATGTCAGACGCGTCGAGCACGGTGAGCGACGCCGCGCGCGCGGGCACTGCACCGCCGATGCTCCAGCGGCCGCTGACTGCTTCTCCGTACGACTTGCCAGCCGACGACGGGCTCGCCGCGACCGAGGTCAGCTCGAACCACGGGTGATCAGCCAACAGAGAAACGAACCGCTGGCCAACCATTCCGGTCGCGCCGAGGACACCCACTTTGAGCTTCGAAGCCATGACGGCGGCCACCGTACACTTTTCGTCGGCGGCCGCCATCCAACGCTCAGCGCAGTGTCACTTCGTGGGTGCGGGCGCGGTGCCACGCACCATCTTCTTGGCGGGGGCGGTCTTCGTGCTGAGGCCGCCTCCGGTGCCGACGGAGCCGAGGCTGCTGCTGCCGAGCCCGGTGCCGAGGACGGTCTCGTCGATCGACGTGGCCTTGTCGCTGGTCGGCGCCTTCATCATCTTCTTCTTGGCCTCGGGAGCGGCGGTCGGCTCTCCAGCGAGCGCGAGTGAGCTGCAGAACGTCAGGGCGATGATCATCAGTTTGGTCTTCATGACTCCTCCTT
>CBIHPJ010001077.1:0-1979 GCA_966211295.1 uncultured Myxococcales bacterium | reverse complement strand
AATGATCTCCGCGTCGCGATCACCGACGCGGACTCGAACGCGCGGCCGCTGATGGACTGGAGCCTCAGTCTCCTCGCGCTCGCCCTCGCGTTTCGGAAGACGCGCAGACCCGTCTAGAGTTCGCCCGATGCCTCTGGCGCGGCTGGGCAACTACGAGCTCATCGAACGCATCGGCAAGGGCGGCATGGCCGAGGTGTTCCGCGCTCGGTACCAAGGGGCGGCCGGCGCTCAGCGCGAGGTGGTGATCAAGCGCATCCTCCCGTTCGCCGACGAGGACAAGGCGACCATCGAGGATCTCTTCGTCACCGAGGCGCGCCTCACGCTCCAGCTCACGCACGGCAACATCGTGCAGGTCTTCGAGTTCGGCGAAGAGAACGAGCAGTACTACCTCGTGATGGAGTTGGTGGACGGCCTGACCCTCGGCCAGCTCCTCACGCAGCTGAAGAAGAAGGGCCTCGTCACCTTGCCGCCCGCGCTCGCGGCGCTGCTGATGATCGAGGTCGCGAAGGGCCTGCACTACGCGCACACGCGCGTGGGAGCGGACAAGAAGCCGCTCCACATCGTTCATCGCGACGTGAGCCCCGACAACGTGCTCGTGGGAGCGGACGGCCAGGTGAAGGTCGCCGACTTCGGCATCGCGCGCGCGTCGCTCGTAGGGCGCGCCGCCACCGAACCCGGCGTGTTCCGCGGAAAGCTCGCGTATTCCGCGCCCGAGCAGATCCGCACTGATCCGGTCGACGGCCGCGCTGACGTGTACTCGTGCGGCATCGTGCTGTGGAAGGCGATCACCGGAGTGCATCCGCAAGGTGAGCAGGCCTTCAAGATCGCGGTAGGCAAGGCGCAGCTCCCTCCGATTCCCGTCGACATGATGGGCGAAGAGCTCGCGGGGATCATTCAGCGCGCCACCGCGCTCGACGCCGACGATCGCACTCGGAGCGCGCAGCAACTCCAGGTCGAGCTGCAGAAGTGGGTGCGGCAGCAGAACCTTCCCCATCCCGACACGGCGATCGCGCAGCTGGTTGCGTGGGCGACGCGTGGACGTGACGAGGTCGATCGCGAGTTCGACATCTGGCTACGCGGCTTCGTGGATGACGCCACGCCCGCGGCGAACTCGCCGGCCGTTTCGCGTGATCGAGAGACCGCGCCTCGCAAGGCGGTGGTGAAGGAGCTCGCCACTCCCGCGCAGCCAGCTCCTCCCGCGCCCGCGAAGAGTGGAAAGGGTCTTTGGATCGGCCTCGCTGCGGTGGTGCTCGCCGTCTTCGGCACCGGTGCGGCGATCGCGGTGACGAGTGATTCGTCGAATGAAGAAGTCTCGGTGCTGCGTCCGCTTGATCAGCCTGAGCTTGCGCAGCCGAAGGGCCCTCCGTCTCCGGTACCCACGCGCGCTCCTGTCGCCGCCGCGGACCCGAAGCCGCCCGAGCCGCCGCCCACGCCGTCACTTCCGAAGTCGGCGACGGGAGTGCCCGCGCAATTCACGCTCTCCACCGAAACGCACGGCGTCGAGTTGAGCGGGCTGGGCCTCGGACTCAGCGCGCCCGCTCCGAGTTGGGCGGTGCGGTTGTGGGGCGTGAAAGCGGATGCGCCTCCAGGCTGGTCACCGCAGGGAAAGCAGATGCCCGGGCGCGCGAAGAGCCTGGCGATGTTCCTGCTTCCCACCGGCTCGCCGGTGAGCGCGCTTCAACTGGTGGGCAACGCGTGGACTCGCACGACCGCACCGAAGGCGCGACTCTTCATCTTCCAGCCGCGCGGGTGGACCACGGACGACGTGGGCAATCCCGATCTCCAGCTCGGCAAGGTGAGCGGCTCGAACATCTCGGTCGCGGAGACGCGGGCGCGGATGATCGGCGAATCCCTGGTGTTCGCCGATGACGGCTCGTTCCGGCTCGATGGGCTCTCGACCACCGTACGTTATCGACTGACGCTCTCGGGGCAGTCACCTGCGTTCTTCATCGCCGAGGTCCCGCGTCGCGCGATTGATG
>CBIHPJ010001076.1:0-2002 GCA_966211295.1 uncultured Myxococcales bacterium | reverse complement strand
CGAAGTCCATTCACGATCAAGGGCATCGCCGCGACGTACCACTGCCACCGCGCGCCGAACTTCGACCAATAGACGAAGTCGAGAGCCCAGCTCGCTAGATTGAAAGCGATGCAAGGCCCCACCACGATGGTGAACAGTGCGAACGACGACTGCCACCAGTGACGGCGAGGCACGCTCGTATCGCTGGGCTCGTGGCGAGCGAGTTCGTCGACCTCTGCACGGCGCAACTCGGCCACCTTCGACTCTTCGAGTTTCTCCAGCCCGCGCGCCTCTTCGACCTTCTCCGCGAGCTCGATGCGGCGCGCCGACCTCTCAGGGAGCGCGGTTGTCTCCACGCGCAACGCGGCGACGCGGGCCTGAGCCGCCTCGAGCCGCGTCCTTTGATTCGCCTCAGCCATGAGTGAGCTCGAGGTAATCCGCCAGATCGCCGAGGAACCAGGCAGCGGCCCCATCGACGATCAGCGCAGCCAGAAACGCCCATCCCGGCGCCGCGTCGTTGGTGATGAACATGAGAAACGCGAGCATCGTGCAGAGCAGCAGCAGCAGCCGCACCGTGGTCTGGACGCCCTTCCACGTGATGCCGCGCCAGCTCAGAACCGCACGGCGCTCTCTTCGCATCTGATCGACCCTCTGCTGAGTCGCTTCGCGCTGCACAATCGAGATCGCGACTCGCTGCTTTGCCGCCTCGACCTCGAGAGTGAGAATCGCGCAGGCCTCCTCGTCCTTCAGCTTCCATTCGTCGATCTGGCCCTGCAGCTCGGCCACCTCGGCCTCGACGCGCAGGAGCTCCTGGGCGATCTCCTCGTCGTCGGTGCGCTCCATGAACGCTGTTTTACCTGACCCTTACAATTCGCGAAGCCGGCGCTCCGTATCGTTCTGCACATGAACGACAACCTCCGCGCACTGGGCCCCGAAGGACTTCGCCTCTTCCTCCAGCGTGATCAGCTGCTCGACGACGCAGCGCTCGACGCGCTGTGCGCGCAGAAGGACGCGCGTCACTCGCTGCTCTACTGGTTCACCGATCTCGACCTCGCGCGCGCAGAAGCTCAGCGCACGAAGAAGCCGATCCTCTCGTTGCACCTGCTCGGCCGGCTCGATCAGGAGCTCTCCTGCGCGAACAGCCGCTTCTTCCGCACCACGCTGTACCCGCACCCGAAGGTGAGCGCGGAGCTGCGCGAGCACTTCGTCCTTCACTGGCACTCGGTGCGTCCCGTGCCCGTAGTGCGAGTGGATCTCGGGAACGGCCGCACACTCACGCGCACCATCACCGGCAACAGCGCCCACCTGGTGCTCGATTCTCAAGCGCGCCCGGTCGACGTGATCCCCGGCATGCACGCGCCGCACGCCTTCCTCGACGCGCTCCGCTTCGCACGCACCATCGCCACTGAAGTCGCGTCACTTTCCAACGTTGAGCGAGTCACCTTCCTCGCGCACGCCCACTCGCGACGCCGCACGTCGTTGCTCGACACCTGGGCGCGCGCGGTGAAGCTCCGCAACGAGCGCGATCCCTCGGTCCTCGAGCGCGCTACCACTGATTGGAAGCAGCTCGCGGGTCCCATCGAGTTCACGCCGAACGTGATGATGGCGATGACCAGCAAGGCGCCGCCCACCGCTCGCGAAGCAGGAGCCCGCGCGATGACCAAGCTCCGCGTCGAGTCGCCTCTTCTCCGCGCGCTCGAGAGCGACGTCGCCGAAGACACCGCGCGCAATCGCTACCTGCTGCACCGCAGGGTTCACGAGCGCTTCGCGAACCACCAGCCCACGCGCGATTGGCGAGAGCTGAGCGACTGGGTCTACGAAGAGCTCTTCCTGATGCCGCCGTCCGATCCGTGGCTCGGGCTCGCGCCCGAAGACGCCTACTCAGGAATCGAGAACGGAGGCGTTTCCCTCTCCCTGCGACAGCGGGGAGAGGGGCAGGGGCGAGGGGCGCACTTCGCCGACGAATTGAACGTGCACGCCTTCTTCACCTGATCAGTCGTCATCGCGTTCTTCGCGGGGAGCA
>CBIHPJ010001075.1:0-2010 GCA_966211295.1 uncultured Myxococcales bacterium | reverse complement strand
GCTCAGCGACGGAGCGAGAACTCGCCACGCCAGCCTCGCCAGGAGAGCACCGAGAAGATCAGCGCGCCCGCCGTGGACAGATTGAAGAGGGGCGATTCGTAGCCGGGAATCAAGATCGCGGTGGTCAGCCCGAGCACCATCGCGCCGGCGGACCAGAAGAAGCCCCAGTGCAGGGTGATGCCGCCCGTGATGCTGACCGCGAGCACCATCACGAAGTTGTGCAGCAGCGTCTCGCGATTGCTGAAGCCCATCGCGCCGGCGAGCACGCGCTGAACCAGGACCATGAGCCCCGCGACGGCCACCATGCCGATCAGCCGGCGATTCAAGCGCGTGGAGAGGATCGATCGGCGCCCGAGGAACACCGCGATCGCGAGGATGCCGATCGGGAAGCACATGCGCACCGTCAGGTTCCAGGTGCCGAAGCGCTCGAACTCCGAGGGCGGAATCAGCGCCGAGAAGCCCGTCGCGAGCACGGTCGTCACGAACACGAGCGCACGCTGCCGCGAGGCGACCTTCGGATCCATCTCCTGCGAGAGATGCTCGAGCCGCTCGTGACGGCGCTTCGATTCGGCGGCGCTCTTCTCGAGCTCGTCGGCCGCGGCCACCAGCTCCGCGGGAGGATGGGTGAGCTCGCTCAGCAGCGAACGCACCGCGGCCAGATTTCCCTGGGAGATCTCGTACTGCGCCATCGCCTCGATGCAGCGCGTGAGTCCGGCCTTCGCGGCGGCGTTCTCCGGCCACTCGCGCAGCGCCTGGGTGAAGCCGAAGCGGCACTCCGAGAGGAGCGGGTACACGTTCTCCTTCGAGGTGCTCTGCAAGGTGGCGAGCAAGGTCTGCAGGCGCTCTTCCGCCGCGCGCGCGAGCCGCACCGAGCCCCGGTGACGGAGGAAGCCGCTCAGCGCCTCGCGGAACTCGAGCGCCGACGCGTAGCGATCCTCCTTCTCGGGGGACATCGCCTTGAGACAGATCTGCGCGAGCTCGGGCGGAGTGGTCGCGGTGGGGAAGGGACGCGGCTTGCACTGCCACGCGTCCTCCAACACCGAGCGCAGATCGATGCCGCGCCACGGTGGATTGCCGGTGAGCAATTCGTAGAGCGTGGAGCCGAGCAGGAACACGTCGGTGCGCTCGTCCATCTGCGCGTCGTCGCCGGTCACCATCTCGGGCGCGAGGTACACCGGGCTCCCTACGAGGCTGGGCTTGCGGCGCTCTCCTGCTGAGAGCTTGCGAATCGCGATGCCCCAGTCAGCGACGTAGACCTCGCCGAACTCTCCGATCAGCACGTTCGACGGCTTGATGTCGCGATGGAGCACGCCCTTGCGATGCGCGAAGGCGATCGCGTTGCAGACCTGCCGCAGCAGCTCGACGTGCGTCTCGATGCGATCGGTGCCGGGCGTGGCGATGCGAGCCCACGCGGGATCCTCGCGGTTGCGCAGCAGCATCGACCACGACACGCCGTCGACGCGCTTCATCACCAGCGCGGGCTGACCGTGCGCGTCGCTCGCCATCGAGTACACCGGGATGACACCGGGGTGCTCGAGGCCACCGGTGATCAACGATTCGCTGATGAGCGCCGCGATCGTTCCCTTCGTCGCGTTCTCGCGCGGCACCTTCACCGCCACGTCGCGATCGAGCGAGTTTTGGTGCGCGAGCAGCACCTTGCCCATGCCGCCTTCACCGAGCAGCCCCGTCACCATCAGGTCGCGCTCCGGCGCGGGGACCTGGCCCGCCGGCGGCTTCAGCGTGAGACGCGCGAGATCGACTCGTTCCTCGGTGGGCACGCTCGCCACGGTGACGTGACGCAGCGTGACCTCATCCCAATCGGGAACACGCGTGCCGCCCAGGTTTTCCGCGCTGCCGGCATCAGGAGGGAGTGAATCGAGCCCGAGCGATTGCCAGAGCCTGTCCATCGTATCGGGGGAACTGCCCATTGAATTTCAACCTTACCGGGACCGGGCTGCGCGAAGCTTGAGCTGAATCGTGAACTGTCCAGCGTGCGGCTACTACAACCCT
>CBIHPJ010001074.1:0-2012 GCA_966211295.1 uncultured Myxococcales bacterium | reverse complement strand
CGGCATCGCCTTCGATGTTGAAGCGCAGCGGACCGAGGAGCTTCGTGGGCGCCCAGCCGAACGTGACCGCAGGCAGGCGCTGGAGCGTGCCCGGCCCAGAGGTCCCAATCGTCGTCGGATTGATGAACGTGCCCTGGCCGAAGAGGTCGTAGCCCCACTGGATGTCCTGCCGCAGACCGACGTCGAGCCCAATGTAGTGATCGGCGCCGCGATGGAAGACGGAAGCGCCGCTTCGCAGGTATGTCGCGGTGCTGAGGATCACGTCGACGGTCAAATCGCGATTGAGGTCGCCGTCGGAGTGAACGTTGAAGTCAGCGCGCGCGCCGAAGCCATGGCCGAAGTCCTGGAGGTGCTGCCAGGCGAACTCTCCGCGCAGGCCGCGATGCTGGCCCAAAAGGCGCGTATCGGGATTGAGCAGGTCGCGCGGAGTGCGAAAGTCGTAGAGCAACCCGAGGAACACCTTCCCCGTCGCGCGCGTGGAGGGCGTGTAGCGGAACTCCGTCCCCAGGCGGGGACCCGCGATGCCGAGGCCCTTGTCCTTCTCCGGCGTGCTGGTGTCCTTGCCGGTGAAGAACCCGGGAGTGAGCGTGAGGTCCGCGCTGCGCCCGAGCGTCAGGTACACCGGCTGTTCGAGACTGAAGCCGTTGTTCACGTTGTAGCCGGGCTTGGTGAAGAGCAGGCCGCTCTGGCGATCCGTGAGCGGCAATGAGAGCCACGGTAGCCACAACACCGGCACGTGCTTCACGCGGAAGACGGGATTCGTGATCGCCACCCGATCCGCCTCGGTGTCGATCGTCGCGTTGCTCGAGGTGACCGACCACGACGGGTTCTCGAAGTCACACTCGCAAGGCACCAGCTCGAGCTGCTCCACGGTCCACTTCGAGCCGTCGCGCAGCAGGTGATTCCCCTCGAGGAGCGCCTGCGTCTTGCCGACCTTCTCTGCCTTCTCGGCGGTATCGGCAGCGAGCAACGCCTCGGCGCTCACCTCTTTCTTCGAGAGCGCCTTGCCATCGTAGAGCCAGACCTCGCGCACCTCCTGCTGCTCGTCGAACCGGAGCGTGAGCAGATCCGCCATCACCACGATCCGCCCGCCATCGGTCAGGCGCGCCACCACGTGACCGGTGGCCGTCGCGATGCGACGTTCCTTGTCGTAGACGATGCGATCCGCGTCGACCGCCGCATCTTCAGCGACGAGCTTCGCCTTGCCTTCGGCGGTGGTGAGCTCCCTCTTGCCGTCGTGGAGTACGCGCTCCGCGGTGAGCTCGACCTCGGCCGTCTCAGGCGCGGCCAACAACGCGAGTGCCACCCACAGCCCGAGCATGCCCGGGCGTTTGTGTCACTCGGGGCGTTCGAATTCCAGCGTCAGCTCATTGCCCGTCTGGCTCGCGCGGTACGCCACCGCCTGCTTCAGGCTGATGGTCACCTTCACCTCGCTGCCCTGCTCTTCCGGCCGCACCAGCGAGACGGCGGTGTCGAAGAACGACGCGTCGATGATGCGCTGATTGTTGGGCAGGCTGATCTCGGTGTTCTCGAGCGTGATCACCACTTCGCGATCGTTCTCTTCGCCCACGCGGTAGTGCACGGGAGAAGTGGTGCGGAAGAAGATCCGCCCCACGCCTTCCTGCTGCTTGAAGCCCACGAAGGTCATGCGCGCCTGCTTGTTCGACGCCGCGAGCTCCGACGGTGAGGGAGTCTTCGCCGAGGCGGCCTCCAGCTCCTTCTGCTTGCGGGCGCGCTCGTCTTCCTTCGAGGCCAGGGCCTGCTTCTTGGCCAGCTCCGCCTGCTTCTTCTCGTCTTCGGCACGGCGCTTCGCTTCCTCGGCCTCGGCCTTGCGCTCTCTCTCGGCCTTCGCGAACGCGACCTTCTCTTCGGCAGTGCGCTTCTTGTCGAGCTCGGCCTGGCGCTTCGCCTCAGCGGCTTCCTCAGCCTTGCGGCGCTTGTCGTCTTCCGCGCGAGTGCGGGCCTCGAGCGCGGCGAGCTGCTCCATGCGCTCGGCCTCGGCCTTCGCCTTC
>CBIHPJ010001073.1:0-2017 GCA_966211295.1 uncultured Myxococcales bacterium | reverse complement strand
GCTCCGCTGGTCGAGCAGATCTCCCTCGACGATGTGCACCTTCATCGCTTGTCCCTCTGGCCGCGAAATGCCAAACGCGCCCCGTGCCGTCCGCACTCCTGAAACGCTTCCCCCAGGTCCGCGTCCTTCTGGTCGGAGATCTCCTCGCCGATCACTACGTCTACGGCCAGACCGAGCGCGTCAGCCGCGAAGCGCCCGTGCTCATCGTCCGCCACGAGCGTGAAGAGGTGAAGCTCGGAGGCGGTGCCAACGCCGCCGCGAACGCCAGCGCCCTCGGAGCGAAGGTCAGCGCAGTGGGCGTGATCGGCCGCGATGACCTCGGCCGCCAGCTGAGCGCGCTCTTCAAGTCGAGCGGCATCACCCTGCGCGCGGTGCACTCGAGCGTGACCGAGAGCCGCACCCGCGTGCTCGCCGGAGGCCTCTCCACCACCCGCCAGCAGATGCTCCGCATCGATCGCGGAGTGGTGGGCGCACTCCCTCCAAAGGTCCGCGCCTCGCTCGCCGTGCAGATCTTCGACGCCGGGAAGAAGGCCGACGTGATCATGGTCTCCGACTACGGCGCCGGAGTGCTCTGTGACGAGACCAGGAGCGCGCTGCGCGACCTCGCCCGCCAGGGAACCCCCGTCTGCGTCGACTCCCGCTTCGGTCTGCAGGACTTCGCGGGTCTCACGGTCTGCAAACCGAACGAGCCCGAGCTCGCGGCGTTCACCGGGATGCCGGTGCGCAACGATGCCGAGCTCCTCGCCGCGGGCAAAGCAGCGCAAAAGCGTCTGGAGTGCGAAGTGTTGCTGGTCACCCGCGGCCGCCGCGGAATGACTCTGTTCGAGAAGGGCGCGAAGCCCGTTCACATCCCCGTCTACGGCTCGGAAGAAGCAGTCGACGTCACGGGCGCGGGGGACACCGTGAGCGCCACCTTCGCGCTCTCCCTTGGAGCCGGCGGTACCCCCTTCGAAGCGGCTCGCCTGGCCAACATCGCCGGCGCGCTGGTGGTGCAGAAGCAGGGCACGGCGACGGTCTCCCGCCCCGAGCTCGCGCGGGAGCTGGACCAATGACTCTCGACGAAGCCCGCCGCACGGTGGAGGCCTGGCGCGCCCAGGGCCTGAAGATCGCGCTGGCGAACGGCGTGTTCGATCTCCTCCACGTTGGTCACGTTCGCTACCTCGAGGCGGCCAGGAAGCTGGCCGATCGACTGGTGGTGGCGGTGAACTCCGACGCCTCGACGCGCGCGTACAAGGGGCCTGATCGCCCGGTGATCCCCGAGGGAGAGCGGGCCGAGCTCCTCCGCGCCCTCCGCTGCACCGACCTGGTGCTGATCTTCGAAGAGACCGACGTGCGCGCCGTGATCCGCGCGCTCAAACCAGACATCCACGTGAAGGGCACCGACTACACCCCCGAGAGCATCCCCGAGAGGGCCGAGGTCGAGGCCTACGGGGGACGGGTTGCAGTGGCGGGGGACCCCAAAGATCACAGCACCACCGAGCTGATCTCCCGGAGCGGAGCGGGGCCCGCGAAGCCAACCGGAAATTGATTCCCCCAGGGAAGCCCACTACGAGACCTCATGCTCCGAAGCATGACGGGCTTTGGCTCGGGCACCGCGACCGCTGGCAGTGAGACGCTGACGGTCGAGCTCCGCTCGGTGAACCACAAGTTCTGTGAAGTGAAGGTGCGCGTCCCGCGCGAGCTGAGCACGCTCGAGCCGACGCTGCAGAAGCAGGTCAAAGACAAGCTCGCCCGCGGCGCGGTGGACGTCGTGGTGCGCCGCGCCAGCCGCACGGCCAGCGGAGTGGTCCCCCAGGTCGATCTCTCCCTCGCCCGCGAGTACCGCCGGGCGTGGGGTGAGCTGGCGAAGGCGCTCGAGCTGCCCGACACCGTCACGGTGAAGGACATCGCCACCCAGCTGAACGTGATCCGCCTCGAGGAGCCGCAGGTGAGCCTCGAAGACGCGGGCAAGGCCGCCGACGCCGCGATGGGCCTCGCCCTCGAGGCCATTGGGAAGATGAGAGAGACAGAGGGGGGC
>CBIHPJ010001072.1:0-2026 GCA_966211295.1 uncultured Myxococcales bacterium | reverse complement strand
GTGGCCGCTCCGGGCGCATGTTGTCCGTGTTCCGGAGCACACCGCTCCGGCTCGAACCCAAAGGAGCAACACCATGGCTACGAAGATCGGAATCATCGGCAACGGCAACGTGGGCAGCGCGCTCGAGCGTGGACTCAAGGCAGCGGGTCACGAGGTGAAGTCGACGGGCAGGGACGCCCAGGAGATCCAGCGCGCGGCGAGCTGGGCCGACATCGTGTTCCTCGCGGTGCCGTTCGGCGCGGTGAACGAAGTGGTGCGCACGCTGGGAGAGACGATCGACTGCAAGGTGCTGGTCGACGTGACCAACGCGCTCACGCCCGAGATGCAGCTGGCGATCGGCTTCACCACCAGCGGCGCCGAGGAGCTCCAGAAGCAGGCGCCCCGCGCGAAGGTGGTGAAGGCGTTCAATACGGTGTTCGCGCAGCACATGGATAAGGGCCAGGTGAAGGGCGAGAAGCTCAGCCTCCTCGTGGCTGGCAACGACTCGGCCGCGCGCGAGCAGGTCCTCGCACTCGGCAAGCAGCTCGGGTTCGACGGTGCGGATGCGGGCGCGCTGCAGAACGCACGTCACCTCGAGGCGCTCGGCTACCTCAACATCGTGATGGGCTACGTGCAGAAGCTGGGGCCGGAGATCGGCTTCCGCCTCGTGCACTAATCATCGGGGTGAGGGGCGGCGCCTCAACGCTTCTTCTTTGCAGTCCGTGCACTGAAGATCTCAGTGAGGAAATCCAGGAACACCTTCACCTTCGGCAGCTGCGCCTTCTGCTTCGCGTAGAGGGCGTGCACCACGCGAGGAGTCGGCTCGAGGCTGGGCAGCAAGATCTCCAGTTCACCGTTCGAGAGCTGCTCGGCCACGTGGTACTCGAAGATCTGAGTGATGCCCTGCCCAGCGACGGCGGCGGTGGTGAGCATGTTGCCCGACGCCGCCTGCAATCTTCCTCGCGGAGCGAAGGTCACCTCTCCCGACGGACCCTTGAGCCGCCACGCGAGCGGCCCGGTGTTCGAGAGGAACACGATGCACGAGTGCTCGCGCAGCTCGGCGAGGCTCTTCGGCCGTCCGTGACGAGCGACGTAGCTCGGCGAGGCAACGAGCAGCGAACGGGCTGGAGCGAGTCTGCGCGCCACCAACTCCGAGTCGCGCGCGGGAGCGACGCGCACCACCACGTCCACACCCTCGGCCGTGGGATCGATCAATCGATCGCGCACGGTGAGATCCATGGACACCTCGGGATAGCGGTCGAGGAAGCGGGGAAGGGCCGGCCCCACCACGAAGTCCGCGAGGAGGAGCGGGAGCTCGACGCGCAACCGGCCGCGTGGAGCAGCGCGCGTCTTCGCGAGGCTCGCATCCGCCTCTTCGAGCTCCGCGAGGATGCGGGTGCAGCGCTCGTAATACTCCGCGCCTTCGTCGGTGAGGCTGAGGCTCCGCGTGGTTCGGTTGAGCAGGCGAGCGCCGAGGCGCTCTTCCAATCGCGAGAGCACGCGACTGACACCCGAGGGCGTGAGGCCCAGGTTGGCCGCGGCCTTGGTGAAGCCGCCGAGGTCCACCACCTTGGTGAAGACGCCGATCTCCGCGAATGAGTCCATTGTCGAGAAGTCACTCATGCTCCCTCTCCCTGCGCCAGCGGGGAGAGGGTCGGGGTGAGGGGCGACACTTCGTGGACATCGATCCGATCCGCTGAGAACGTGCGCCCATGATTCAGCGGATTCTTGCGGCTCTCGTCCCGTGCATCGCTCTGACTGCCTGTGAACCCCCGGCGCCGACGCTCGCCACGCTCAGCTCTCCGGTGATCACCGCGCAGCGCCGCATGGGCAAGGAGCTGCTGGTGGTGGTGACGTACGACGACAAGAAGACTCCCTGTGGCGCGGTGACTGGGCTGCACGCGACGCTCGATGGCACCGCGGTGGGAGGCTCGGCGGGCGCGCGGAACGTCGACCAGATGACGGGCGCGGTGACCTGCGAGTTCCCGAACTTCGCGATCAACCCGGCGAACGCCACCATGCCGCGGCAGATCGTGATCACCGATGA
>CBIHPJ010001071.1:0-2056 GCA_966211295.1 uncultured Myxococcales bacterium | reverse complement strand
TCTTCCTACCCGCGCTCTGCAGGAACGACGGCGCCCTTCGGGATCACCACGATGCCGCTCTCGGTCACGTGGAAGCGCTTCCGATCCTCATCCAGGTCGACACCGATCTTCGTCCCCGGAGGAATCGTCACGTTCTTGTCGATGATCGCCTTGCGGATGTCGCAGTGCCGACCGATCTCCACGTTCTCCATCAAGATCGAGTCCTGCACCGTCGACCACGAATTGACGCGCACGCGCTGCGACAACACCGAGCGCTCCACCAGGCCACCCGAGATGATGCAGCCCTCGCTCACCAGGGAGTCAGCGGCACGACCGATGCGCTTCTGCGCCGCGTCGTTGAACACGAACTTGGCGGGCGGCAGAGAACCCGACGCGGTCGCGATCGGCCACTGCGAGTTGTAGAGGTTGAAGATCGGCTCGACGGCGATCAGATCCATGTTCGCCTGGAAGTACGCGTCGAGCGTTCCCACGTCGCGCCAGTACCCTCGCTCGCGCTTGCCGAGACCCGGCACCATGTTCTGCTGAAAGTCGTACGCGTAGACCCGCGCGCGCTTGTTGATCGACGCGAGGATCGACTTGCCGAAGTCGTGCGAGGAGTTCTCGAGCTTCGCGTCGTTCACCACCTCGCGCACCAGCGTGTCGGTGTTGAAGATGTAGTTGCCCATCGACGCCAAACACTTCGTCGGGTCACCCGGCATCGGCGGCGGGTTCTTCGGCTTCTCCACGAAGTTCCGCACTTCGCCATCAGGACCCACGTCGAGAATGCCGAAGTCGCTGCCCTCTTCGATCGGCACCGGCAGCACCGCGACCGTGCAGTCCGCGCGCTTCTGCTGGTGGAAGTCGAGCATCTGCGCGACATCCATTTGGTAGATGTGATCCGCTCCGAACACGAAGACGTGATCGGGGTTCTCGTCGGTGATCAGGTTGAGGTTCTGGAAGATCGCGTCGACCGAGCCCTTGTACCAATCACCACCGGTACGCATCTGCGCCGGCACCGTCTCGCAGAAGTGCCCGAGGAACGCGGTCATGCGCCACGAGCGCGAGATGTGATTGTTGAGCGAGTCCGACTTGTACTGCGTCAGCACCTTCAGCTTGTAGACACCGGAGTTGACGAAGTTCGAGAGACAGAAATCGATGATGCGGTAGCGCCCACCGAAGGGCACCGCGGGCTTTGCGCGCTCGCGCGTCAAAGGGTCGAGGCGCGTACCTGCGCCACCAGCAAGCACCATCGCGAGAGTTCGGGCGGTCATGCGCCAATGCTAGACCCAGCTTCATGACTTCGCGATTGCTTGTGCTTTTGCTCGCTGCCTCGTCTCCTGATGCCGGTCCCCAAAGCTCGGTATCGAAGTGGACGAGCGTCAAAGGCGTCGAGTCGCGCGAGCTCACCTTCACCGGGAAGGACGGCCAGCCTCACGTCGTGCGCTTCGTGTTGAGCGCGCTGAAGCAGAAGAAAATTGGGAGCGGAGGCCGAGCGGATGCTTCTGGCGCGAACCGGAGCGACCCAGAAAGAACAGATGACGGTTTCGAGCGGAGTCGGGAACTCACGGTGACTCACTCCGCTGGCGGCAAAGAGATCTGGAAGGCGCGCGACTTCGTGAATCAGTGCGAGTTCGATCTCACGCTCGACGTGCTGGAGGGTTCCATTCGCCTGACCGATCTGGACGGTGATGGAGAGCCGGAAGTGTCATTCGTGTACCGGCTCGCGTGCCGCAGCGACGTCTCACCGCTCGACGCGAAGTTGCTCATGTACGAAGGCGCCACGAAGTACGCGCTCCGCGGCCAGACGAAGGAACGCGTAGGCGAGAGCGAGTTCGCGGGCGGCGACTTCAAGGTCGATCCGGCGTTCGAGCAGGCCCCCAAGCAGTTCGTCGAGTTCGCGAAGGCGCAGTGGAAGAGCTTGATCGTGGAAGCAGTGGCATCCCCGTAACTGGGTTACAAACCGCTCCATGAAGATGTACCTCCCCCCGCGCGGCGGACATGATCCGTCGCGACGTAGCTTCTTGAAGAAGGGTCTCTTCGGTGGAGCCCTGCTCGCCCTCGGTGGCGGCGGCTTCCT
>CBIHPJ010001070.1:0-2056 GCA_966211295.1 uncultured Myxococcales bacterium | reverse complement strand
GAGGGAATGCGTGTCAGCCGGGAAGTGACATGCAATTCCCTCTAGGCGCCCGGATCTTCGCGCCCGGGGGCACCTCTTTCTCGAAGCTGAGTGAAGTGGAGATCGGGTGTGCCGTGCAGCGGGGCCCGTCCGGAGCGAGCACGTACGCCGAGCCCCTCACCACCGCTCACCCTTCAGGCGCCGGCACTTCACCGCCAGCGAGCTACCCGCGAATCTTCCGCTCAATCGTCGCCAGCAACCGAGACGCAGCGACGAAGTCGGCTTCCTGCGCGGCACGAATCAATTCCGCACCGCCAATCACTCCGCGGCGCGCGAGCTCGGTGTCCGCCTCCTCCCAGCTCCAGGCGAGAGGAATCCCGGCCTGCTCCAGGATCAGCTTGCGGAAATCGTTCTTCAGCGACACCACCAGCTCCTTCTCGACGTTCGCGTTACGCGTGAGCGCCGCCATCGCCGTCACGTACTCGAGCGACGAGCGCTGCCACCGCGGCGGATCATCGCGAGGAGGTCCGAGCCGAGCACCGCGAGCCCAGAGGAAGAGCAGGGCGAGGAAGATCAGCTGCAGCACCGTCGCGACCAGGTTCACCGGCAGCGCGGCACCACTCTGGTGATGATGGAACTCGTCGAACACGATCGTCCCGCGCTTCGCGAGATGACCCCAGAAGAGCGCGTTGTCGGCGAGCTCGAGCCGCGCGTTCTCGGCGAGGTCGGGTCCCGCTCCGAGCCACACCTCTCCCTCGCCCCGGCGCATCCACCACAGCGCACGATCCGAAGTCACCGGTACCGCGCCATCGTCGAGCGCGTTCACCATGCTGTCCGCGGAGAGCCGGAGCGTCTTCGCGCCCTCGAGCAGGCCCTTCGCGAAGGTCACGCTCACCGTCGTGCCGCCCACGTCTTCGAGGCCAGGCTCGGTCACCAATGGCGCCACCGGTCCCCCGGCGACGCGCAGCCACTCGTTGAGCACCGGCTGCGGAGACGTACGACCCATCAAGTACACGAGCGTGCCGCCGCCAGAGACGAAGTGCTCGAGCGCGGTGACCTCATCTGCCTTCAGCTCCTGCGCCGAAGGAGCGGCGATCACCACCACGCGCGCCTCGGGCGGCAGCTGGGTGAGCGGAGCGTCGTGACCGATCACCGACGTGCCGGATTCACGAAGCCACGCCGCGAGCACGCCGAGCCCGCGTGGTCCCTTGTTCTCGATGCTGGGGATCGGAGAATCGGAGCCAGGTTCCTGCGAGGCGATGCTCGCGATCAGCGAGAGCAGCACCAGCCCCGCGAGAATGAGCGGACCTCGCCTCATGAAGTGAGCTTCCTCACGTCATCGACGAAGCGGCGCGCGTCCGCGGGAGGCACCGCGTCGAGCGAATAGAACGCGCGATCGAACCAGGTGAAGAGCGGAGTGACCTGGCTCACCAGCTCCGGCGGTGCGCCTCGCGTGGGCAGCTCGAGCCCGAGCTCGCGATTGGTCTTCACGCGATCGGGACGGGCGTACCGCTTCCGTTCCAGCGAAGAGAGCAGAGAGAACAGCGCCTCCCGAATCGCCTCGCGTGGCTCGTTCGCCAGCAGCTGCTCCGCGCGTGCGAGGTGCGCGGCGGGATCGTCGAGCTCGAGGGGCGCCGAGGTTTGCGTGTGCTGCGTCTTCACCTCGACCTGCGCGGCGCGGCGTCGGAGGAATCGCAGCGTCACGCCTCCACCGATCACCAGCGCGACGATCAGCACGAGCACGCGGGTGACGTTCGAGTACTGCTCTGCGCCCGTCGATTCGAAGAACTGCTCGAACCAGTGCTTGAGCTGCGCCATCAGCGCCTGCATCGCGCCGGTGTTTCTCTGCCGCGCGCGCTCGAAGCCCGGGCGTTCGAAGAGAGGCGCGAGCGTCGAGCGATCGATCGTCTCAGTTTCGGCTGGCTGCGCGAGCAGCTCGCACGCCGCGGCCTGGCGATCCTCGGGCAGCATCACGAGGCCCGGGTGCTCGCAAGGTGCCGCCGCGAGCACGAGAGTGAGAACGAGCCCGGTCACGCGAGCTGAGGAACTCCCTCTCCCTTTGGGAGAGGGTCGGGGT
>CBIHPJ010001069.1:0-2068 GCA_966211295.1 uncultured Myxococcales bacterium | reverse complement strand
CACGGTGGCTCCCTCGAGGACTGCGACGCTATTCAGGCGCGCGCCCTGCCCCACCTTCGCGCCACGGCCGATGGAGACGGCCGCGCCGATGCGCACGCCCGCTTCCACCACGCAGCCTTCGCCGAAATACGCGGGGCCGGCGACCTTCACGTCAGCGTCGATCTTCGCGGTGGGATGAACCCAGAAGTTTCCTTCGCCGCGCTGCATGCCCTCGAAGGGACCGCGATCTCCGAACGGCTCGAGCGGCACCTGGCCGAAGAGCAATTGCTGATGAGTCGCCGCGTAGCGCTGCGGCGTACCCATGTCGGACCAGTACACGTCCTTCGACTGCAGCACATGCCCTCGGATGGTGAGGCCCTTCTCCATCATGCGCACGTAGACGTCGCGGTTGATGTCTTCGGGCCCGCTCGCGGACATGAAGTCGAAGACCGCTGGAGTCATCACGTGCACGCCGGTGAAGTGCCAGTTGGTGAGGCGCGATCCGCCGGGGCCCAGGTTCGCGATGCGGCGCACGGACTTCGAGTCGTCGAGCTCGACCGCGTTGTACTTCTCGCCCTCCGGCATCGGGAGCAGCACCATCGTAGCGGCTGCTCTGCTCGCCTTGTGCGCTTCGATCACGGGTTTGAGATCGACGGAGAACAGGACGTCTCCGTTGAGGACGACGAAGTCTTCCTCTTTGAGGAAGTGCTTCAGGCCGCGGATTCCGCCGCCCGTGCCCTGGATCTCTCCGGACTCGTGCGAGACCTCGAGTTCGGCGATCTCTTTCCGCGCGGTGGCTTCCATCACCTCGGGGAGGTGATGCGTGTTGATGCCGACCTTCGTCACTCCGGCTCGGGTGAGAGTCGCGAGCGAGTAGCGGAAGAGTGGTCCCGCGAGCAGCGGCATCGCCGGTTTGGGCCAGCGATTCGTGAGCGGACGGAGACGCGTGCCGAGGCCCGCGCAGAGGACCATCGCTTTCATGCAAGTGGGCCCCTCACCCCGACCCTCTCTCCGCAGCGCAGGGAGAGGGAGAACATTCGTCGCTCTTCGGCCATCAGCCCAACTCGGGGACGTACTTGGCGATCAGCGTGCGCAGGTCAGCCAACTGCGGCTGCACCTCGAACGCGCTCTTCACGTACCGCAGCGAGGCGGGGATCGAGACGAGGAAGCCCGGGTTGCCCTTCACGCGATTGATGAACTCGAAGCGACCCGCGTCCTTCAACTTCCGCTGCACGGTGAGCAGATCGAAGAACGCCTTGAAGGGCTTCGGGTCGATGCGTTCGCCCGTCTCCTTCGCGAAGGCCTCGATGTACACGTCGAGCATCTTGTCGACGAAGTCCCTGGGGAGCTCGACGTACGAGTCGCGCAGCAGCGCCACCAGGTCGTACTGGCGCGGCCCCTGAAGCGCGTCCTGGAAGTCGATCACCACCAGCTCGCCGTCCTTCACCATGATGTTGCGGGACTGGTAGTCGCGGTGCGTGAAGCCACGGGGCGCGGCGGCCAGCTCCTGCGCGATGCGGCGGAAGGAAGCGTCGAGCTCGGCGCGCTCGGCGTTGGTGGGCTTCTTGCCGCTCCACGCCTCGAGGCCCCACTCGCGGAAGTGGTGGAGCTCCCAGTCGTAGAGCTCTTCGTCGAACGCGCGCGTGAACGCGAGGCAGCTGGGGTCGATGTTCTTCTCAGCGCGCGCCCGCAGGCCCGCGAGCAGCTGCACGGCCTGGGTGTAGAGCTTCTCGCGCCCACCGACGGGCAACGCCGCTTCGAAGGTCTGATCGGTCAGATCCTCGAGCACCATGATCCCCTCAGGCTCGTCGAAGCGGAGGATCTTCGGCACGCGCACGCCGAGCTTGTGCAGGTAGCGGTGCACGTTCACGAAGGGCAGTTCGCTGGGAGCGGGGCCCTTGCTCACCTCTTCGCTCTTCTTGAGCGAGTCGGGCGGCATCACCATCAGCACCCACGAGTCCGGAGGAGTGCCGACGCGGTAGTACGAGCGATTCGAAGCATCGCCCTTGAGCTTGAGCACCGGCGCTGCGCCGATGGAGCGGCCGGTGGCCTGCTCCACCTGGGCGCGCAACTGAGAATCGAGATCCAT
>CBIHPJ010001068.1:0-2070 GCA_966211295.1 uncultured Myxococcales bacterium | reverse complement strand
GGGCGGGAGCCCTCCTCAGCTGCCACGATCCAGACCCCGGGCGCCGCCTCTGCGCCCCCGGCCCCCCCCCCCCCACTACTGCGGGAGAGCCGGTGAGGCTACCGAGCCCCAGGAGAGAAGGTGGCGCTTTTCGGCACCTCACTCGATGGCGGGACCAGTTCTGAAGAAGGGCAGCAGCGGCAGAGGGCAGTTCGATGACGAACCGAATCGATCTCGAAGTCCCCGCGGCGGCGCCGGTGCTGACCACGCGCGTTCCCCCGCGTACCAAGCTCACCGACGCGCAGAAGGACGAGCTCGCGAAGGCGCGCACGCTCGCGAACGCGCGCTGGTTGGAGATCGAAGAGAAGGGCGGCACCGACGCCTGGGTGCGCGCGAGGTTGATCGAGGCGGGGCACACGCCTGACGCCGCCGCGCCGGAATCGGAAGACGAGAAGAAGGTCTTCAAGGAGAAGAAGGCCGCCGAGCGCACCGAGCGCAAGAAGCTGCGTGGGCTGGCCAACGAGGCGCGTCGCTTCGGCACCATCGGTTTCCTCGGCAACACCGTGCACTGGGACGAGCGCACGGACGCCGACGAGTTCGACGTCAAAGATCGTGAAGCCAAGGCCGAGAAGAACGGGCTCCCCGCATGGGAGACGGCGAACGAGCTCGCGGCCGCGATGGACATCTCGATCTCCACGCTGCGCTGGCTCACGTTCCACCGCGAGGTGGATACCGGCACGCACTATCACTCGTGGCAGGTGCCCAAGCGCAGCGGCGGGCAGCGCACGATCACCGCGCCGCTGCCGCAGCTCAAGGAACTGCAGCGTTGGGCGCTGAGGAACTACTTCGAGAAGCTCCCGGTGCACGGCGCCGCGCACGGCTTCCTCCCCGCGCGCAGCGTGCTCAGCAACGCGCTGGTGCATGCGAACGCCGACTGCGTGGTGAAGCTCGACGTGAAGGACTTCTTCCCCACGATTCACTGGAAGCGGGTGAAGGGTCTGCTGCGCAAGGCGGGCGTGACGGAGCAGGTGGCGACGTTGCTTGCGCTGCTCTGCACGGAAGCGCCGCGTCAGCTGGTGGAGTTCCGCGGGAAGACGCTGCACGTGGCGACGGGGCCTCGCGCGCTGCCGCAGGGCGCACCGACTTCGCCCGCGATCACGAACGCGCTGTGCCTGCGCATGGATCAGCGGCTCTCTGCTTTGGCCTCGGATTTGGGCTTCACGTACACGCGCTACGCCGACGACCTCACCTTCTCGTTCCGGAAGACCGCGGAGCGGAAGCGTCCTGCGCTCGGAATTCTCGTCGAGAAGACGAAGGACATTCTGAAGAGCGAAGGCTTCGCGCTGCACGCGAAGAAGACGCAGGTGCTCCGTCGTGGAGCTGCGCAGCGGGTGACGGGTCTGGTGGTGAACGACGCGGGTCCGCAGGTGCCGAAGGCGCGCGTGTCACGCGACGTGATTCGCCGCCTGCGCGCTGCGATTCACAATCGCAGCAAGGGCAAGCCGTACCGCGAGGGCGAATCGCACGCGTCGCTGCAGGGCATGGCGGCGTGGGTCTTCATGAGCGACAAGAAGAAGGGCGCCGAGTTCCTCGAGCAGGTCGCGAAGCTGCCGACCACCTAGGGGAGAGGGCTTAACTGAGCAGGGGCTGCGCCGTGCGGATCTTGAGCTCGCCTGCGCGATAGATCGTCGGCGACTCGAAGGTCAGATCATTGATCGAGATCACCTTTCCGCCGCGATTCGTCGCGGTGGTGCCGAGCAACGTTTCGAATTGTTCGGTCGGCAGGTGCTGCCAGAGCGAGAGCCAGAGGTCGAACGGGAGCTTCGCCTGGTAGCGAGCGACGCCCACGCCCACGAATGCGAGTGCGAGCTGACCTGCGAGCTTGCCCGCCTCGGCAATCGTGTTGCGCGGGCGATCGTTGGGGAAGAACACGAACTGCCGATTGAAGCTGACGCCGTAACCGGCCTGCGAGCCACCGGGGAAGGTGAGCGACACCGGCGAGGCGCGGAACTGCACGGCGGGCGCGCCGGCTGACTCTGGCACCGGGAGCTCCGAGAGCAGGATGATCGCTCCCCACAGCCGCGCGAAGTC
>CBIHPJ010001067.1:0-2072 GCA_966211295.1 uncultured Myxococcales bacterium | reverse complement strand
ACCTCGAGACCACCGTCGGCCGCGTTGAGCCAGCAGGGACCCACGGGCTCGCCGGTGCGCACCGTGCCACCCGACGAGTCAGAGAGCTGCTCGCGCAGGCGGCAGGCGGAGATGTCGGTGACGAAGAAGCCAGACGGATCGAGACCGGTGACCACCATCAACGACTCGCGGCCGTCGCGCGCGGGATCGTCGGGGCAGTTCTGCTTGAGCGTCTCGCCCGACGCGGGGTTCTTGCCGATCACCACGAAGTTGCCGACGAAGGGTGAGCTGCGGTTGTCGAGATCGCCGGGCTGCTGCACCGACTGCAGCGTCTGATCGGCGAAGTACACCGTGGGCGAAGCGCCCGACGCGTAGGTGCGCTTGGCGGGGAGCACGGGCTCCGCAGGCAGCTCGTCGTCGTTCGCGACGCCGCCGTCGTAGATCTTTCGCGGGGGAGAATCTTCGACCCACACGCGCGCCTCGCCGTAGGGGTGAATCGCGCGCACGAAGGCGTTCACTTCACCCGCGTTCGCCGCGGCCCAACGCGCGCGCATGCTCGGAGGCAGCTCACCAGGCACCACGCGGAAGCTCACCGAGCCGTTGAAGTCGACGAAGGGCTGGCCATCGAGACCGATCGCGTTCGCCTTCACTTCGAACTCGGCCTCGCCCCTGGGGATCACGTACCGGCAGCCGGGCTGCCCCTTCACGTCGAAGGGCACCGCGTCCTGGCTACCGTAGAGCGCGACGCAGGGAGCGACGACCGGCAGCGGCGTACGGACGCCGTTCACGTTCTGGTACACGCCGAGGACCTGCACCTTGAAGCTGGTCATCGAGTTCGGCGGCTGCGCCTGGTCGAGCGTGCAACCAGTGAGCGCCAGCAGCGCCGACAACACGGTCAGTGATCGAAAGCTCACTTGACCCTCCGGGTGATTCGGCCGTCATCGACGCCGGTCGCGATGGGCAGCTTGGTGGGGTTCTCGCAGAAGTTCCGCACCGCGCGCGTCACGTTGCCGCAGAGCGGATCGCTGACCAGCGCCTGCTTGCAGCTGCAGCGGCCGAGCGTGGGCCCGTCGGGGAGCACCGCCTTGCAGTCGTTGATCTGTGCCTCGAAGTCGCCGCCGCTCTGACAGGTCACCGCGTCCTTGCGGAAGATGTCGAAGCAGCTGCAGGTGCCGCGCGTCTCGTGGAGCTTGTCGCGGAAGTCCGCGGCTGCCTGGCAGAAGCTGAGCTCCTGCGGCTCGACGACCCACACGTTGGGGCGGAAGGGATCGCGGTTGCCGCAGGGCTGACCCTTCGAGCCGATGATGTTGCCGTTGGCGTCCTTGTTGTTCTCGGCGGTGAGCTCGTCGCAGCTGCAGAAGTTCTGCATGTACCCGACGACGGAGTCGCGCAGCGGAATGCCCGTCTCGATGCGCGTGGTGTTGCGCTTGAGCACGAGGAAGCCGGAGCCGCCGCGGGCGATGTAGTCGTTCACCGCCACGCGGTACGTCTCGTTGATGCTGAGCGGCTTGCCGTTGATGGTGATGTTGGTGCCGGGGTGCGCGTAGCAGCGGCCGCCGGTGGGGGAGCTCTCGTCGGAGAGGCACTGCCAGGGCGCACGATCGCTCCGGTCGCCGGCCGGGCAGTCGCTCACGTCACCCGCTGGATCGCACGGCGTGCGCAGGCGGTTGAGCTGGGCCTGCGCGCAGTCCATCGTGAAGCGCACGCCCGACACCTGTGCCTGCGAGCCGCAGCCGCGTTCGGCCGAGCGCTCGGCCACGAAGTCGAGCATCTCCTGCATCTCGCTGCCCGAGAGGAACATGACGTTGATGGTGTTCTCGAACGGGAAGACGTTGAACATCGCTTCCTGCGTGAGCGGCCCCGCGTAGAGGTTGTCGCGAATACCCAGCGAGTTGCTCAAGGCGACCTCGGCCTCGACGCCCCGGCGCACGCGCATGGAGTCAGCGAGGATGTTGCCCAGCGGGCTGTCGCCACCCGAGGCGTTGTTGCGGCGCTCGATGTTGCGCGGCGCGTAGGCGAACAGCGAAGTGAGGTTCAGGCGCACGTCGAGATCGTTGAGGTACGGCACCAGCAGCTGCGTGGTGTTGCGATCT
>CBIHPJ010001066.1:0-2081 GCA_966211295.1 uncultured Myxococcales bacterium | reverse complement strand
GAGAGGGTCGGGGTGAGGGGCGGCGCGCCTTGAGAAATGCGCACGCGACTCGTTCACCCGGAGAGAGTGAAGCGAAGACGCCCCTCTCCCCTGCCCCTCTCCCCGCTTCGCAGGGAGAGGGAGACACCATTAACCGCCCATGGCGCGACGCAACTGAACTCGAGCGAGCGCCTGCTGGTAGCGCGAGCGAACGAGGTTCAACTTCGCCTGCGTGAGCGCGGACTGCGCGTCGAGCAAGTCGGTGGTGGTGCCGCTACCCGCCTGCACCACTGCCGACGTCACGCGATACGCCTCTTCAGCACTCGTGAGCGCGGTCTTCGCCACGTCGATCGCCGACGTTGCAGAGCGGAGCAGATCGAGCCGGCTCGAAACGTCGCGCTGCACCGAACGGGAAGCCTCGACCGTGGCCCACTTGTTCGACTCCGCCTGGTGCACGGCCGCGCGATGGGCGTACCACTGAGTGCCCCACATCCAGATCGGCCACGACATGCGCACGCCGATGTACGCCGCGTCCTGCTGCGCGAGCGCCTGACCATCGACGCGCACGTACGCGGCGGTGAGGTCGATGTCGGGCAGCAACGAAGCCAGCCGCGAACGTGCCGTCGCTTCCGCGCTGTCGAGGAGATGAAGCTGCTGCTTCAGATCAGGCCGGTACTTCTGCGCCTCGTCGTTCGCCGTCCTGAAATCGGGCGCGGGCTTCTCCGCCTCAGCCTCGAGGGTCACGGGCTCGCTGAACTCGATCGGCGACTCCACGGGGAGACCGAGCAACGTGAGGATCGCGTTGCGCGCGTCTGACTCCTGCACGCCCGCCTGCAGTTCCTGCTGCTGAATGTTCGCCTTCGCCACCTGCACGCGAAGCACATCAGCGGTGGTCAAAGCGCCCGCTTCCACGCGCGCCTGAGCGACCGTGAGCTGCTCCGCGAGCTGCACCTGAGATGACTTCGCGACGTCACGCGCCGCGCGCGCTTCGAACATGCGCAGGTACGCGCTCTCCATCGCCTCACGCATCGCGCGCTCGGTCACTTCGAGCGCCGCTTGCGCAGCTTCCGCCTGCTGATTCGCAGAGACGAAGTCCTGGCTGATTCTGAGCAACCCGACCACCGGCTGCCGAGCGGAGGCGACGAACGTGTTGGTGTTCTGATCACGAATCGGAAACGCGACCGGAGGCACCGCGGGGTTGATCGCGATCGACCGGTTGAACGGCCCGCTGTAGTGCTGGAGCTCATCGCTCACGCCGAGCTGCGGTCCGAACTGTCCACGCACGGAGCGCGCCGCATCATCCGACGCGAGCTTCCGCTCACGCGCGGCCTGCACCTGCGGGCTCGACTCGAGCGCACGCCGCACCGCTTCTTCCACGGTGAGCGTCTCGGCGAACGCCGCCGAGCTGATGAGACTCAATGCTGCTGCAACGAAGGTACGCATTGGCTTCAGCTCCCCGTGTGCACGACCGCGACGACCGACATGCCCGCGCGCAACGCGACGTCCGGCGCCTGCGACCACTTGATGCGCACCGGTACGCGCTGCACCACCTTCACGAAGTTGCCCGACGCGTTGTCCGGCGGGAGCAGCGAGAACCGCGAACCCGTGCCGCCCGAGATGCTCTCGATGGTGCCGTGGAACGTACGGCCGCCGAGCGCGTCGACCTCGATCTCGACCTCCTGGCCGGGCTTCATGTTGCCGACCTGCGTCTCCTTGAAGTTCGCCACCACGTAGTTCGACTGCGGCACCACCTGCGCCACCGCCATTCCCGGCGAGACCAGCTGGCCCACGCGCGCGCTGAGCTTGGACACCACGCCATCCACTGGAGCAGTCACCGTCGCGTACGAGAGGTTCAGCTTCGCGATGTCGAGCGCAGCCTCGGCAGTGGTCACCCGCGCATTGGCGAGATCCGCATTCGCGCGAGCGGCCGCGACCTTCGCGTCCACCGGGGCATTCGTATCGAGTGCGCCATTCGCCTCGGCCACCCTGCTCTGCGCCACGCGACGCGACTCTTCAGCGGACTGCAGCTGCGCCTGAGCGGCCGAGAGCTGCGCGACCGAGGCGTCGTACGCGGCCTGAGCGTTGTCCACGCGCTCCTGCGG
>CBIHPJ010001065.1:0-2096 GCA_966211295.1 uncultured Myxococcales bacterium | reverse complement strand
CGATCTCGTCCCCTCGGCGAAGAACGAGTTCGGCCCCTTCTACGTGAGCCTCTTCGACCGCACGCTCGCCAAAAATCCCGGCGCGGTGATCACCGAGTACGCGTGGCAGGCGACCAGCTGCGATCCGTGTCCCACCACGCCGCTCACCGAAGCCGACATGCTCACGCTGGGCTCAGACGTGATCCCGGTGAAGCCGGGCGATCCGTACAACCCGGCGAGCGGCTTCGTGCTCACGCGCCTGCACGCGCGCTACGACAAGAGCTCGCTCGGTGAAGATCTCGTCTTCCGCGTCGCGAAGGGCATCGAGGGTGGGCGCGAACATGATCGTGAAGCGGAAGGCCTGCGGCAGACGGCGAGCGAGTCGAGCTTCAACAACTTCCAGGGGCGCTACGCGATTCGGTATCCGTTCAAGGGCGAGGTGAAGTGCGCCAATCCGCTCTGGGGCGTGTGGGGCGGTAACCCGAACGAGAAGGAGACGCTCGCGGCGCAAGACGTGGCGTTCCAGAAGCGGGATCCCGAGCTGCTCGCGAGACTCGCTGAAGCCGACGTGCCCGTGTTCGACGTGAAGGGCCGCAAGCGGCTCTCGGGCGTGGCGCTGCGATCCACTGAAGCCGAACCTGAACCGGCACCGGCACCTGCGCCCGCGCCGGCACCTCAAACCAAACGCTGGTGGGAGTTCTGGAAATGAAACGTGTCCTGCTTGCAGCTCTCGCTTTGATCGCTCCCGCGGCTCACGCCTTCTGCGGCTTCTACGTCGCGGGCGGAGGCGCCGAGCTCTTCAACAACGCCACCCAGGTGGTGCTGATGCGCGAAGGCACGCGGACCGTGCTCTCGATGCAGAACAACTACCAGGGCCCTCCGGAAGACTTCGCGATGGTCATTCCGGTGCCGGTCGTTCTCAAGAAGGAGAACGTGAAGACCCTGAAGAAGGAGATCTTCGCGCGCGTCGACACCCTCGGAGCGCCGCGGCTCGTCGAGTATTGGGAGGTCGACCCCTGCTACGTCGAGCCTCCCCAGGAGGTCTACAAGAGCATGGCCGGAGTCGGCCTCCTCGGCATGAAGGGCACGGGCGCGGGCGGCGGCGGCCTTGGCGTGAAGATCGAGGCGCAATTCTCGGTGGGTGAATACGAGATCGTGATCCTGAGCGCGAAGGACGCGCTCGGCCTCGACACCTGGCTCAAGCAGCAGAAGTACAAGATCCCCGAGGGCGCTGAGCCGCTCTTCCGTCCCTACGTGCAGCAGGGAATGAAGTTCTTCGTGGCGAAGGTGAACGCGAAGAAGGTGAGCTTCGATTCGAAGGGCATGGCGGAGCTGTCGCCGCTGCGCTTCCACTACGACTCCGAGAAGTTCGAGCTGCCGATTCGTTTGGGACTCATCAACGCGAAGGCTCAGCAGGATCTGATCGTTCACGTCCTCGCGAGGAACCAGCGGTACGAGGTCGCGAATTATCCGAACGTCACCATCCCCACGAATATCGACCTGGTGCCGTCGGCGAAGAGCGAGTTCCCGTTCTTCTACGTGAGCCTCTTCGATCGCACGCTCAAGGCGAACAAGGGCGCGGTGGTGACGGAGTACGCGTGGCAGGCGAGCAGCTGCGATCCGTGCCCGACGTCTCCGCTCACGGCTGAGGACTTTCAGACGCTCGGTGCCGACGTGGTGCCTTCGAAGGGCGCGGTGAAGGATCAGTACAACCCGGCTGAGAGCTACATGCTCACGCGGTTGCACGCTCGCTACGACAAGGCCTCGCTCGGTGAAGACCTGGTGTTCCGCGCGGCGAAGCCGATCGTCGGTGGGCGTGAGTTCCTCTCCAACGGGAAGAATCTCGAGCAGGGCTTCAAGGAAGACTCGTGGAACAACTTCCAGGCGCGTTACGCGATTCGGTATCCGTGGACGGGGCCGGTGGCCTGCAAGGATCCGGTCTATGGGCGCTGGGGTGGTCCTCCGGCGGACAAAGTTGCGGAGGGCACGAAGGCGGCGAAGGACACTGCGTTCGTCGAGCGTGATCCCGCGAAGGTCGAGAAGCTGGCGGAGAGCGCGATTGCTGAGCTGCAGGTGAAGGGGTTGAAGCCCGAAGCAGGCAAACCTCTGCGTCCAGT
>CBIHPJ010001064.1:0-2108 GCA_966211295.1 uncultured Myxococcales bacterium | reverse complement strand
GATAACGAACAGGCTCCCCAACTTCCGGCTTCTTCAACTCCGCCAACTGAGCAGGGGAGAGCTTCGCCTTGATGCTCGCCACCATCTCGTCACTCCCCGCGTAGTCGTGGTGCTCCGCATCGAGCAGCGCCTGGATGTCGTTCTTCGAGAATGCGGGCAAGTTGTAGCGGCTCAAGAAGTTCGTGAAGACCTCGTCGTCGCGCCAGCCGTCATCGATGTCGAGCGACTGCGCGAAGCTGATCACCGCGGCGATCTTCCGATCCACCGGATCCAACTTCTGCTCACCCGAGCTCTGCAGCCAGCGGTTGAGCTCGTACGCGCACGTCGCGCGCATCGCCTCTTCGCTCATGTGCGAGTAGCGAGCGTTCACCTTCATCCGGTACTCGGGATCCTTCCCCGGCACGTTCACCTTCTCGAACTTCACCACCTCCGCCTCGCCCGCCGCCGGCTCGAACCAGCCATCAGCGATCACGCGGGAGTGCTCGTTCACGGGGCGCAGAATCCCCGAGAACTCGCTCACGGTGTTGAGCACCTGCGCGGCGATGTTGATCTTCGTGCCATCGAGCGTGGAGCTGTCGCGGTCCTGCTTCACCGGGCGGAACTCGCGGCGCGTGTCCTCGGGCACGTTGAACGTGGAGTAGTTGAAGTGCTTGTCGAGGTAGTCGGCCTGGCCGTCGTGATCGCGGTCGAGCACCTTCTCGCGCTGCAGGGTGCTGGTGGGCGTGAGGAAGTTGTTGCGATCGTAATGACCGTCGACGCGATCGAGGAACGGAGTGATCTGATCCCACCCCGCGCGCTTGCTCATCAGCTTCGCGAGTCCATCGATGTCGGTGTCCACCGCTGAGCTGCCGTACGTGGTGGTCACCTGCATCTTGGGGAACTTCTCCTTGAACGCATCGATCTGTGACTTCCCGACGCAGAGGTTGGAGAAGTACAGCTTGCCGTCGCCACCGTCGGGCAGCGCCGCCTGGTTCTTGATCGACGAGACCTGGTTGCGGCCCCAGTTCGAGTGGCCGTCGTAGCCGATGATGTTCACGCTCTTGTCGCTGAGCTTCTCGAGCAACCGGCTGCCACCGCCGAGCCGCGTGCGGATCTCGAACTTCGTCTCACCCACGCCGGGTTCGTTGAAGGTCTTCTGGAAGACGCCGCTGCCCGCGCTGGTCTCTTTCCAACCCGCGGACTTGAGCTTCGAGTTGAAGCCCGCGAGGAACTCGTCGCCGACCTGCCAGTCCATCTTCACGGTGTTGTTGCCGTTGGCGAACCACTTCTCGTACGGCGGCTTGAGCGGAGCGAGCTCATCCATCAAGCGCGCGGCGACCTCTTTCGCGGGGCCGCTCTTCGCGAGGTTCGAGTTGCTGAGGTGGAAGATCAGGTTCTCCTTGAGGCGCTGATCAGGCTCGTTCTTGATCCACGTCTCGTACGCCTTGAGCATCGGAGCGGCGACGTCGGCCTCCGGAGTGGCCTCCATCAACGCGAGCAGCACGGTGCCCGACGACGCGCGCCCCTGCAGCGCCTGGTTCTTGTCGAAGCCCGCGGGCGCGATGGTGGAGAGCGTGGGAGCGAGCTGCTCGAACGCCTTCTTCCGCGTCTCCGCCGGGAGGCCGGAGAAGAGCGAGTCCTTCTTCGCGTTGTCGACGAGCTCGCCGGCGCGGAAGAGCGCGTCGCCCTTCTCAGCGGCGGTGGTGCCGGGCTTGCCGTCCGCGTGCACGGTGAAGGTGCCGTCGTGCGCGAGGAAGACAGGGCGCTGCGAAGGCGTGGAATCGAGCGCGACCACGTTGCCCGGCGTGGGCGTGGGCGTCTTCTGCAGCAGCGGGAGGATCAGCGCCTTGGTGTCGGCGGTGAAGAGATCCTTGTGCGCCTCGAGGATCGCGCGGAGCTGCGTCTTCTCGTACGCGGTGATCTTCCCGTCCTGCTTGACGCGATCGACGAGGCTCTGAGCTTCGGCGCGGGTGAAGTTGCGGTCGGCTGCAGCGGCGTCGGCCTGGCGGCGAATCGAGGGCATGCGGTCTCCGGGATTGGTTGGGGCGAAAGGACCCGATTCCTATCGCTCTCCCTCTCCCTGCGCCAGCGGGGAGCGCGAGCCGTCTCGCGGCGCGGCGAAGCCGTGC
>CBIHPJ010001063.1:0-2118 GCA_966211295.1 uncultured Myxococcales bacterium | reverse complement strand
GGTCTACGAGCAGGCCCGGCCGTACCCGATGCCCAACGAAGTGCACGAGGGCGCGAGACGCATTCTTCCGGCGTTGCAGCAGCTCGGCGCGTTCTTCGGGCAGCGGGACGAGATCGTGAACTTCTGCAGCGGTCCCTGCGATCCCGATTAACCCTCACCCGGCGAATAACCTTCGTGCAGATAGGGGCACACACCGGCTCCGAAACCGCCCTGAACCTCGCCGCGTAGACCGGTCATGCTCCGCTCGGTCGCCATCGCTGAGACCCCCGAAAGGGCAGCCCTCAAGATCGTTGCTTCGCCGCGGCGCGAATCCGGAGATAGGGTCCGCCGCCACATGTCGACGGTGAAGGTGGAAGCGACGTTCCCGATGAAGGCCACGCCAGATCAGGTCTGGCCCTTCATCGCGGACACCGATCGCCTCAATCGCAGACTCGGACTGAGCGGCGTGAAGTACACGCCCTTGAACGAGTCCGCCCGCACCGCCGCGCGCGTGGTCGGCGAGACCAGACTCGGCGGCTTCTCCACCAGGTACGAAGAGCAGCCCTGGGAGTGGACCTGGACGCGCGGTCTCTCGGTGCGTCGCGATTTTCAGGGCAGCCCCATCGAGTTCCTCGAGGTCAGCTACCGCATGGAGCCGCAGGGCACGGGCTCGCTCTTCCACGTGCGGCTCGAAGCGCTCCCGCGCAGCGTGGTGATGCGACCGGTGGTGTGGATCAATCTGAAGCAGAGCGCCGCCGGCCTCGGCACCCTCGCCACCGAGATCGACTCGCACCTCGCGAGCGGCGCGCCCAGCCCGTACCTGCAGCCGCGCAGCAAGCCGAATCCGTCAGCCCTCGAGACCGCGCTCGCCGAGCTCAAGCGCATGGGCGTGCGCGACGGACTCGTGGAGCGGATGCGCAAGCTGGTGGAAACCAGCTCCGACGCCGACTGCGTGAAGTTCCGCCCGTTCGAGCTGGCTGATCTCTGGGCCGAGGATCGACGCGAGGTGCTGATCGCGTTCTTGAACTCCGTGCCCGCGGGGCTGCTCGAGATGCGCTGGTCGCTCGTCTGCCCCAGCTGCCGCACCTCCGCCGCTGAAGTGCCCACGCTCCAGGACATCTCGGAGAAGGGTCACTGCAATCAGTGCGACATCGGCTTCGAGGCTGAGCTCGATCGCGCCGTGGAGGCCGGCTTCAAGCCCGCGGCCGCGGTACGTGAAGTGCCTCCGCTGATGTTCTGCGCCGCTGGTCCCGCGCGCACGCCGCACGTGCTGGTGCAGGGCAATCTGCCGGTGGGAGAGAAGAAGGTGGTGCTCGCCCCTCCCGAGCCCGGCCAGTACGGACTCTTCGCGCGCGGAGGAAAACGCGCTCGCCTCGATGTCGAGATGAACGGCCCGAGCGAAGCGACGATCGTCCTCGGAGTGGATGGCTTCAAGCCCGCGAGTGTCGCGCTCGCTCCGTGGGGCACGCTCAACGTGATCAACGAGTCGGGCGAACCTCGCCACTTGAAGATCGAGCGGCAGGAGTACGCGTCGCGCGCGGTGACCGCGCACTACCTCTCGACGGTCGCCGAGTTCCGCGCGCTGTTCTCGAAGGATCTGCTCAAGCGCGGCACGCCTCTCAAGGTCTCGCGCGTGTCGCTGCTCTTCACTGATCTCACCGGCTCGACTGCGCTCTACGCGAGCGCCGGAGATGCCGCTGCGTTCCGCTTCGTCGACGATCACTTCGACGTGCTGCGTGGAGCGATCGCCGCTTCAGGCGGCACCGTGGTGAAGACGATGGGCGACGCCGTGATGGCCGCGTTCGTCGATGACGCCACGTGCGCGAAGGCCGCCTTCGCGTGCCTCACCGCGTTCGACGAGTTCAGAAAGTCCACGCCGCACGCCGAGTCCACGCACATCAAGCTCGGGTTCCACGGTGGGCCTTGTTACGTGGTCACCGCCAACGGCTCGCTCGACTTCTTCGGGCAGACGGTGAACGTCGCCGCGCGCCTGCAAGGTCTCGCGGAGTCAGGCGAGGTCGTGCTCGAGAGCGAGTCGCTCGCACGTCTGCCCGCGGAGCTGCGCAACGGAGTGAAGGTCTCTGAGCCATTCCAGGCGCGGGTGAAGGGCGTCACTGAGCCGCTCACGCTCGTGCGCAT
>CBIHPJ010001062.1:0-2120 GCA_966211295.1 uncultured Myxococcales bacterium | reverse complement strand
GCTGCCGAAATTTGGTTTGTGGATGTTCGGTCCCGGCCTGCAGATCGGACATGGATGGCGCGTGAAGCGCTTCACCCTGTCGATCGCGGTCGGAGTGACCACGTGGATCGCCGCGAGTCGCTCCACCTCCACGGAGACCTTCATCGTCGGTCCCCCGGCTGATGCCGAGGTGATCGTCTTCGCCGGAGTTCAACAACCGCCAGACGGTCGTGCCGGAGTGCAGCCCACCGTGCGTGTCTCGCTCGGTCCGTGGTTCTGAAGCTCAGCTGCCCGACGGCTTGAACACGAACGGATACGTCACGCTGTACACACCACCCGCGCGGCCCACTGGGAACTGCCAGGTGCGCACGCGAGAGACCAGGCACTCGCTCAACTTCTCGCTCGGCGCCGAGCTGTTCGCGACGCGCGCCGTGGAGACGAGTCCCTGCGTGCCGACCGCGAACTGCACCGAGACCTTGCCCGCGAGCGAAGGCGACTGCTGCAGCGCGAGCTCGTAGCAGAAGCGAATCTGGTCCCGGTGACCGCTGATCACCTTGCGGATGAGCTCCTTGTCCATGCAGCCCGTGCCGTCGCAGACCACAGGAGGAGTCGAGTCAGTCTCGATGATCGTCGTGCCCTTCTTGCACGGCCCAGGGCCGCGGCAGAGCTCACCGATGCCACCCTTCGAAGCGGTCTTCGAAGTGGGGATCGCGCCGATGCGCTCAGGAGCGCCGTTCTCCCCGCCCGCGCCGTTGCCCTTGATCGACCAGCCGCCGTTCCCGTCACCGTTCACCGCGACCACGTGGCCGAGCGCGCCCTTGATCTCGTTGCCGAGGCCGCCGGGCCCGAGCACGTTGTTCGCCCCAGCGCCGCCGAAGATCGACTTCGCGATGTCAGCGCCGGTCGGCATCTTGCGGCCGCCCGTGTCCGCCACCGTCTTGTTCGGAGGGCGAGGCTTCCCTTCGCTCGGATTCGGGTTGTCCTTCCGCTTCGGCTGCTTCGTGGTCTCGCTGGTCGCCTCGGCCACGCGCTGCTGCACCTTCGGCTTCTCCGCGGCCTTCACCAGGATGTTCTTCATGTGCGTGACCTGGCTCGAGGTCGCGTCATCCAGCTCACTCGCCTCGGTGAGGTTCGCGTTCACCGCCATCGCGAAGAAGAGGCCGAAGCAGATGAGCAACGTGTTGAGGAACCGGAAGTCGACCGCGTCCTCGAGCTTGCCGAGCGCCTTCGGAGGAGCGCGCACGCGAAACGCTTCGAAGCTCACCGGTCCATCGCCCAGGCGAAGCACGTCGGCGCGGCCGATGTCGAAGCTCCAGCCCTTCTGATCTTCCACGGCGAGGCCGTTGTGAATCGCGTCGCCCAGAGAGAGCGGAGTCTCGCCGTTGCGAAGCACCTCGCCGACCATGCCCTCCTGAAACGCGAGCGCGAAGTGTCGATCGCCGGCTTCGAATTTGAGGGGCGCTTCCGTGCTGACCGCTTCCCCCGTGCTCGACAGCCCGAGCTTGTGGCCCGGGTGAATCAGGTGCGTCGCGACCCGCTGCTCACCCCAGAGAACTCGAACGCACAGCGCCTCGTTGTTCATGTGCCATCGGACACCGAACAAAGAGGCAGGTTCCGAACCTTAGAAAGCCACGTCGCGCTGAGGGATTGCGCTGGTGGCCGAGCGGGGCTCACGGACGAGCAACACCCACATCGTCACCGCGCCGACGATGGTGCCGATGGGGAAGTTCGCGATGTGGAGCACCGACGCGATGATCGCCAGCACGTCACCCCAGGCCTTGTTGCGGAGCAGACCGACTCCGGCCGCGATGGAGAGACCACCTGAGATCGCGAGCACCATGAGGACGATGGTGAGCACCACGCCGAAGGTGACGCCGACGATGGCGGGCGCCTGCGTGTCGTGGGCGCCGACGGCCACGATGCTCCAGATGCCGCCGAAGATCAGCGGGAGGATGAACGCCGGCAACAGCGTCACGGCGCCGAAGATGACGTGAGTCCAACCGACCAGGGGGCGATAGCGAGTCATGCAGTCCTATACGTAAGCACCCGTCGAAGTATTGCCAGCCCCTCACCCCGACCCTCCTTCTTGGGACGCTGCTGCCTCGGCACCGCTTCGCGGCGCCGCGAGACGGCTCGCGCTC
>CBIHPJ010001061.1:0-2126 GCA_966211295.1 uncultured Myxococcales bacterium | reverse complement strand
TCGGCGCCGGACACGATCTCCACCAGCTCCTTGGTGATCTGCGCCTGGCGGCTGCGGTTGTAGAAGAGCGTGAGCGAGCCGATCATGTCACCGGCGTTGCGCGTGGCGTTCTCCATCGCGGTCATGCGCGCGGCGTGCTCCGCGGCGAAGCTCTCGAGCAGCGCGCGGTAGATCTTCACCGCGACCGCCTTGGGAACGAGCTCCGACAACACTTCCTGCGGATTCGGCTCGTACTTGTAGTCCGTCGCCGCGGCGGCCTTGTTCTCCCCGTCAACCTTGTTCCCAGCGGCGGCTTCGAACGGGAGCAGCTGCGCCGTCGTCGGTACCTGAGCGATCGCCGAGACGAACTCGTTGAACATGATGTGCACCGCGTCGACTTCGCCGTCGAGGAAGCGCTTGCTCAGCTCCTTCGCGATGCCCTCGGCGGTCGCGTACGACAGCTTCTGCAGAATGCCGGGGTTGTCCTTGCGGATCGTGGTGCCACGGCCGCGCAGGAAGTCGTGACCCTTGCGGCCGACGGTGGTGACGAACACCTCGTTGCCCGCCTTCTGCTGCTCGGCGACGAACTTGAGCGCGCGGCGGTTGATGTTCGCGTTGAAGCCGCCCGCGAGACCACGATCGCTGGTCACCACGAGCACTTCGATCTTCTTCACCTCGCGACGGGTGAGCAGCGGGTGCGAGACCGAGCCCGGCTCGGCGCGGCCGATCAACGTCGACATCACGGTGTCGAGCGTCTTCGCGTAGGGGCGCGCGGCGATGGCGGCCTCCTGGGCGCGACGGAGCTTCGCGGCCGAGACCATCTTCATGGCCTTGGTGATCTGGCGCGTGTTCTTGACCGAGCGGATGCGCTTACGGATATCGCGAAGTGAGGCCATGGCGGCCGCGCCATAGAAGGCGCAGGAAACCAAGTCAATGAGTAAGGGTCCTCACCGCCAAAGCTTTGAAGTAGCACGACTTCTGGGCCCTTCAGGCGGGTGCGCACCTTGCTATACCCACACGGCTTGCGCGCCCCTCTGATCACTCTTCTTTTGATCGTCTCCGTCGTGGGCTGCGAGTGCCCTCCGGCCAAGCTGATCAACACGCTTCCACCCGATGTGCGCGTAGACACCTACACGCAGCAGGCCGCCTCGAAGATCGACGTGCTCTGGGTGGTCGACAACTCGGGCTCGATGGCGCCGCGCCAGGAGAACCTCGCTCGCAACTTCGGCTCGTTCATCACCGAGTTCACGAAGAACTCGATCGACTACCGCATCGCGATCACCACCACGGACATCTTCAAGGAAGCGGGCCGCTTCGTGGGCACGCCGAAGATCCTCACTCCGGCCACGCCCAACGTCGCCGCCGCGTTCGCGAACAACATCAAGGTCGGCATCAACGGCAGCCCGTACGAAGTGGGGCTCGAGGCCGCGCGCCTCTCCCTCGATCTCCAGCAGCAGGCCAACGCCGCCACCATCATGCAGTGCCAGAGCGCGTGTGCTTCGGGAGCGAACAACGCCACCTGCCGCGCGAACTGCGACACGAACGCGATGTTCCAGTTCCTCCGCCGCGACGCGTATCTCTATTTGATCTTCGTGAGCGACGAAGAGGATCGCTCCAGCCAGGACGTGCGCTTCTTCTACCGGTACTTCGAGACGGTGAAGGGCGTGGGCAACGACGGCACCGTCACCACGGCGGCGATCATGGGCGACGTGCCCTCGAACAACTGCGGAGCGACGCCGGGCACTCGCTACAAGGCGCTCTCCGATCTCACCGGCGGCGAAGTGGGGAGCATCTGCGACGCGAACTTCTCCACCACGCTCGGCAAGCTCGCTCGCAACGCGGTAGGTCTCAAGCGCAAGTTCGCGCTGCAGTCGAAGCCGAACATCCAGACCATCCAGGTGCACCTGCGCTACCCGTGCAACGTGCCGCAGGATCAGATCGCCTCGTGCGCGACGGTCGACAAGACCCAGTGCATGGGCAACCCCGCTGACTCGATGAACGTGGTGTGCACGCCGAAGCAGGGCGCGCCCGACGGCTGGGAGTACGAAGAGGGCGGCAATCTCGTCTTCTTCGCCGGTGAATCCGTGCCCGGCCTCTCCGCACAAATCGAGCTGCAGTACTACGAGGAAGGGAAGGGGCCGTGAGGA
>CBIHPJ010001060.1:0-2127 GCA_966211295.1 uncultured Myxococcales bacterium | reverse complement strand
AGCGATAAGCGCGCGCCCATGAGCATCCCGGTTCCTCCCGTTCCCTCATTCCCTCCCGCGCAGTTCACCCTGACCTCGGTGAAGGGCCTCTCGGCGGCCGGAGTGAAGGCCGGGATCAAGGCGAGCGGAAACCCCGACGTGGGCCTGCTGGTCTCCGACGCGCCGATGGCGTGCGCGGGGATCTTCACGCAGAACCACTACGCCGCCGCCCCGGTGACGCTCTCGAAGACGCACCTCGTGCGCTCGCAGGGCCTCGTTCGCGCGGTGATCGTGAACTCCGGAAACGCGAACGCGTGCACTGGCATTCAGGGCGAGAAGGACGCGCTCGAGATGTGCGATCGCGTGGCGAAGGCGATCGGGTGTCCCATCGAGCAGGTGCTGGTGTGCAGCACGGGCGTGATCGGCGTGAAGCTCCCGATGGACAAGGTGCGCGCCGGCATCGACCTCGCGCTCGCGGAGCGTGCAAATGACGTCGAGGCGGGCCGCCGCTTTCTCTCCGCGATCATGACCACCGACGCGTACGCGAAGGAGGCCTGTGCGCAGCACGCGGGCGCCACCATCGCGGGCGTGTGCAAGGGCGCGGGGATGATCGAACCCAACATGGCCACCATGCTCGCGTTCATGGCGACGGATTGGGATCTGCGCGCGGAGCAGCTCAAGCGCTCGCTCCCCACCATCGCGGCGAGCAGCTTCAACGCGGTGCACGTCGACACGCACACCAGCACCAACGACACGCTGCTCCTGCTCTCGACGCGCGCGTTGGCGCCGCCGACGGACTGGGCGCGGCACGTGGAGCCGGTGGCGCGTCGCCTCTCGTGGTTGATCGCGCGCGATGGTGAAGGCGCGACGAAGGTGACCACCATCGAAGTGAGCGGCGCGTCGAATGACGAAGCGGCGAAGGCGATCGCGAAGCGCGTGGCGTCGTCAGCGCTCGTGCGCACGGCGCTCTTCGGCAACGATCCGAACTGGGGCCGCTTCACCAGCCAGGTGGGCAACGCTCCCGAAGTGCGTCACCCGAAGGCGCTCTCGTGCGTGCTGCAGGGCATCGAGGTCTTCAAGCAGGGAGAACCCACCGCGTACGATCGCGCCGCCGCGTCGAAGGCGATGGCCGCAGAAGACGTGAAGCTCGAGCTCAAGCTCAACGACGGGCGCGGACACGCGATCGTGATGACCTCCGATCTCGGCTACCGCTACGTGCAGGTGAACGCCGAGTACACGACCTGAGTCATGGCTGAAGTAATCGATCCCAAATTTTCGATGGACGGCAGCGTGGTCGAGGGCCTCTTCGTGCGCGAGCTCAAGCCCACGGGCGCATTCAAAGAGGCACTGAAGCGCATCGGGTTGAATACCGACCGGCTCGATCCGAAGTACTCGGAAGAGACCTTCAAGAACGCAATCGACGTGGCGGCAGCGCACGCGCACCCGGGCCTCAGCGTCTTCGACGCGCACTTCAAGCTCGGCGAGCAGCTGATCGCTGGCTACTTCAGCACCATCCTCGGGCGCATCACGGCGGGGATCATTCCGGTGATCGGCGTGAAGCGAACGATCGCCCGCGTCTCCCAGCTGTGGACCGTGCCGCAGCCGGGCATGCGCATCTCTTCCACGGAGGCGCCGACCGAGTGGCTGCTGAACTTCCAGAACACCGCGATGAGCGCGGATCTGGTCGCCGGAATCGTTCAGGCAGCGCTGCGACGGGCCGATCCCAAGATCGTGGCGAAGGTCGTGATGCGCGCTCCGGGCTCAGGGCAGATCAGCGTCCCTCTGGCGAGCTGACGTAAGCGCCTGCATTTCCGATGGCGCACCGCGCAAACGCGGGTGTGCACGGGCGTGAACAGCTGCGACTTCGGTGTTCCACGTGCGGGTGGCTTTGACAGATCGCACTGAAGACGCGCGGCGCGCGGTGGACGACCACTCCTCAACACTCGTTGCGGAGGAAACACCGATGCCCATCTCAGCGATCTCAGCCGGCAGCCTGGTCTCCACCACCTCTCGCGGCGGCGCGGTGCGCGAACTTCAGCAGGCGCTCGCGGACGCGGGCTTCGATCCCGGCCCCATCGATGGCGACTTCGGTCCTCAAACTCGCGCGGCGGTGATGGCGTTTCAGCAGTCGCGCGGACTCGAGGTCGA
>CBIHPJ010001059.1:0-2137 GCA_966211295.1 uncultured Myxococcales bacterium | reverse complement strand
CACCCCCCCTTCTACGCCCTGCCCGGGGGGGGGCTGTGGTGGGGTGTGTGGCTACAACCCTCAGTCGTCCATTTTCAGCCGGTGAGCGAGGTACGCGAGCAAGTCCGCGCCGGTGACCTCAGATCTCCGACAAGCACGAGCCAACACACCTGGAGTGTCCGCCCCCGAAGCGAGCGCCTCGCGCGCGATCGAGATGGCATCATCCCCGCCGTACTCGCGCATCATCTCGACCATCGCGTAGGACTGCGCGTAGGCGAGCGACACGTCGGATCCCTCGAAGGTGTAGAAGCTCTCGTTGAGCGAGCTGAAGGGAATCCACGTCTTGTTCTTCACCATCAGCCTCCACGCCGGAGGATCGTCGCGACGATCGAACGACTGAGCGACGCCCTCGTCGAACCAGAGCGGAGAGTTCGGTGCATTGGGCGTCAGCTGCGCGTGCAGCGTCTCGTGCCGCACGGTCGAGGCCTTCACTCCCTCGGGAGTCGGAGCCGCGATGAGCCGCAGCGCACCGTCGTAGATCCCGCCAGCCCAGGCTGGAGCGCAAGTCACCGCGAGCAACTCGGATCGGCTCGGGTAGACGATCACGGTGAGAGATCCACGTCTGCTCGTCCCGGTGAACTTCGCCGCGTCGTCGAGCGCACGATCGACGGTGGAAGCGAGCTCGGCCCCCTGTCCGTTGGTGAGCGTGCCGGGAGCCCAGAGCACGGTCACTCCGTTCCGCGATTCGCGTTGGTAGTCCTGCTGAATCGAACGCGCGACCTCGAGACGCGCACGCAGCCGAGAGATGCCGGCCACCTTCGCCTCGCCGAGGTACGCGGTGAGTCCATCGATCGCTTCATCGAGGTCAGCGGAGTGCCGCGTCTCCTCGGCGATCGCCCAGCCCATGGCGGGGTCGCGCGGAGCGATCTTCCTCGCCCGGCGGATGGCCGCGAGGCGCTCCTCACCGTGTGCCTCCTTCGCGAGGAAGGCCTGGGCGGCGAGGGAGTCAGGCCAACGCGTCGCGACTTCACGCGCGGCGTTGCGCCGGAGCGTCGCGTCGCGCTGAAAGTTGCCCGCTCGGATCGCCGCAACTTGTTCCTCGCTGCCCGCGGGCGGCTTCATCACGAACTCGTTCACCAGGCGCGCGGGCGTGTAGCGGAGCTCGAACTGTTCGCTCCCAGTCTTCGAGCAGAAGCCGTCCGCGAAGTTGAGTGGTGCGAGTGGCGGCGGCTCTTCACCTGCGTCGACGACGGTCTCGACGACTTCCGGAGGCGTTTCAACGACCGGCGGAGGAGCAGCTGAGATCGGCGCCGGAGCAACCTCTTCGTGATCGAAGAAGTACATCGCCGCGAGCGCGCCGAGGACCAGAGCTACAGCGAAGAAGAAGGCGCGCGTCGCCATGGGCGTTGAACAGCAAACTTACGACGTGATTCCAAGCATCTCGCTCTCCCATCGGGGGCAGATTGACTGAGTACGTCAACTCCCTCTCCCATCGGGAGAGGGTCGGGGTGAGGGCAGATTCACTGAGTACGCCCCTCTCCCCTGCCCCTCTCCCCGCTGGCGCAGGGAGAGGGAAACCGTTTACCGACCCGCCCAGAGCGCGGAGTAGCGACCACCACGCGCGAGCAGCTCATCGTGGGTGCCCTGCTCCGCGACCTTCCCGCGGTCGAGCACCACGATCTGCGCCGCGTGCTGAATGCTGGCGAGCCGATGCGCGATCACGATCGCGGTACGCCCCACCAGCACACGCTCCAACGCCGCCTGCACCTCGCGCTCACTCTCGGGATCCAGGCTCGACGTCGCTTCATCCAGGATCAACACCGGCGCATTCGCGAGCACCGCGCGCGCAAGACAGATCCGCTGACGCTGACCGCCCGAGAGCGTCACTCCGCGTTCACCCAGCGGCGTATCGAGTCCCTGCGGCAGCGCGCTGATGAAGTCCCACGCGGCAGCAACGCGACACGCAGCCTCCACTTCAGCCGCCGTCGCGCCGGGATTCGCGACGAGCAGGTTGTCCTTCACGCTCGCGGAGAAGAGCAGCGGCTCCTGCGTGACGAGCGCGAACTGCCCACGAATCGAAGCGAGCGTTCCCTCGGCCGCATCGATTCCGACGAAGTACAGCTTCCCGCGCGTCGGCACTTCGAAACGAAGAAGCAGC
>CBIHPJ010001058.1:0-2143 GCA_966211295.1 uncultured Myxococcales bacterium | reverse complement strand
AGGGAGTGCCCTCCGAGGGCGAGATACCGAGGCACGCGGTGTCGTACTGGGCCGGCGTGGAGATGTTCTGCGGCGCGACGAAGTCGCTGTTGCTCAGCGGCGGGCCCTCAGGCCCCTGCGGAATGCGAATCGACGGCGGGTCGTACTGCGCCCAGAAGCACGCGGCCTTCCACACGCCGTAGTCGGTGGCGACGCCGCTCTCGGGCGCTTCGGCGAACCAGACCTTGAAGAGGTTGTAGCCCTGGGTGAGGCCCGCGCGGTTGGGCGGCGTTACCAGCTCGAGGTTGCTCACCTTGAAGTCGTAGCAAACGCTGTCGTCAGGCATCACCTCGGACTTCACCGCGAACTGGTACGCGTTCTTCTGCTGGAACGGGACGTCGCGCGTGATCGGGTTGCTGCCGAGCCGGAACTCCTCGACGTCAGAGGTGCCGTCGCCGTCGGTGTCGATGCCGGTCTCCTGCCGCTTGATCGGGTTCAAGCCGTACCGCACCTCCATGCCGTCGGGCACGCCGTCGGCGTCAGAGTCGACCAGCGTGGGCCGCGTCTTCAGGTACGTCTCGGCGAACTGGGAGAGGCCGTCGCCATCGGTGTCGCGCGACACGCAGCCCGGGGTGAGCGGCGAGGCCGGGTCGCAGCCGCGGCCGTCCTTGGTGTCGGCGCGGAAGCCGTCGTCGAAGCGGCGCACCTCGAAGTTGTCGTCGAAGCCGTCGTCGTCGCTGTCGGGGAAGTTCTTGTTGGTGTTGTGCGAGAAGTCGTTGTCGAACTCGTCGATCAGTCCGTCGCCGTCGGTGTCGACCTCGCGCTTCGACTCGCCCGGCTCGCTCGAGAGCGCCTGCACCATCAGGTTCTTCATCACGTTTCGCGAAGCGAGCGACGAGTAGTCGAGAGAGCCGAGGTTCAGCTGGGCGAGGCCCGCGAAGTTGGTGAACTCCTGGTACACGCCGTTGCCGCGCTGAGCGAGCTGCTGCAGCGTCCACGTGGCGATCGCCTTCGCGGCCGCCGGGCCATCGGGCACCGCCACCGGGCCGGGATAGCGCACGTACTCACCGTAGATGTCCTGGCAGATGGGGCCGCAGTTCCGCACGGCCTCTTCGTTGAACATGAGCACCGTGTGCAGGCGCACGTCGCCGACGTTGTATTGATCCTTCAGGTCGACGATCTGCTTCACGTAGCTGAAGAGCTGGTAGTTCTGGTTGCGATCCGTGCCGCGCACGAAGCCGGTGATCGCGTCCGGATCATCCGGGTCGATGATGTTGCAGAAGTTGCCGCTCGCGCCCTGCGCACCGATCGAGTCCGCCCAGGTGAGCTCGGGGTTCAGGTCGTCGGCGTACTGGGTGAGGTTGTCGTTCGCCGAGCACCGCGGAAACGGCACGCCATCGGTGATGAACACCACCACGTAGCGCGTGCGGGGCAGCACCTCGGGCGTGCTCTGCTCGACGGTGACGATGTCGCTGGCGATGAGGCCGTACGCGTACGCGAGCGCGCCCTGGTAGTCGGTGCCTTTGCCGAGCTCGGCCTGCAGTTGGTTGATGCGGGTGCGCAGCGAAGCGTCGGGCCGCGCGAAGCGGTTCGGGTTGCCGCCTGTGGGCACCGGCCACGTTCCCTTCACGTTCGTCTCGAAGGGCACCAGCGCGACCTGCACGTTGGGCTGCGTCATGAACTGATCGACGAGGCGATTCACGGCGCGCACGCGCGCGGGCTGCGTCACTCCGGGAGGAATCGATTGGTACATCTCGCAGAAGCCGGGCGAGCCCTGGCTGCCAGGCGGGTCGGAGATGCACATCGAGCCCGACTGATCGACGACCATCACCACCTTCACCGGGAAGCCGCTCGGATCAGGGACGGCGGAGCAAACGCGGCCTGAGATCGCGAGCCGGTTGTCGACCTGAATGTCGTCCACCTTCCGCTTCTCGATCAGCGCGTCAGAGCAGCCGGTGATGAGGAGCGCGGCGACCAGTGAAGCTTTGAGTGCTCTCAAGCGACCTCCGAGTGTCTCGGCCTGAAAAAGTACGAAGAGCCTACAACGGGCGAGCCCCCCGGCAGCGATCGCTGACGAGGGGCTCCACTGCATTTTTGAAAGTCCGAACCCTTAGCTGCGGCGGCGGCGCGCGAGGGCGAGGAGACCCAGGCCCAGCGCGGCGAG
>CBIHPJ010001057.1:0-2147 GCA_966211295.1 uncultured Myxococcales bacterium | reverse complement strand
CGAGGTGCGTGACTTGGCCGCGCGCATGAGCGATTCACGCGCGCCATGCGCCGACTGAGTGTCGTCCTCGTCCTCGTAGCTGCTGCCTGCACCCCCGAGCCCAAGCCGAGCAAGGGCACGCCCCCGCAGAACTTCTGTCCCGGCGGCGCGGGCTGCGAGAAGGGCAATGACGGGAACTTCTCGGTCGGCATCGCGGCGATCGCCACCAGCCCCACGGGCTACGAGCGGCCGCGCCCCGACTTCTTGAACAGCAAGGGCGACATCTGCACCGAGAACTCGCCGCTCGGGACCGACGGACTGCCGCACTGCGCCGAGCTGATCCCCGACGCATGGAAGGACTGCGGCAAGGACACGCTCTGCCGGGGCGCGACTGGCTACACCGCTCCTGACGCCGATGGCTCCGAGGGCGATGGGTATAACGATTGGTTCGACGACTGCGGGCGCGATCGACTGTGTCCTGGAGACACCGGCTACACCGCGCCCGACGCCGACGGCACCGAGGGCAATCACAAGTTCGACGGCTTCTGGCTCGCGGGCTTCGGCAACAACATTCCGATGTACGGCGTGCACGACGAGACCTTCGCGCGCGCGCTCGTGATGTCGAACGGAGACATCACCATCGCGATCGTCAGCATCGACGCGGTGGGCATCTTCCAGGACGACATCTTGAAGATCCGTTCGCGCGTGGCGAAGAAGATGGCGAGCCCGCCGGACTTCATCATGATCTCCAGCACGCACACCCACGAGGCGCCCGACACCATGGGCCAGTGGGGACCGCGGCCGATCTTCGTGCCCGAGCGCGGCGTGGATGACGTGTGGTTCGACCAGGTGCTGATCGAGAACGCGGCGCAGGCGGTGGTGGAGGCGGCGGGACGCGCGAAGCCGGCGAAGGTCTTCGCCGCGCAGGGGCATCTCGGAGCGCGCACGCGCGAGACGATTCGTGACTCGCGCGATCCGCAGGTGATCGACGACACGGTGAACGTGCTGCGCTTCAGCGAGAAGGCGACGGGCGAGGCGATCGGCTCCCTGGTGAACTGGGGCAATCACCCCGAGGTTCTCTCCGACGTGAACAACTTCGCGTCGTCTGATTTCTCGTGGGCGATTCGCGAGGCGATGGAGAAGGGCGTGTTCAACGCGCAGGGCCAGCTGCTCGCGCCGGGCGTGGGCGGCACCTGCGTGTTCCTCCAGGGCAAGGTCGGTGGGTTGATGACGCCGCTCAGCATCGACACCACCACGGTCGATGGCGTGGTCGCGAAGCAGCGCAGCTACGAGAAGACCAAGGCCGTAGGTGACCTGGTGGCGAAGACCGCGCTCGACGCGCTCGGTGGCGCACAGGAGATCGTCGCGCCGCTCCTCGCGTACGGTCACCAGACGCTGCAGTTCCGCGTGGAGAACACCTCGTTCCAGCTCGTGTTCATCAACCTGAGCATCTTGAAGCGTCGGCTCTACGACTTCGATCGCATGAAGGTGATCAGCGAGTCGAACTACCCGAAGGTGCAATCGGAGGTGTCGAAGATTCAGCTCGGGCCGGTGCGCTTCCTCGGCGTGCCCGGAGAGCTCTTCCCCGAGCTCGGCATCGGGTTCGACAGCGCGTTCGCGTACGGCCAGCCGCAGATCAAGGCGGACAATCCGAACCCGCCGGATCTCACGATGGCGCCGGGGCCTCCGTATCTGCAGGAGCAGCTCGGCGGTGAGATCAACATGGTGGTTGGTCTCTCGGGTGACGAGGTCGGGTACCTGGTGCCTCCGTACGATTACAAGGTGCACCCCACGAAGCCGTTCGCGGAAGAGGCGGATGGGGATCACTACGAAGAGACGAACTCGCTCGGGCCGTCGACCGTCCCCACGCTGCTCGAGGCGGCGCAGAAGCTGATGGGCTGGGAGCCGGGGCTCTGACGGGAAGCGGTTGCGATGCGTCTTCCTTTGGCGCCGAGCGCGAACAGGCCGCTCGACCTCGAGCTTCTTTGGCTGAGTGACTCGTCTTCGACACACGTGCACCGTGAGTGACGTGCCGAGAGGCCTCTTCGCGCGGGGCACCTGATCAGCAGCCGATCACCGACGTTTCCCCAAGGCTGCTTACTTCTTCGGACCTGAACCCTTCTTCAACGTGCGAATCGCTTCGGCTGATTCGTCCTGGCCGCAGTTCT
>CBIHPJ010001056.1:0-2151 GCA_966211295.1 uncultured Myxococcales bacterium | reverse complement strand
TCAGGAACGGGTTGAAGAGGCGCTGTCGGAGGATCTGATTCCCGATCTCCACTGACTCCTCGAGCGATCGTCCCGCGAGCCACGCCGGAAGAAACGAGATGTAGAAGACGGGCGCCACGTTGTCGTCACCGTGTCCGACGAACGAGCCGACTCCGAGTGAGAGCCAATTCGCTGCCTGGCTCACGTCGCCACAGCCCGTGTCGTAGACGAGGCGAATTCTGCGGCGCTGCTCGGCGGGTAAGGTGGCGACCCAGTCGATGTAACGATTCGAGTGCGCGAGCAGGAACACGTCGACCACTCGGTACTCCGTCGTCGCTTCGGTCAGCGCCGCGACAAACTCATCTCGCTTCGAGTCGTCTTCAGTCGCCGTGAGGTACCAGTACCCGTCGTAGGCCTCGCGCAGCCGCGGCACCGTGTACTGCGAGGTGAAGTACTTCTGGTACCCGGGCACGTGATCGCGAATGGCGATGGCGGCCTTCGTCTTCTGGCCCCTGGCGGTGCCGTGCGCGGTGGTGGCGCAGCCTGACAGCAGCAAGAGGAGAATGAGGAACCGCACGCGCCCTGAAACATCTCAGGTCGGGGTTTTGGTTTCCTCAGTTAGGGTCTCGGGGCGGTGATCGAGCTTCGACACATCACCAAGCGCTTCGGGGGCGTGGCTGCGCTGGAAGACGTGTCGCTCGAGGTGCGACCCGGCGAACGCCTCGCGCTCATCGGTGAAAACGGCGCGGGCAAGTCGTCGCTGATGAACGTGCTCTACGGCCTCTACCAACCTGACTCCGGCGAGGTCTGCTTCGACGGGAAAGCGGTGAAGGTGAAGACGCCCGCCGAGGCACTCGCGCGCGGAGTGGGCATGGTGCACCAGCACTTCACCCTCGTGCCCACGCTGACGGTCGCGGAGAACGTGGTGCTCGGGAATGAGCCGTCGCGCTTCGGCCGACTCGATCGCGCGCGCGCGGAGCAGGAAGTCGCGGCAACCTGCGCGAGGTTTGGATTTCAGCTCGACGTGGGCGCGGTGGTGCACGAGCTCTCGGTGGGCAGTCAGCAGAAGGTGGAGATCGTGAAGGCGCTCCACCGCGGAGTGAAGACGCTCATCCTCGACGAGCCCACCGCGGTGCTCACTCCGCAGGAGGCGGATGAGCTCTTCGCAGTCACCCGGCGACTGAGTGATGAAGGTCTGGCTGTCGTGTTGATCAGTCACAAGCTGCGCGAGGTGCTCACCTTCTCCACGCGCATCGCGGTGATGCGACGAGGAAAGAAGGTCGGCGAAGCGAAGCCGTCTGAGACCTCGCCTGAGCAACTCGCCGCACTCATGGTCGGCAATGACGTCCCCTCTCCCCGCGAGCGGGGAGAGGGTCAGGGTGAGGGGCGAACCCTGGTGACCCTCGAGAAGCTCATCGCGAAAGGACTCCACGAAGTCTCACTGAGCGTCGCATCCGGAGAAATCGTCGGCATCGCCGGAGTGGACGGCAACGGCCAACGCGAGCTCGCTGAAGTGCTCACCGGCCTGCGCGAGTGGACCTCCGGCACCTTCACCTACTCAAACAAGAAGCTCACTGAGTGGACGCCGCGACTCGCCCGCGAAAGCGGAGTCGCGCACATTCCGGAAGATCGTCTTCGCCGCGCGATCATCAGTGAGCTCACCGTCGAGGAGAACGCGTCACTCGGCCGCCAGACGCGCGCTCCGTTCGCGAAGGGGCCGATGATCGACTTCAAGAAGCGGAGCGAGATCACCGCCGCGCTCCTCGAAGCGAACGACGTGCGTCCCCGGAATCCGCAGCTGCGCGCGGGCGGACTCTCCGGAGGCAATCAGCAGAAACTCGTGGTGGGCCGCGAGCTCGACGCCGCTCCGAAGCTGCTGGTGGTGGTGCAGCCCACGCGCGGCCTCGACATCGCCGCCGTCGCTGCAGTGCGCGAGAAGCTGAGGGCGCAGTGCGCTGCTGGTTGTGCAGTGCTCCTGGTCTCACTCGATCTCGACGAAGTGATGGAGCTCTCCGATCGCATCGTCGTGCTCTGCGCAGGCCGGGTGACTGGGGAATTCAAGCGCTCCGAATTCGACGAGCGGTTGATTGGGCAGCGCATGCTTGGAATTGGGTCGGCCCCTCACCCCGACCCTCTCCCCGCTGCGCAGGGAGAGGGAGCGCAAGGTGCGTA
>CBIHPJ010001055.1:0-2156 GCA_966211295.1 uncultured Myxococcales bacterium | reverse complement strand
GCGATACGCCGAGCGCGTGTCGGTCACCACCACGTAGACGAACGAGAGCGGGAGGAACTCCCACGCGAGGCGCGCGTTGAACACCTGCGCGTTGCCGTCGGTGTCGCGCTGATAGCTGCCGATCAACTGCAGCTTCGGAGAGATCGCGAGCCGCGTCTCCACCAGCAACAGGAGCGTCTCGGCGTAGTCCTTGAGCACGCCCTGGCCCCAGAAGCGGTTGTACGTGAACGCTCCCGAGAACAGCACGTGGGGAATCGGCTGCACCGAGGCGCGCATCGAACCAGCGAAGGTGTTGGCCGAGTAGTAGGTGCCGCCCGACGCATCGCCGCTCACCGCGAACTTGCGGCTCGCTTGCGTCAAGAACGCGGCGCCCATGCGCTCGTACGAATAATTCCCCGGAGCGAAGTACACGTGCTGCACAGGCTCGAAGGGATCCTTGATCGTTTGCGCGGACTTCTCCACGAAGAGCCACGCCTCATCTCCGCCCTTGAAGAGGAACCACATGGGAGAGACGTACGCGTTCGCCTCCTGGAACTGCCTGTCGCTCGCGCCCCAGAACACGTAGCCCTCGGCGAAGGGGCCGATCGAGCGAAGCCACGAGGGCAACCAGTCGGGCCGGTAGTCGAGGCCGAAGTTCCCTCCCACGCCCATGATGTCGCCGCGCGCCACGAAGCCAGTCTTCGCCTCGAAGTCCTTCGTGGTGGCGAGGCCCCAGATGCCGAGATTTCCCCAGTTGCCCTGCACGCGCGCCTCCGCGGTGGCCGCGGTGCCGAAGCGCGCCTGCTCTCCGGGGGTCGAGGTGGAGGAGCCCATCAGCGTTCCCGCCATCGTGAACGGTCCCGTGCGGAACATGCCGTCGATCACCGGCACCACGTTGTCACTCGAGGGACCGAGCGCGCCGTCGAAGTCGTGGCGGTAGACGACCATGCCTCCCACGCGGCTCTGCTCGCCGAGGTTGTGGCTGTAGCGGGCCACTCCGAAGAGCGAAGGATTGGTGGTCGCGGTGGGCATGGTGTGCACCACCAGTGCTCCCGCGGCGCGCTCGGGCGTGCGGTACACCCCGCGCGCTCCGAAGCTGATCGGCACCGAGGCGCCATCGCTCAGACCAATCTGCCGGCTGAAGAACGGCTGCAGGAATCCCTGGAAGCCCGCGGCGAACACGCCCGCTGATTCGAGGAAGAACTGGCGACGCTCGGGAAAGAACACCGAGAAGCGCGAGAGGTTCACCACGCGGCGATCGACGTCGGTCTCGGCGAAGTCGGTGTTGGCGGTGAGATCGATCGTGGTCGACGACGCCGGATTCCACGTCACCTCACCGCCTCCGCTGGGCGCGACGGTGACCGGATTGTCGCCTTCTTTCAGCAAGCGACCGATGAGGTACGGGCGCAGCTGCATGGAGAGGAGCGAAGACTCCGCGGGCTCGAGACCGTTGATCACTCCGGCGTAGGGCATGCGCCACGGACTCACGGTGCGCGGCACGGGACTCCACACCGTGTCTTCGTTCATGCCGCGCTCGCGTCGGTAGAACTGCACGCCCCACACGGTGTTCTTCCCGCCGTGGCGCAGTGACTTCCAGGGAATCGCGACCTCGACGGTCCACCCCTTCTCATCGCGCTTCGTCGACGCGCGCCACACGGTGTCCCAATTCGGCTCGAACAACGAATCTTCGACGACCTGCTCTTCTCGCTGCGCGCCGAACGGATTCACCGAGAAGCTGAACGCGTTCCGTCCGTCGCCCAGCGTGTCGAGGATGACGGAGAAGCTGTCGCACTCGTTGGTGGGGAAGTCGCGGCGCATGTCGCGCTGGTTGAACGCGGTCCATCCTCCAGGCTGCTCGAGCTCGGCGAGCACATAGAGCGCGCGCTCGTCGAACAGCACGCGGACGATGGACTTGTGCGTGGGCGGCTGGCCCTGCTTGGGCTCGAACTGCACGAAGTCGCCGCTGGGCTTCGCGAGCTTCCACGCAGGGTCGCTGCCGTCGCCGTCGATGTCCGGAGCAGTGGTGGTCCTCACCGCGTCCAGCACTCGCCGTTTGGCCAGCGGAGGCGGATCGAAGAACGCAGGCATCTGCGCTTGCGCCATGGTCGAGATGACCAGAACGAATGCCATCCCAGGACGATGCATCGGCCGCCTCACGTAGCGGCGCGCAATCTATT
>CBIHPJ010001054.1:0-2165 GCA_966211295.1 uncultured Myxococcales bacterium | reverse complement strand
CGAGCAGAATGCGACCGGTGAAGAGATCGATCGTGTAGTCGCGCAGACGCTGGAGATGCAGATCGCGGACTGGAAGCTGCGTGACCGAATCGCGCCACTCCACCCGAACCACTTCACTGCCCGCCACCACCGAACTCTTCGAGAGGAAGAAGAGACTTCCTCCAGTGCTCTCGAAGCGCTCGTGCATCTGCTGGCGCGTAAGGCCCGTCAGGAGATCGGCCTGCGCGGGCGCGGCGACTCCCTTCAGCTCCAAACCAAACGCTGACTTCTCCGTCGGTGTCTTCAGCTCGAGAAACGCGCCCTGCACTGCCCGGTGCGCACGGCCTGCATCCGCGTTCGCTTGAAACCAACGCGCGCTGCCGTAGCCGAGGCGGCCCCACCCTTCGCGCGAGAGCTCCACGCGAAAGCGGCCTTCGGACGGGTTGCTCGCCACCGTCGCGCTGTCGTCGGCATAGGCGAGCTGATTGCGCATGGGATCGAGCTGGCGCGCGAACACGTCGACTCGCCGTGCGTCGAGCAACGTGCGCGACTGGAATTGACTCTCTCCGTTAGCACCGCGGAAATCGACGTCGCGCAGATCGAGCTCGACGCCGAGCTTGAAGCCAGCGAACGCCGCGCGAGCCGCAGCTGCGCCGCGGCCGAACACGTTGAAGGCGCCGGTCCGCACGTCGAAGTTCGCCTCCACATCGAGGAGACCGACCACGAAGACGCCGGCGGCTCCGAGTCTGCGCAGCGACTGGGTCCACTGGGCGGTGCCCGACCCGATCGCGAGCAGAACTTCATCGCCCGCAACGTTCAGCGCGCCACGGCCTGACGAGTCGAGCGCGACTGACGCTCCACCCACTGCGAGCGTGGTCGCCGGCGGCAGCTCAGCGGAGACCACGCCCACCGCGGACCACGACACCTTTCCGAATGGCTCGAGCCCCCGCGGAATGAGCAGCACGCTGCCGCGCCGACGAACGAGATCGATGGTGAACATCCACAGCCGCAACTGACCGGGCCGCTGGAGCGCGACCGGAACGCGATTCGTCCCATCGGCGAGCCGCACCCAGCGCTTTCCGTCTGGCACCGACTCTCCGCCGATCGTCGCCGACTCTCCCTCGGGCACTGAGATCGACAGCTCGTACTCGAGCCCCTCGGCCTCTTTCCTCACCGCGGACGGCTTCTGACTGAGGGACGCGGGCGCGGCCTCACCACGCTTGAGCGCGAAGTCGACGAAGACCGCTGACCCCGCGGAGACCTCGACGTTCTTTCCCCGCTCGGTGCCGCCCCACGTGCCGAGCAGCGAACCAGGATCCACCTTCACGCGGTGACGGCCCTGAACGAGCCGCCCTCCCCCATAGACGTCAGCGGTGCGACCAGAGACCGCGGCGAAGTGAAAGCGCCCGTCCCGATCAGTGACCGCCTCGAGGCCCGTCTCGAGGAGCACGCGCGCGGCTTCCACGCCAGGCTCATCACTCGCGCAGCGCTCGTCGCCGTCGACGTCTTCGCAGACGCGGCCCACGAGCACGCCGTCGTCGAACTGGCTCACCACCGGAGCTTGAGCGAGCACCCACGCCGCCAGACCGAGGGCAATCACGGCGTGCCCTCCACCACCGCGCACACGCGGCTCTCGACGTCGGTGATGGAGAGGAGGCCGCGGGCGAGCGGCTCACGCGACTTGCCGCGGCTCACCACTCGGCGCACTCCGTCGGGACCGCTCAACTCGACCGAGCGGCCGTCCACGATCTCTCCCTGCGGAGTCTCCACCCACCACTCCACGCCGTCGCCGCTCCGAGAGACTCGGACGTTCATCGGCAGCCCAGGTCGAACGGCCACGGGCACCTGCGCCTGCACGCCCGGTTGCTGGTTGCTCACGCCTCCGTCAGCGCCGAGCTCGAGTCGCAGCCCGGGCCACTCGGCGTGCACGACCTCCCCCGAGGTCTGTGCGATCTCGGTGAGTCCATCGGCCGAGGTCGTGAGCTCGAGCATCCCCACTCTGAGCTTCTGCGCGGGCACGGGGAGACCGGCGAGATCGGTGACGGTGAGGATCACGCCGCCGTCGGTGCGGAAGCCCTGGAGCCGCGCGGGCTCCTTGCCGAGAGGGCCGCTGGCTCGCACCTGAACGATCCGATCTCCGAGCTCTTCATCGGGCGCGAGCATCCATTTGAGCGTGGCCTCGCCCC
>CBIHPJ010001053.1:0-2178 GCA_966211295.1 uncultured Myxococcales bacterium | reverse complement strand
TGCAGGAGAGGACCGAGGCGGTCGAGTCGTTGAAGCGCAGCGAGCAGCGGCAAGCGTCGTTGCTCGAGCAGTCTCGCGAGATGCAGGAGCGGCTGAGTGATCTCAGTCGGCAGCTGCTCCGCGCACAAGAAGATGAGCGCAAGCGCATCAGCCGAGATCTCAACGGCGTGATCGTAAAGAGCCTCGCTGACATCAGCGCGGCGATCGCTGCGCTGGATCCTGATGATCAGCGGCCTGCGTTCCTCGACAGCGTGTCGCGCACGCGCAAGCTGCTCTCGCTGTCGATGGAGGAAGTGCGCCGGTTCGCGAGCGATCTCCGGCCCGCGATGCTCGATGATCTCGGGCTCATCCCTTCGCTGCGTACGTACCTGCAGGATTTCACCAGCCGCACCGGCATCGGCGTGGAGCTGAAGGCGGCCGACACGGTGGAGCAATTGGACAACTCGATGAGCACCACGCTGTATCGAGTGGCGCAGGAAGCGCTCACCAACGTGGCGTTGCACGCGAAGGCCGCGCGGGTCTCGGTGAGCATTCAGGCCGTGCAGGGCGGCTTCAGCATGGAGATCAAGGACGACGGCCAGGGCTTCGAGGCGAACACCTCATCGGGGCGCATCGATGGGCTTGGGCTGCTTCGCATGAAGGCGCACGTGGAGATGAGCGGAGGAAAGCTCGCCATCGATTCATCTCCCGGCACGCCGACCACGTTGCGAGTCGAAGTCCCCGCGAAGTACCGAGTGTAATTATCTCCCTCTCCCTTCGGGAGAGGGTCGGGGTGAGGGCGTGCTCACTCCGCCCACGGACCCGGCGCCTTCAACACGTGCCTGCGCGCGAGCTCAGACGAAATCCGCTTGAGCAACTGATCAGCCCGCTCGAAATCCGGCTGCTCAGGAAGCTGCGACTGATCGCGCGCCTCTTCGAGTGACGGAGACATGGCCTCCGCCTCCTTGAGCACCTCATCAAGCGACAACTCACCGCGCTTGATTCTGAGCAACTTCTCGCGAAACGCGCCGGTCGCCTCAAACACAGGAGTCCCCGTCGCCAGCCACCCACGCGCCAGCTCGATCAACCGCAGCAAGTTGTACGCATTCTTCGGCCGCAGCGATCGCGCATCAGGCGGACGACGCCCACCCTCACGCGCGTACTGCGTGAGTCCCTTGAAGTCGTTGGTCTCGAGCAGTCCCTGGTCCCACAGCGAGCGGTAGAGCTGCTTCAAATACAAACGCGCTTGATGCTCAGCGTCTCCCTGGGTCGCTGCGCTCCGCGGAGAGATCGCGGCGAGCCTCTTTCCCACTTCCTCGAGTGAAGGAGCCGGCTCCTCCTGCAACCAACCGAGCACGGCATCGCGATGCTCAGCGAGGCGCTGGCTCGCAGAGAGCTTGTTCAACTGACTGAGCGCGTAGCGGCCGAAGCTCCCGAAGAGCAGCTTGGAGACGAACGACTCACGCGCCTCGAGCACCCACCGCCCGAGTTCATCGAGCGGCTTCACGGTCGGCACGAAGAGCAACTCGAAGGTGTTCGGATCAGCGCGCAGCGCCTGCTCGATGAGCTTTCGGAGCTCCCAGAACGTCTGACTCCCATCGGCGCTGATCAGCTCGGAGGGAGGCTCGTGCAATCCGCCCGTCCACGAGAACGGCAGCGCGAACGCACCGCGCACATCGGTGTCCGACTTCTCATCAGCGAGTCCCCACGCGCGGCTGCCCACCGTCGCCTCGAGTACCCGGCACGGATACAGCGCCTGCCACGCAGCCTCGCGACGATGTGCGTACTCGATCTGCCCTGCCCGGCGCGGCGCGAGCTCAGTGCGCGCGTACCAGAGCTCTCCCACTCCAGTGACCAACACGTCGAACCCGCCATCGCGCGCGCGCACCACGCGACCGATCAATCCCTGAGGCACACGCCGCCCGTTGAGCACGCGCTCGACGCGCAGGGTCACCTCCGTGCCGTGAGGCAGCGGAACGGAGAGCGGGTCGAGCTCGGCAAGCGCTGAAATTCGAGAGGTCATGGAATTGCGCCAGTCTGACGTAGACGAGCACAATCTCCGACGTGCTCGTGAGCGCTCCATTCGCAGTCGTGTTGGTCCTCCTCGGAGGTTGGAAGGCGGAGACCGCCAACATCGAATTGCCAGTGCCCAAAGGTTGGCGGTTCAACTCGAAGATCTACAAACCGTCTCCTTCGGTG
>CBIHPJ010001052.1:0-2189 GCA_966211295.1 uncultured Myxococcales bacterium | reverse complement strand
GCCGGAAGCATGACCTCGGTCGACGATTGGCAGCTCGATCTGCGCGAACCGATTCGCCTGCGCGTGATGATCGAAGCCTCCGACGAGTACGGCCGGGACACCGAGTGGGACGTGAAGGTGCTCGCTCCCATCGCCGCTCCGCTCGAGCCGCTCCTCGACGCGTTCGAGGAGCAGGAGATCTATTTCCGCGTGGAGAAGGTGGCGGCGCTGGCCGAGAGCTAGCGCCACTCACGATCGGTCAGGGATCAGTTCTGAACGCAGTAGGTACCCGCGGCGTTCGAGAGATCCTTGCAGTCCCAAAACGAGGGGCAGCTGGAGAAGCTCTCGCAGCGCTTCGAGCAGTAACCCGCGATGTCACCCGTGTTGCGCACGAGGCACGCGCCGCCCGCGCAGTCAGTGTTGGTCTGGCAGGTATCGCCGACCTTCTTGAGCGTGGTGGCCGTGCAGACCTTCTGCTGGCACCAGAAGCCATTCGGACAATCCGAGTCGCGGCCGCTGTTGCACGCCTGCGTACTGTTTCCACCGCCTCCACCTGAGCCACTGCCGCCTCCAGTGCCGCCGTTGCCGCCGCCGCTCGAGGTCAACGGGTCGACACACGAGCCGACCTGGCACACGCGCGAGCCCTTACAGTCCGTGTCCTTGGTGCACTCGTCGCCGCCCGCGGGACCGCACGCCGAGACCAATGCCGCCACTGCCAATGCCGAGATGAAGAAGTACCGAATCGAAGTCATTTTCGTGTCCTTGGAGAGTTGAACGACCAGCCGTTCGCCCCCAGACACGGGCTTCGAATATTTGTCGCATTCGCGTGATCCACCTTGAGCGCGCCGCGCAATGCATCGCATGCGGCTTCCCCCGTGGGTGGTGTGCCTCGGTGCCCTCGTCGTTGCCTGCGGTCCCGTAGAGAAGAAGAAGAGCGATGACCCGACGGTCGTCGCCGAGGATCTCGATCAACCGGTCGATCTCACGCTCACGCCGCGCGGCGCGTTCTGGACTACCCAGCCCTCGAGCCCTTCCTTTGGCGGGAGTGGCAAGCCGTCCTCACTCCAGTTCCTTCCGCTGGATGGCGGCGACGTGCACGACGTCCTCACTTCGTTGATTCGTGCGTCCGCGCTCACCAACGACGGCACCCATCTTTATTGGTTCGACGCGAAGAGCGACGGGAGCCAGCGCCTCAACCGCATGGACTTCGACGCGGAGCAGCGCGACACGCTGATCGACTTCGGCACCATGATGGAGTCGTCACCGACGGCGGACACCCGGCTGATTCCGTTCAACGGCCGGTTGTACTGGGGCGGCGCCACGCACCTGTGGGCGATGAGCCTCGATGGCGGGCAGCCGCAGAAGCTTGTGCGCGCGCGAATGAACGCCGGCGGCTTCGCGGTCGTGCTCGTGGACGAAGCGGGAATCTATTTCCAGGAGCGCAACGCGACGCTCGGCCGCGACTTGAAGCACGTGGGTCTCGAGGGGCAGGGCTACGAGCCTGAGCCTCCGGACGCGGGTCCCGTTGATGCGGGGATGATGAGCGATGCAGGACCCTCCGACGCCGGAGCAAGCGACGCCGGAGCAAGCGACGCCGGAATGAGCGACGGCGGAATGAGCGATGCGGGGACGAGCGACGCCGGGATGATGAGCGGAGACGGCGGCTCGGGCTGGCCCGAAGAAGCGCCCGGCGTCGAGTTGATCAAGCGCGGCATCGCGTGGTCGGGCGCCCGCGGCGTGGCGATTCGCGATCCCTGGCTGTACTGGTTCAACGCGTCGCTGCTCGGCGGCACCTTGATGCGCTCTCCGCTGATCGGTGGGCCTGACGACGACGTGCTCCAGCTGCCGTCGAATACGAGTCCCGCTGATCTCGCGAGCGACGGGAAAGAGCTCGTGTTCCTGCTCAACAGCAACGTGGGCGGCGGGCTCTACCGAGTGGAGAAAAACGAGCGGCAGGAGCTGTATCGCCTGGGTCTCCTCAACGGAGGCACTGCGCGCGTGCTGCGGCTCGATGAGACGACAGCGTGGTTCTTCGCGGGCGCCGATCGAGGGGCGCGGCTCCATCGCGTGAATCGGTTTCCTTCAGATGGTGGAATGGACGGCGGGATCGATGGTGGGGCGGATGCGGGACCCTGACGCTCGCCCCTCACCCCGACCCTCTCCCCGCTCCGCACTGAGCATTGATCGGAATGCGGGGTAGCCCCGCGGTG
>CBIHPJ010001051.1:0-2200 GCA_966211295.1 uncultured Myxococcales bacterium | reverse complement strand
CGAGAACGTGCGCGCCATCGCGAAGCTGCCTGAGATCGACGAGCTGAACATCGGCCACTCCATCGTCGCGCGCGCGGTGATGGTCGGCTTCGATCGTGCCGTGCGCGAGATGGTGGAGATCCTGAGGAACCCGTGAAGCGCGCGCTCACCGCGGCCCAGATGCGTGCCGTCGACGCGGCTGCAGCCGAGCACGGCATGCCCGGCTCCGTGTTGATGGAGAACGCGGGCGAGGCGCTCTGCCAGGCGGCGTTGAAGGAAGCCGGGCAAGGCGGCCGGTTCTTCGTGCTGTGCGGCCTGGGGAACAACGGCGGCGATGGATTGGTGGTCGCGCGCAAGCTCGCTGGCCTCGGCCGCACGGTCTTCGTCGAGCTCACCGGTGAGGGCGCGGGTCTCAAGGGCGATGCGCTGCGGAACTTCGAGGCGCTGAAGGCGAGCGGAGTGACTCCGTCGCCGATCATGTCGGAGCTCGGCGCGGGTCCAGGTGACGTGGTGATCGACGCGCTGCTCGGCACGGGTCTCTCACGTGCGCCCGAGGGACGTATCGCTGATGCGATCGGTCGGATCTCTCAGTGGCGTGCGTCGGGCGCGAAGGTGATCTCCGCCGATCTGCCCTCGGGGCTCGACAGCGATTCCGGTGTTCCGTTCTCGGTCTGCGTGTCGGCGGACGTCACCACCACGTTCGGCTTCGCGAAGCTGGGCCAGGTGATCGAGCCGGGCGCGAGTCGATCAGGTCGCCTCGAGATCATCGATATCGGCATTCCGCGCGCAGCGGAGCGAGTGCTTGCGGGCACTCCGAATGTGTACCTGCTCGAAGAGAGCGACGTGCGTGGGCGCATTCCGCAGCGGAAGGCCGATACGCACAAGGGCACCTACGGGCATGTGCTGGTGATCGGTGGCAGCTGGGGAAAGACAGGCGCCGCTGCGCTCGCGGCTCGTGGCGTCCTCCGCGGTGGAGCAGGGCTGGTCACCGTCGCGACGAGGCCCGAGGCGCTGGTTCCCGTGATGCAGCATGCGCCCGAGTTGATGGGCCTCGAGCTCGTGAATGAAGGCGCGCTGGGTCCTCGGGATCTGAACGCGCTCCTCGAGGCGGCTGAGGGCAAAGACGCGGTGGTCTTCGGTCCCGGCATCGCGCGCGACGACGACACCTTCAAGTTGATCGGTCCCTTCCTCGAAGAGCTGCAGTGTCCCTGCGTGCTCGACGCGGACGCGCTGAACTCGATCGCGGGTCACCTGGAGGTTCTGCAGAAGGCAAAGAGCGAGCTGCTGCTCACGCCGCATCCCGGGGAGATGTCGCGACTCGTGAATCTCACCACCGCTGAGGTGCAGAAGAACCGCGTGTCTCTGGCGAGCTCGTTCGCGAAGGATCACCAGGTGGTGTTGGTGCTGAAGGGAGCCCGCACGTTGATCGCGCGCGACGACGGAACGGTGTTCATCAATCCGACGGGGAACCCCGGGATGGCGACGGGCGGAACGGGAGATGTCCTCGCGGGGCTCTGCGGCGCATTGCTCGCACAGGGGCTCTCCACCGAAGACGCGGCGGTCGCGGGCACGTGGGTGCACGGACTGGCGGGCGATCTCGCGAAGGAAAAGCACGGCGAGATGGGCCTCGTTGCAAGCGATCTCCTCGATGGACTCGGCGAGGTCTGGCGCCGCTGGGGACGCTGACGTGGAGCTCGTCTCAAAGAACGCTGACGAGACCTACGCGCTCGGCAAGGCGCTCGGGGCCGTGCTGCTCTCAGGCGATTTCGTCGGTCTCACTGGACAGCTCGGCGCAGGCAAGACGCTCTTCTCGCGCGGTGTGGCCGAAGGAGCCGGCGTGGCCGCCGACGAAGTGTCGAGCCCGACGTACTCGATCATTCAGTCGTACCGAGGAAGGCTCACGCTGCATCACTCCGATCTCTATCGGCTGACGAGCGAGGCCGATCTCTTCTCCACGGGCTTTCACGATCTGCTCGAGAGCGAAGGCGCGTTCCTCGTGGAGTGGATCGATCACATTCCCGGAGCGGCGCCCGACGACGCCTTGCGAATCACACTCGAGGTCACCACGCAGGAGACGCGAACGCTGAAAGTCACGACGTCGGGACCCAGGAGCGAAGCTCTTCTCAATCGGTTTTCCCTCTCCCTGCGCCAGCGGGGAGAGGGGCAGGGGTGAGGGTGCGCCGGGATAAACCGGCAGAGAGGAGCAGATGAAAGAGCTGCA
>CBIHPJ010001050.1:0-2204 GCA_966211295.1 uncultured Myxococcales bacterium | reverse complement strand
GTCACCACGAAGAGTCGGGAGCAACTCGGGACCACCTCACCGCTTCTGCGATCAGGCGCTGTCTTCCTCTCGGCGAAATCTCGTCGAGCACGTTGCGGAGCAGCTCTCCGCGAGGGCGATCGACAGAGTCGGGTTGGAAGAGCAACTCCAGGACGCGAGTCACGGGAGTGCCGAGTGCGTCCACGTGATCGTCGAACTCCGGCTCCCAGTCGCGTTGCAGGTAGACCATCGGCGAGAGCTGACGGACCGGACTGTCGTTCACCGCGAGCTGCATGAGGAGGATGCCGAGCCGGAAGGGATCTCCCGGGACGCGCGGAGGAGATTGGGTTCCGTATTCCTCGGGCGGCGCTTCGCTGGGCAGGCCGTAATAGGTCTGGCGGGTGTACGGGAGCTGCGTGAGGCCGTGACCGAGCAGCAGCACTTCGCCTTCTTCAGTGAGCCAGATCGAGGGTGCTCTGAGAGTGCCTGCTGAAAACTCCGCGGCGTGCAACGTGGCGATTCCTTCTGCTGCACCTCGCGCGATGCTGACCGCGAGATCGGTGCCCCACACCGGACGCTGACGGAGCAATCGCTGCAGCGAAACGCCGGCGGGAAGAATCTGCAGAAGGTGAGGACGAGGATCGTCCCAGAAGACTTCGAGCGTCTTCGCGAGGCCGGGGCCGTGGAGCTGACCTGCGCGTTGTGCGTCGGCGAGATCGTCGGGCTCGAACTCGCCGCGCCGGACTTGAGCGCGCAGGAGCGGCTCCGGTGCGCCCTTCCACTCGACGCGCGCGAACTCGACGGCGCCAGCGAAGCCGAGCTCTTCGATCACCTTCGAATCGAAGGAAGCGGAGCGCGTGAGCCCGAGGATCGCGAGGAGTTGATCGACGACGAACTCGGGCTTCCCCTGCGCCACGGTGGTGATGCCCGCTTCGCGTTCCCCGAGGAGCATCACCTTCGGCTTCGGCTTGAGGCCGCCTGCGAATTTGTAGAAGGCGGCGAGGCTGAGGCTCTTGAGCCCGGGGCCGATGAGGACTGCGTCGAAGGGCTTTTCCTTGAGGAGGCGGCGCGCGCTGTCGAGCGACTCGACGACCCGGTAACTGATTCCGTCCTGACGGATCGCGAGGGCCGAGGTGATCTCGGACGCGTCGTTCGAGCTCGGATGCACCAGGAGCAGCTGCGTCACTTCACGAATGTAACTCCCTCTCCCTTCGGGAGAGGGTCGGGGTGAGGGCGTCCGCCTAGCACCCGAACAAGTTCACTCGCTGAGCACGAACACTCCCCGTCAAACCGGGGGCACCGAGAACCCACGTGGTGCTGTTCCCCGGAGCAAACCCACTGACGCCACTGCACCAAATCCCAACATTCACACCCGGAGCCCCATCACCACCCCGCCCGCCCGCGCTTCCAAATCCACCCGCCCCGCCCCAGCCACCACGCCCCGACTGCAACTGCTCACCGAACGCATCGAACCAACCGACACCATTTCCTCCCGGCCCGCCCGCACCACCCACTCCGCCCGCGCCACCGATCCCGCCGAGTCCGCCGTTGCCCGCGTCACCGGTCTCGATCGAGACCTCATGCAGCGAAGGACGAGAAGTCATCAGCGTGATCGCGATCGACGCTCCGCCCGAAATTCCCGCCGTGCCGCCACTTCCACCCGTCCCACTCGCGCCGCCGCCGCCGCCACCTCCGCCCGCTTCAGGAAACGCGAGACACGTGAGCTTGCCGCCACCACCTCCGCTCGATCCGCCCACGCCCTCGCTTCCCGATTGACCCGCAGTCGCAGCCAACGGAGCGACCCACAGTCCGAGAGTGGTCAACGCACCCGAGCCAGTTGCGCTCACACCGCGCGCACCATTCGGCGGAGTTGCGCCGGTCGCACCGTTCAATCCATTGCCGGCGATGCGGCATCCACTCCATCCACCCGCCCCTGCACCGGTCCCCGTTCCCCAGGCACCGTCGGGAGTCGTGCCCGCTCCGCCGACGCCGCCGTTGTGGCCGCTGCCACTGCCCGCGCTGAGTCCGCCAATTCCTCCGCGAGGATTCGTGTTGGGAACTCCGCGAGTCGCGCTCTCGCCTGGAAATCCGGCGTTGCCGGCAGCGCCCGAGCGACCCGCGACTCCGTCTGCGCCCGCGCCGCCATTTCCGGAGCGAACGTGCACGAAGCGCAGGAAGAGCCATGTCCCGCTGTTCACCACGCGAAGTCCCTGGGCAGCGCCACC
>CBIHPJ010001049.1:0-2204 GCA_966211295.1 uncultured Myxococcales bacterium | reverse complement strand
AGCCCCACCGCCTCGAAGATCTGCGCGCCGCGGTACGACTGCACGGTGGAGATGCCCATCTTCGACATCACCTTCAGCAGGCCCTCGTTGATCGCCTTGATGAAGTGCTTCGCGCCGTCCGATGAATTGATGGAGTCAATCGCGAGCCAGGGATTCACCGCGGCCGCGCCGAAGCCGATCAGTAGCGCGAAGTGATGCACCTCGCGCGCCTCCGCGGTCTCGATCAACAAACCGGTATGTCGGCGAATACCGTCCTTCACGAGACGCTGATGAACCGCGCTCAGCGCGAGCAGCGCAGGGATCGGAAGTCGACGCGCATCGACTCCTCGATCACTCAGGATCAGCACGTCAGCGCCGTCTTCGACCGCGGCGACAGCCTCATCGCAGAGCTTCGCGACCGCTTCATCGAGCGCGCCCGTGTAGGTGATCGGCAGCACGCGAGGCTCGAACACCCCGAGCGAACGCATCGCCTTCAGCCGCGCCACGTGCTCGTTGTCGAGGATCGGACCAGGCAACGACAGGCGATGACACTGCTCCGGGTTCTCTTCGAAGGTGTTCCCGTCGGGACCGATGCTGGTGGCGAGCGACATCACCATCGCCTCGCGCAGCGGATCGATCGGCGGGTTCGTCACCTGCGCGAAGAGCTGATGGAAGTAATCGAAGAGCGAAGGAGCGCGATCACTCAGCACCGCGAGCGGAGCGTCATTGCCCATCGATCCCGTGGGCTCCTTGCCAGTCTCCGCCATCGGAGCGAGCAGCAGCCGCAGATCTTCATCCGAGTAACCGAACGCACGCTGCAACCGCGCGAGCTCTTCGTCACCCGGCACCGCAGGCGGATCCGCGTGCGGCAATTCCTCGAACGTGAAGACGTTGTGCGAGAGCCACTTGCGGTACGGCCAGCGGTTGACGATCTCCTTCTTCACTTCGGCGTCTTCGAGGATTCGTCCTTCGACCGTATCGACGAGGAACATGCGTCCCGGCTGCAGACGCCCCTTCCGCACCACCTGCTCCGGAGGGAGATCGATGACGCCAGTCTCGCTCGCGAGGATCACGCGATCATCGCGAGTCACCACGTAGCGCGCAGGACGCAGACCATTGCGATCGAGCGTGGCGCCCACGAGGTGACCATCGGTGAACGTGATCGCGGCCGGGCCATCCCACGGCTCCATCAACGAGCTGCTGAACTCGTAGAAGGCGCGCCGCGCGTCATCGATCTCGGTGTTCGAGTCGATCGCCTCGGGGATCATCAGCATCATCGCGTGCGGCAGGGAGCGGCCACCGAGCGTGAGCAGCTCGAGCATGTTGTCGAACTGCGCCGAGTCGCTCTTCCCTGGAACGATGATCGGATGCAGTCGGTCGAGCGTGCCGCCGAACTTCGCAGACTGCAGGAGGCTGCGCCGCGAGTTCATCCAGTTGCGGTTGCCCTGCACCGTATTGATCTCGCCGTTGTGCGCGATGAAGCGGAACGGCTGCGCGAGATCCCAGGTGGGCGAAGTGTTGGTGGAGAAGCGCGAGTGCACGACGGCGATCGCTGAGACGAACTCCGGATCGCGCAGGTCGCCGTAGAACTCCGGCAACTGCGAAGGGAGCAGCAGTCCCTTGTAGACGATGGTCTCCGCGGAGAGCGACGCGACGTGAAAGCGGCCTTCGGGATCCACTCCCGACGCGCGCACGCGGTTCTCCACCAGCTTGCGAATGATGAAGAGCTTCCGCTCGAAGGCGCTGGGCACGCAGCGACGACGCGCGATGTAGATCTGCCGCATCACGGGGAGCACGCCGCGCGCGACCGGACCCAACTTCGACGGATCGATCGGCACGTCGCGCCAACCGAGGAGCTTCTGATCTTCCTGGTGCACGACCTCGGCGAACATGCGCTCGCACTCGGCACGCGCGAACGCGTCAGCAGGGAGGAAGACCTGGCCCACGCCGTAGCAGCGGCGACGCGGCATCTCGAAGCCGAGCTCGAGGCCTTCGCGCTTGAAGAAGCGGTGCGGGATCTGAACCATGATCCCCGCGCCGTCACCGGTGAGCGGGTCAGCTCCCGTCGCTGCTCGGTGCGCCATGCGCTGCAGCACTTCCAGCGCTTGCTCGACGATGCCGCGCGACTTCTCGCCTTTGATGTTGGCGACGAAACCGATACCGCAGCTGTCCTTCTCCGTCTGCGGGTCGTACAACCCGCCCTGCTCGTACTGACTCATTCGCAC
>CBIHPJ010001048.1:0-2205 GCA_966211295.1 uncultured Myxococcales bacterium | reverse complement strand
ATCACGCACAACGCGAGCGCCTTCTCCTTCGCGGTGATCGTCGCAGACACCGACATCCTGGTGAGCACCGAGATCTCTCCGAACGCGTCACCTTCCACGAGATCGGGATACACGCCCGAGGCCCCGCCCTGCGACACGCCGCATCGCCCGCGGAGCAGCAGGAACACCGCCAGACCCGGCGTCCCTTCCTGGAGCACCACCTCGTTCGCCGCGAACGTGCACGGCTGGAACGCGCTGGTCAGCGCCACCCGCTCGTCGAGCGAGAGCAGCTGCAGAATCGGGCTCGCACGAATGATGTTCGCGAGCATGCGGTCCTTGTGGAACAGGTCGAGCGTCGAGCGCACGCCGGGATACGCGTTCACGATCGGCCCCATGCTCTCGCGCGGGAACTCGAGCACCACCACGTCGGTCTCCGCCTTCACCGTTGCGGTGCGCGGCGCGCCAGAGAGGAGCGCCATCTCTCCGAAGAAGTCACCCTCGTGCATCTCGGCGACCTTCTCCGCCTTGCGCCACACCGACACCGTTCCCTGCGCGAGCGCGAACATCGACTGACCCGGCTCACCCTCGGTGAGAATGGGCTGCCCCGCGCGCACCGTCTTCGCGTCCATCGCGCTGCTGAGCACGGCGAGGAACTCCTCGGTGCTGAGCGCGGAGAAGAGCGGAATGTGCGGCAGCGCATCGCGCGGAGGGAGCGGCGGCTCGGCCTCCGGCAAGAGGTCCTCGAGCTGCAACTCTTCGGGTGCCTGATCAGCAGCGCTCGCGGCCGGAGCAGAAACGAACGCCTCGGTGTCGAGTGCCGCTGCCTGGTGGGCCGGCGCGGTGGAAGGTCCACCCGGGCGCGAGGCGTAGAGTTCGGCGAGGTGCTGCTGCGCCACCTTGTGATTCGGATCCAGCGAGAGGATCACGCGACTGAGCGCGGTGGCCTTGAAGAAGTCGCCCTGCTCCGCGAAGCGCTTCACCACCTCCGAATACTCCGCCACCGCGGCTTCCTTCTTCCCCTGGCGCGCGAGGATCTCGGCGATCTTCTGGCGGGCGGAGAGCTCGGCGGGCACGGCCTGCACGATGCGGCGGTAGGCCTCCAGCGCCTCCGGGAGACGACCTTGAACGAGCAACTTCCCGGCGACTTCGAGCTGGCGCGTGACGGCTTCGGACATGACGGGTTCGTATCGCAGTTCAGCTGGACGCCGGTGACTGGGTTCGTTAAACGTGTTCATTGAACGTGTTCAACGAACCAACCAACAGCCGAACCGCGCAGAAGACGGCCACCGGGAACGCGGTGCTCGACGCCGCCCGCGAGGAGTTCGAGCGCGTGGGCTTCGAGGGCGCCAGCCTGCGCGCCATCGCCTCGAGAGCCGGGGTGTCGGCCGGCACGGTGCTGCATCACTTCGGGGACAAGCGGGAGCTGCTGCACGCCGCGCTCTTCCACGATCTCGAGGCCACGCTCGCGAAGGTGCTGGGTGACCTCGGCGAAGGACCGATCGAAGCGCAGCTCAAGCGGCTCACCCGCGGCGTCTTCAAGTACTACCAGCGCAGGCCTGCGCTCTCGCGGCCGCTCCGGAAGGAGTCGCGCTTCGCCGCGGGGGGGTGGGCGCAGCGCTTAACCCCGCACCTCGGCCACGCGCACGCGGTGGTGGCGCGGCTGGTGGAAGAGGCGATCGAGCGCGGAGAACTTCGCGCCGACGTGAACGGTCCGCTCTTCGCGGTCTCGTACTTCTCGTTCTTCTACTTCGCGCTCATCTCCTGGGTGCAGGGCGCGCATCCGAATCCTTCGCAGCTCGTCGAGAAGCTCATCGAGCAGCAGATGCAAGGCGTGACCAAGAGGAGCCGCAAATGAAGTTGGTGATGTTCAAGAACGAGCAAGCCAAGGCGAAGGTGGCGGCGTGGTTCGACAAGTTCCGCGCGCGCATCAAGCAACCCACCAAGAGCCGCACGGTGCAGACCAGCTTCGGTGAGACGCACGTGCTCGTCGGCGGTCCTGAAAACGGCGCGCCCCTGGTGATCCTCCACGGAGCGATGGCCAGCTCTGCGCACGCGCTGGTGGAGCTCGGCCCGCTGATGGAGACCTTCCGCGTCTACGCCGTCGACGTGATGGGTCAGTCGGTGAAGAGCGCCGACACGCGCCCCTCGGTGCTCAACGACGAGTACGGGAAGTGGATGGTCGAGGTGCTCGACGGGCTGCAGCTGCCGAAGGTGAATCTCATCGGC
>CBIHPJ010001047.1:0-2205 GCA_966211295.1 uncultured Myxococcales bacterium | reverse complement strand
TCGAAGTCGCCCATGCGCCACGCTTCGGCGATCGCGACGCGCTGGGTATCTGCCTTCTTCGGCGCAGGAGGGACCTTCACCTCGACCTTCGGCTGCGACGGTTGGGGAACGTCGTACGGATCATCGGCGACGACCTCACGCTGACGAACCGCGAGGTAGATCGCCTGGGCTCCGAGCAGGAGGACCACCACGGCCGCGGCCGCCTTCACCTCGGGCGGGAACATGGGGCGGCGCTTGGGCAAACGCGTGACCGTCGCCAGCTTGGTCTCAGGAGCAGGAGGTCCCGAGAGCTTCAATTGCACACGCTCGAGCGCTTCGGGCGAGGGCTCTCCGGTTTGCTGGTGCCGCGCGAGGAACGACCTGGTGTCCGCGTCGAGCTCGGGGACTTCGTCTTCTTGGCGCTCACTCATGACGGCTCTCCTTCAACGACTTGCTCAGCGCGGCGCGACCCAGGCGCAGCCGCGAATAGATGGTGTTCAGCTTCACCTCGAGGACCTCGGCGGCCTGCGGAGCGGTGAGCTGTTCGAGATCCATCAGCACCACCACCTCGCGCTGTTCTTCGGGGAGGCGCGAGAGGACCTGCTCCAGTTCCTGAAGGTCGCGTTGTTGCTCGAGGCGTTGATCAGGTCCGCGCGAGGGATCGACGAGACTGGAGTCGACGAGCTGCACGGGGCGGCGGGCTCTCCGGGCGTTGGCGGCGACACGCACCGCGATCCCCACGAGCCACGTCGCGGGATTCGATCGCCCTTCGAAGCCGGACAGCTTCTGGTGTGCGGTGAGAAAGACGTCCTGCACCGCATCCTCCACGGCAGCGGGACTGACCCCGAGGCGCAGCAACGTCCGCCAGACCTGGCGGGCGTGCAGGGCATAAAGCGTCGTGAGGTCGGGCGCTTCGGAGGCCATGGCCGGGAGTAATCGACTCACAGCCGCGTGAGTGTCGCCAGTACGTATTTCCATCACTCCCTCTCTCCCCGCTCCGCAGGGAGGGCCGGGGAGAGGGGCGATCTAAGCGTCCTTAATCACCAACAACCGAATTTCCGTCATGTCCTCCATGGCGTACCTCAGCCCCTCACGACCCAGCCCGGAGTCCTTCACGCCGCCGTAGGGCATGTTGTCGACGCGCCAGCTCGGCACCTCATTGATCAACACTCCGCCGACGTCGAGCGTGTCCCAGGCCTTCATGGCGCGGTGCACGTCATTGGTGAACACGCCGGCCTGCAGCCCGAACTTCGAATCATTTACGGCGGCGAGCGCCTCATCGAAGCTCTTCACCTTCGACATCAGCACCACCGGCCCAAACGCCTCCTCAGTGACGAGGGGCTCATTCACCGGAACGCCCTCGATCACGGTGGCCTCCATCATCGTGCCCTTGCGAGTGCCGCCGCAGAGGATCTTCCCGCCAGCTTTCACGGCACTCTGAACCCAGCCATCGAGCCGCGACGCTTCTCCCTCGCTGATCATCGGACCGATGAAGGTCTCTTCCTTCTTCGGATCCCCCGAGACCAACTTCTTCGTGGCGGCGACGAGCTTCTCCTTGAGCGCGTCGTAGATCGACTCATGCGCGAGGATGCGCTGCACGCTGATGCAGCTCTGACCTGATTGGTAGAACGCGCCGATGATCAGCCGCGAGACCACGTGATCGAGGCGATCGCGTTGATCCTCATCGACGATGCAGGCGGCATTTCCTCCGAGTTCGAGGATCACCTTCTTGTTCCCGGCCTTCGCCTTCAACTCCCAGCCGACCTTCGGGCTGCCGGTGAATGAGAGCAGCTTGAGCCGGGGATCTTCGGTGAACAGGTTCGCGCCGCTGCGGTGCGCGGGAAGAATGGAGAACGCGCCCTTCGGAAGATCGGTCTCCGCGAGCACTTCACCGATGATCAGCGCACCGATCGGAGTGTGGCTCGCGGGCTTGAGCACCCACGTGCATCCCGTCGCGATCGCCGGAGCGACCTTGTGCGCCGCGAGGTTCAACGGAAAGTTGAACGGACTGATGAACGAGCACGGTCCGATGGGGACGCGCTTGGTCATCCCGCGATAGCCGCGCGCGCGAGCGGAGATCTCGAGATTGAGGGTCTCTCCGTTCTGCCGCGTGGACTCCTCGGCGCCTTCGCGAAACGTATCGATGAGCCGAGTGACCTCACCGCGCGCGTCGCGGATCGGTTTGCCCGCCTCGATGCAGAGCGCCATCGCGAGCTCGTCGAAGCG
>CBIHPJ010001046.1:0-2208 GCA_966211295.1 uncultured Myxococcales bacterium | reverse complement strand
CTCGAACGAGGGCCTCCACCCCGCGCTGGGGAGCTGGTCGCTCGAGGCGTTCAAATTTCTCAAGTAGCTCGACGAGGGCCTCGCCGACATCCACGGCTTATCGGTGACGTGCGGTGTGCCCGCGGGTTGCCGGCCCAACTTCCTTGCGATCTCGCTCGATGACTCGCGCACGGTGGCGTTCCGCAACGTGGGCCGCAACGACGCGTGCATGGACGAGCAGCTGCGCACCGCCTTCCAGAACTTCACCCAGCAGCAGTGGATCGCGGCGCCCGAGATGTACAAGGTCGGCAACCTCGTGGCGGCCTCGCTGTACCAGGCGGGCAACAAGCTCGGGAAGCTGGAGATCCTCCAGAAGGCGCTCATCAAGGCGTACGACGACGAGTCGGCCACCACGCCTGGCCTGCGCCAGCTGATCACTCAGAACCTGAACACGCCGAAGAACTTCACCCCGGAGAACGTGGTCGACATCATCGCGGCGCACGTCACGGATCCCGAGTTGAAGAAGGAAGTCTGCATTCAGTTCTCGTCGCGCATGCAGCTGCGCTGCGGCCAGTGGCCGTGCATGGTCGACGGCTTTGCGTCGATGCCGAACTGCCCCTCGACCGCGCGCCGCGACAACAACATCTGCCCCGCGCTCCCCCAGCCCTGATCGCTCTGACAATGAACCGCACTCTTCTGGCAGTGGCGCTGGTGGCCTCGATGTCGGCCTTTGCGCAGGACGATGACGCTCCGATTCCCTACGGCGACGACGACAGCTCCGACCTGGTGAAGCAGAAGGAGAAGAAGTCGAAGAAGAAGCGCCGCGCGGAAGAGATCCGCGAAGAAGACGAAGAAGAGAAGGAAGGCGAAGAGCCGCTCGCGAACCTCGACGATCCGAACATCGGCATCGGCGGAGAGATCCTGAGCGGAGTGGCCCTGCTCGACAGCGCCAAGGGCGGCGTGGATCCCCGCTACTACTTCGGCCTGCGCTTCACCTGGGAGTTCGGCCGCCTCATTCCCGATGAGTTCCTGCGCGAGATGTTCTTCATGGACCTCACGTGGACCTACGCGGCGACCAAGGAGGGCACCACGCAGGTGAACGTGGACACGCACCTGCACGACTTCACGCTCGCGCCCGCGTTCGCGCTGCCGTTCGGTGCCAAGTCGCCGATCGCCGTGTACGCGCAGCTCGGCCTCGGGTTCGATTATTCGTACTCGGTTGCGAAGATTGATCAGCAGACGGTCACGCTGGGCGGCACCAAGTTCCTCTTCCAGTACGGCCTCGGTATTCGCGGTCGTCCGGCGGTGGTCGCGGACGGCACGGTGCGCATTCAGTTCCGCGTCGAGGTGACCCGCTTCGTCCGCGGGTACATGCACGACATGTACATCGGCGGCGGCATCGGGATGATCTTCTGAAGATCAGCCCTGGCTCGCGCGCAGCTGCGTGAGCTTGAGCTTCAAGCGAGGGATGCCCATGTACTCCTCGATCCCCGCCTTGAAGGCGATGTCGACGGGCTTCTGCGTGAGCTCGACCTTGCCGGCCATGCTGAAGCCGATGATGTCGAAGGAGCGCGCTGACTCGAGCGTGAGCTTGAGGTGCCCCGGCTCGCCGGGCTTCTTGTTCTGCAGCACCTTCGGCAAGGCCATCTGGCCGCGGAAGGCGAGCACGGGCTCTGGGTTCCCCATGCCGAAGGGAGCCAACTGCTCGAGGCTCGCGATGGCCTTCTCGTCGAGCTCCTTCGGGTCGACCACCGCGTCGATGCGACAGCGCGGAGTGAGCGCGGCGTCGTCGAGGCGTTGCGCGGCGACACCTTCGAACGCGTCGGTGAACTCCTGGAGCCGCGCGGGATCGATCGAGAGACCGGCAGCCGCCTTGTGACCACCGAAGCGGGTGAGCACCCCGCTCACGGACTTCACCGCGTCGTAGAGGTGGAAGCCCTCGATGCTGCGCGCCGAGCCCTTCCCCATTCCGTCGTGCACGCCGATCAGGATGGTCGGCCGATAGAAACGCTCGACGATGCGCGAGGCCACGATGCCCACCACGCCCGGGTGCCAGTCGGGAGACGAGAGCACGAGGCCCTTCGCTCCACGCGCCACCGCGGTCTCGGCCTGCTCGATGGCGGACTGGAGCATGTTGCGTGCGATCTGCTGGCGTTCCGTGTTCGCGGAGTCGAGCGCGCGCGCGCGCGGCAACGCGCTCTCGGAGTGCCGCGAGGGCCGGCACTGCAG
>CBIHPJ010001045.1:0-2209 GCA_966211295.1 uncultured Myxococcales bacterium | reverse complement strand
GGTTCGAGGGTGCGCTCTTCGACAACGGCGGAAAATTCCGGTTCCGGAAGTGGTCGTTCGGGTTTGCAGGTGACACCCCCTCACCCTGACCCTCTCCCGAAGGGAGAGGGAAACAAGTACCGGGTCAGCCGAGCGCGGTGCGGTAGTCGAGCTCCTGCTCTTCCTCGGGCGCACCGACATCAGCGGACGCTCCGATGAAGAACGACTCGAGCGCGTCTTCGACTTCCTTCTTGGTGTTCGCGTGATTGATCTTCGCGCGGAACGCCGACGCGCCGAACAGACCGTGCGCGTACCAGCCGAGGTGGCTGCGGAAGCTGTGCACGCCCTGCAGCTCGTCCTTCGCGGCGCGCTTGTCCGGCGGCAACTCTTCGCGATGCACGCGCGCTTCCGCCGAGAAGGTCATGTGCCAACGGAAGTGACGGAGCACCAACTCCATGCGCTCGGCGTTGGTCGGCTTCTCTCCGCCGAGCAGCTGACGGAAGAGCCACGGATTGCCCAGCGCTCCGCGACCGATCATCACGTAGTCGCAGCCCGTGGTCTCGAGCATGCGCACCGCGTCGGCGACGGTCTTCACGTCACCGTTGCCGATGATCGGAAACGCGTTGCCCACGTGGCGCTTGAGATCAGCGATCACCGACCAGTCGGCCTTGCCCGAGTAGCCCTGCGCGCGCGTGCGCGGATGCACGGCGAGCGCAGCACAACCCGCCGCGCCCAGCACGTCGGCCATGTGCAGGTAGTTCCTCTGGTTCGCGTCCCAGCCGCTGCGGATCTTCACGGTCACCGGGAGACCCGTGGCTTCCTTGATCTGCTTCACGATCTCACCCGCGCGCGAGGAGTCGCACAGCAGGCCCGAGCCCGCGCCCGTCTTGGTGACCTTCTTCACCGGGCAGCCCATGTTGATGTCGATGATCTGCGCGCCGTACTCCTTCGCGATCACCGCGGCCTTCGCCATCACGTCGGGCTCGCCGCCGAAGAGCTGAAGCGAATACGGCTTCTCGGTCTTCGGGTCGTACCGGAGGTAGCGCAGCGTGCGTGAGTTGATGCGAAACAGGCCCTGCGCGCTGATGAGCTCGGTGGGCGCGAGCGCGGCGCCCTGCTCGAAGGCGATCACCCGGAAGGGCATCTCGCTGACCCCCGCCATGGGAGCGAGGATGAACCGGTTCTTCAGGGTGTAGGGACCAATGGGCAACATCGAGGCCTCGCTGTATCGGCAACTCGCGCCCCGACGCAACTCAGACGTCCAGCCTGAAACGTCCCATCGGAGAGCGCGCGCCATTCACCTGAAGCTCCACCTCGTGCACCCCGGAGAACAACCGGCGAATGGTGCGGTGCTTGAGCTCGAGGGAGCGGGAGATCTCCACCTCCTGGCCGGGATCCAGATCCACCCGCGCGAGGCGGAACGGCTTCACCGAAGTGCCCTTCACCTTCACGAAGTGCACGCGCGCTTCGAGCACCGCGTGCAGCACCTCGTCACCTTCGTTGCGAACCTTCGCGGTGAAGGTCACCCGCTCGCCGAGCTTCACGCGCTTCGGAGCCAAAGAACCTGAGACTCGCAACGAGTCAGCCCCGTGCGCACCGATGAGCTTCAACGCGCGTTCATCACCTCGCTTCAGCAACGTGCGCAGGCCGTGCTCGACGAGCCGCGTTCGCTGCGGCGTGGCGCCGACCAGCCACTGCTTCGCGATCTTCAAGACGACCTCGGGGTGATCCTTCGCGATGTCGTTCAGGTTGTTCGCCACTGAGCGGCGCACGTAGTCACTGGGATCGTCCTTGAGACGCTCGAGCAGCGGAAGCACCGGCGAAGGATCCTCGATGAAAGGAGCGAGCTGACGTCCCCACGGGAGTCGCGGACGCGTGCCTTCAGAGACCAGCCGCCGCACGTGCTCGCTCTCGTCACCGGTCCACACCGCGAGCTCATGCATCGTTCGTTCGGGGGCCGAGAGGATCAACGTGCGAACGCAGAACTCGCTCGTGAAGCGCTTCGTCAGCTCGTAGTTCGCGCGCAGCGCCAGCTCGACCTCGTTGGGTCCATGCCGCTCGAGCCATTCGCTCACCGCGAGGTAGCGAAAACCTGACTCTCCGTCGGTCGCCGACTGCAGCATCGAGATCACCACGCGAAACGCTTCGGGGAGCTTCGACGGCAGCGTCGCCTCGAGGGCGTCAGCGAGGTGCCGAGCACGGGCCTTCAGCTCGAGCGCTGCCAGACCCT
>CBIHPJ010001044.1:0-2214 GCA_966211295.1 uncultured Myxococcales bacterium | reverse complement strand
CGGATTCCACCAGCGATCGAAGTGGATCACGTGGGACGCCGCCGTCAGGTTCAGTCCGGTCCCGCCTGCCTTGAGTGAGAGCACGAAGAAGGGCACCGCCTCGTCTTCCTGGAATCTCTTCACCAGGCCCGGTCGGTTCTTCACGGTGGTCTCTCCCGAGAGCGCCAACCCCGGCCTGCCAAACAGCCGCTCCAGCCACTGTGAGAGCGGTTTCGTCATCTCCTTGAACTGGGTGAAGACGAGCACCTTCTCTTGCCGCGACGCGATCTCTTCGCAGAGTTGCGCCAGACGTCCGTGTTTGCCGCTCTCCTTCAGGTCGTAGCCGCCGTCTGCGAGGTACTGCGAAGGGTGATTGCAGAGCTGCTTGAAGCGCATCAAGTACGAGAGGACCAACCCGCGTCGCTTGATTCCGTCGACTTGCTTCAGCTCCTTCGCGAGCGCCTCGACTGACTCCTGGTACAGCGCCGCCTGCCGCTTGCTCAGCGTGCACCACGCCTTCACCTCGGTCTTCTCGGGCAGATCAGAGATGACCGCACGATCGGTCTTGAGCCGTCGCAAAATGTACGGGCGCGTCAGCTCCCTGAGCGGACCGAAGGACTCGTGACGCTTCACGAAGGCGCTGAACTCCTTCGAGTTGCCGAGCAGGCCCGGGTTCAGGAAATCGAAGATCGACCAGAGATCTCCGAGCCGGTTCTCGACGGGAGTACCTGTGAGTGCCACGCGCGCCATCCCCTCGAGGCCCTTCACCGCACGCGTCTGCTGCGACCCCGGGTTCTTGATCGCTTGCGCCTCGTCCAACACGACCAGGCCCCACTGTCGGGCTTTGAACCAGGCAGCGCGCTGCACCGTGCCGTAGCTGGTGATCACCACGTCGGCTTCTCGAAGCTCCTTCGGCGCTCCGGCAAGAAGCTCTTTCGAATCCATCTCGGAGGGATGCGCGACCAGCACTCTGAGCGACGGCGCGAAGCGCGCTGCTTCTTGCCTCCAGTTCGCGAGGAGCGAAGCGGGAACGACGAGCAGGTGAGGGTTCTTCTCCATCGATCTCTGCTTCATCAGGAGGAGCAGCGCGAGTACCTGCACGGTCTTCCCCAGGCCCATGTCGTCGGCGAGACAGGCTCCGAGCTTGAGCTGCGAGAGCAACCACAACCACTGGACGCCGGCACGTTGATAGGGACGCAGCTCCGCCCGGAGTGCCTGTCCTGGATCCGCGTTGCCCGGCGCGCGCAGCGACTGCAGTGTCTGCGTGAGCCAGGGCCCTGCTTCGACGCGCGTCCATTCCTTCACGCCGCTGAGCTCGTCCGCTCCCGAGATGGACGCGCCCGCCAACAGCCGCATGCCCTCGAGAAAGGAGACGCCATCGACGGCCTGCTCCTGCACGGTGCGCCAATGCGCGAGTACCTCGTCGAGCTTCGCGCGATCGACCTCCACCCATTTCCCCTTGAGGAGCACCAGGCTGTCGGTGCCTCTCTTCAGGGCCTCCAGCTCGGAACGGCTGAGCGTTTCCCCTCCGATAGAAAGCTGCACGGAGAAGTCGAGCATGGCCGAGAGGCCGAGCGCCGAGGGCTGCTTGGCTCCCACTGATACCGAGACGACCGGCCGCGGAGGCTGACGCGCCTTCCACCAGTCGGGCACGCGCACCACCACGCCGCTGTCTTCGAGCGCCGGGAGCTCCTGCAGGAAGCGATGTGCTTCGCGAGGGGTCCAGGCGAGCGGGCGAAAGACGCTCCCGGAATCGACGAGCTCCTTGAGGAACATCGCTCGCTCGGCGGCGCGCTTGAGCGGCATCAGGAGGGCGAGCAAGCGGTCCTTGTCTCGCGCCGACGAGGATTCGCGGACAGCGTCACCGAGGGGGCGGTGCTGCGGCTTCCCCTGATTTGTGAGTCCGACTGTGTACGTGGCGAGAAACGCGAACGGGCGTTCGGGATCCTTCTTGTTCTCGGCGAGATGAAGATGCACACGGCCGACCACGTGCCAGTCGTCACCCTTCGAGGCGAACAACTCGGTGACTGAGCCTCTGGTCGAGCGCAGCTCGTCTCGGAGCGCGTCGAGGACCTGCTGCTGGAGCGCTCGGAGGATTGGGACGCTCAGGTACTCACCGCCAGTCATGGGAGGCGCCGAGCGCAAGCTCACTTCGAGTTCCTACTCGGGGGCGGTGAAGTCGACGCGCTCGCGAAGCGCTTCGATGCCTGGCGTGATGCAGACGGCACTCACCAC
>CBIHPJ010001043.1:0-2224 GCA_966211295.1 uncultured Myxococcales bacterium | reverse complement strand
TGTCCATTGGCTACAACTACGACGGCCCCACGGAGATCGGCGGCCTCGTGGTGGATCCGCCGTATCGCAGCGGCACCGAGAAGCCAGGCAAGCAGCTCAGCTACGTGCGCTTCCTCTTCATGGCGATGCACCGCGCGCTCTTCCGTGAGCGAGTGCTGGCCGAGCTGTTGCCGCCGCTGATGGAAGACGGGCGCTCGCTCCTCTGGGAGTCGATCGGCAAGAAGTTCACCGGGCTCGACTACACCGAGGCCGACAAGCTCTCGCGGCAGAACAAAGAGTTCATCAAGGAGCTCTTCCCCTCTTCAGACATCTACGCGTCGCTCTTCCCCGCGAAGGCGCAGAAGCTGATCGGTGAGGTGGGGCCGAACACGCGCGGTGTGCAGCGCATGCTCGAGCGCATCGGCTTCCGCTACTCGGAGCACATCGATCCCTTCGACGGTGGTCCTCACTACGAGGCGAACCTGAGCGACGTGTCGCTGATCCGTCACTTCCGCACCGCGTCCGTCGGCAAGGAGCCGTGGGACATGGAAGCGCAGGACGTGTTGCTCGGTGTCACGCGCGCGACAGGTCCGAACCGGTTCCGTGCCGTGAAGACGCAGGTGCGCTTCGAGGATCAGGTGGTGTTCTTCCCGAAGGCAGCGAGGGATCTGCTCAAGGTGAAGCCTGGCGAAAAGGTCAGCATCATTCCTTTCGAGTAGCTCCAAAGGCCTACATTCCGGCTCGGGAGCGATTCGTTATGCTCGCCCCCTTCCGCAATGACACTTGGAATCCTGATCAGCCTGATGCTCACCCAGAGCGCGCCCTCGCTCGGCCAGGGGCGCGAGCACGTGGCTGCGCTGCGATCAGGAAAGCTGAACAAGACGTGGGCCCAGCTGCCTGGTCAGCAGTTCGCGTCGCTCGCGGCGCTGCAGAAGTTCGCGGCTGGATTCCGCAGCTACGGTGAAGAGTCGAAGCTCGTCACCGAGGGCATGGCGGAGCGCAACGGCGCCTTCGTGTACACGCGCGTCGCGGCGGTCACGAACTGGGCGCGTGGGCTCTCCGTCGAGGTGGTGATGGATCCGCAGGGCCATTTGCTCGCTGCGTCGATGAGCTTTCCGAACAAGGAAGCGCCGACGACGTACGGGGCATACCGCTCGCTGGTGAAGCTGCACCTTCCGCTCGAGGAGTCGTGGCACGTGCTCTGGGGCGGCCGCACCTGGGACGACAACCGGCACGCGTCGGTGAGCGACATGCGCTTTGCGCTCGATCTGCTGCAGCGCGGGAAGAACGGCAGCAGCCAGGCGAGTGATGGTCGCCGCAACGATGATTTCTACGCGTGGAACCAGCCGGTGATCGCGCCCGCTGACGGAGTGATCGTCGTCGCTGACGATGGCGTCGCGGACAATCAGCCGAACCGCGCGGTGGGCGGAAATCTCTACGGGAACATGATCGTGATCGATCACGGCACCGAGGAGTTCACCCTGCTCGGTCACTTGAAGAATGGCTCGCTGCTGGTGAAGCCTGGTGATCGCGTGACGCAGGGCCAGCGCCTCGCGCGCGTGGGCAACAGCGGCATGTCGACCGAGCCGCATCTGCACTTCCAGTTGATGGACACGGCGGATTGGCAGACCGCGCATGGGCTGCCGCTGCAGTTGGTGGAGTTCGTTCGGAATGGCACTGCCGTCGAGCGTGGTGAGCCGCGCCGCGGTGACGTCATCACCGGCACGTCGACCGAAGCGCGTCGCTGAGGCAGCGCGCCCCTTGCTGGCGGAGATGAAGAAGTAACCGGAGCCTCCCGCGCGCTCGGCTATACGGCCGTTCGCAGGTTCAACCCGAGGGGAACTCCAACAATGAATCGTCTTTTGCTCTCGTCGTGCCTCGTCGCTTCTCTCGCTTTCGCGCAGGCCAAGGACGCCGGCGTCGCTGCGAAGCCCGCCGCGCCCGCGAAGCCCACTGCGGCGCTGACCATCAAGGACGGCATCGCCACTCCTGAGTCGGTGCTCTACGACGCCGAGACCGACACCTACCTGGTGAGCAACATCAACGGCGCGCCCACGGAGAAGGACAACAACGGCTACATCGCCGAGTTCTCGCCCGATGGCGCGGTGGTGAATGCGAAGCTGATCGAGGGCGGCAAGAACAAGGTCACCCTGAACGCGCCCAAGGGCTCGGTGATCAAGGACGGCGTGCTCTACGTCGCCGACATCGACACCGTGCGCATGTTCGATCGCAAGACTGGCGCGCC
>CBIHPJ010001042.1:0-2233 GCA_966211295.1 uncultured Myxococcales bacterium | reverse complement strand
CGCGGAAGACATCTCGCCTGAGCGCTACTTCGGCGCGGCGTTCTTCCCGCTCGCGAGCCGCTCGGTGCGCGTGGAGATCTCCCAGGAAGACGACGGCACCTTGAGTGGTGCCATCGCCGATCGCTGGCGGGGTCTGTTCGATCAACGCACCGCTGACGGCGTGCGGGCTCCCGGAGTGGCGACGGTGTCGGGCTCGTTCGTGACTCGACGCACCTCCGCGTTGCCGCCCACTTCGCAGATGCGAGATGGACTCTTTGCGCCCATGCAACCTCCGCAGCAGCCGGTGCCCGATCTCTCGATGTGCAGCGACTCGGTGTTCGCCGTGCCGCCGCTCGCGGGAGAAACCACGGGCCCCTGCGATGGAGCGGGCAACGTCGCGACCTTCCGCACGGTGACTCCGGCCGTGCGGGCCCGCTGCGCGCTGGCGATCTCCGAGCAGGTCCTCGCGGGCGACACCGTGGGCAAGCTGCTCACCGCGCTCCTCGATCCGGCGATCCCCGATCCGCAGGGACTCAACTTCCAGAGCTTCATCGAGGCGTGCGCGAGCGATTCGAACCCGCTGTGCAAGCCCAGTCCAGGCCTGCAGTGCGCGCGCGCCCTGGTGGCCACTGCGTACCTCGACGTCGACGCGGCGAGCAGCGACGTGCAGAAGCTCTCGGAGGCCTACGACTCCACCACGCGCGAAGCGTTCCTCGGCAGACAGCTCGCGGCCTTCCAGGTCGACACCCAGACTCGGCTCGCGTGGCTCGAGACCTCGGAGGCGCCCGCATTCCTCGCCTCCACCCTGCGCGACTACAACATGCAGATCCTCGAGCGCTGGCGCGGCAAGGTGCTCGACGCGCACGTCACCGGGCTCTTCGCTCAGCTCGATGCGGCCGGCCTCGCGGTGCTGACCCGCGCGCCCACGGATCCGGTGGCGATCTCCAATCGGCAGGGGCTGCTTCTCGATCTCGCCAACTCGTGGCGCGCCGCGATGGATGCGTTGGTGCTGCTCACCACGCGATGGAACGTGCTCCACCAGGACGCTGCCTCGCGCGCGCAAGCCACTGCCTTCGTGCGCACCACGGCGGAGCGCCTCTACGTGTCCGCGGCGATCCTGCAGGAGCTCGCGCGCGAGACGGGAGCCGCCTACCTCGGGAGCACGTTCGGCTCGGGCTTCTCGGTGTTGATGCGCGAGCTCAATCGCCTCTCGATGCCCTTCGACAGGCTACTCTTCGCGCGCGACGCGGAAGCGGTGACTTCTCGCTCGCTCGATCCCACGAAGAACGCCCAGTCGCTCCTCGCCGATCGCGAGAAGGCCGCGCGCAAGGCGGTCAGCGACGCCGCCGCGAGCGTGGATCTCGTGCTCGCCGAGGCTCAGGCCACGCGCATCGACGACGCTGTGCTCACCGCGCGGTACGAAGATCAGATCCTCACCCTGCGCAACGAGCTCATCGCGCTCTGCGGGCTCCCGGTGGGCTGCACCGCGGGCGAGGTCGGCTCCACTCCGGAGTGCTCGGTGCCCACCGCGGCGGGGCGCTGTGGCTTCCAGGTGAATCGCGATGGCACTGGCACCGCCACCGAGTCGACCTCGGAAGCGGGCAGCGCCGTGCTCAGCCTGAAGGAAGCCGCGCTCGCGAAGCAGGAAGCCGACGAGCGGCTCGCCGCGCTGGTGCAGCAGGCCAACCTCCTCGGATCCACCGCGGAGGCCTTCGCGGGCCAGGTGCAGACCTGGGACGATCGCCGGCGCGCGGTGAACGCCGAGATGGCCGCGCTCCTCTCGGAGATCACCACCCTCGACGACGATCGCATCGACGCCGCGGTGAACGACATCCGCGCGCAGCAGTTGCTCCGTGTTCAGGCCTACGCGCGGCAGGAAGCCGCGATCGCGCATTGGGATCAGCTTCGTGCCGACGGCATCGAGAGCGACATGAAGAAGCTGAAGACCATCAACGCGCTCAACATCGCGTCGTCGGTGCTCGGGCTCGCGGCCGATCGCGTCGATCTTCTCGCCGAAATCAACGCAGACGCGCTCCTCGACACGGCCGGCCCCGTCGCGGTGGACCCGTCGTGGGCGGCCCGTTTCGCCGTGCGCTTCCCCGCATGGATCGCCAGCTCCGCGATGCTGACGGCCGGCCAGGTGCTCGACGCCAACGCATCCTCAATGCAGGTCACCCTCGAAGGAGAGCGCGCGCTCCGTGAAGCCGAGCTCACCAACCTCGAGCAGCTGCCCGATCTCGACGCGCTCGGCACC
>CBIHPJ010001041.1:0-2235 GCA_966211295.1 uncultured Myxococcales bacterium | reverse complement strand
AATACGACCTCGTGCTCGGGCGCCACACGTACGAGTCGCAGCCGTACGTGCCGCCAGCGGGCACGGCGCCGAACTTCGCGGCGGGCATCAATCAGAACCTGCAGGTGGCGCGCGGTCCGGATGATGCGGGGTGGACTCCGCTGGCGCACGGGCTCGTTCGTTTCCCCACGACCGGCACGCCGACGCTGTTCCCCGATACGCAGGCGAACGGGAAAACGACGGGCGTCGCGTTCACTGCGGATGGTCGTCGTCATCGGCAGCTGATCAGCGGAGGAAGTCCGCTCACCATGCGCATCGCTTCGACGAACGGCGCTACCGAGGCCGCTCCGGTCACCGTGGAGACCACCACGCTCAACGTGTTTCAGGTGACGATCCCGTTCGGTCAACTGACTGACGACTCGCTCACGTACATGTGGCCGTCGAGCTCAGTGACGAAGGCGATGGAGATCACCCCGCCCGCCGCCGCGACCACGCTTCCGCTGCACCCGGATGTGAGGCAGGCCTCGACGCGCACCGGAATTCTCGCGCTCACTGCGAGTGACGATGGCGAGCTCGTGGCGACCGCGACGTACGGGTACGCGGCGAACTTGTACGTGCAGTCGGGCGATGGAAGCGTCTCTCGAGCGTTCGCCGGATTGCCGCGGCTCACGGTGATCGAGTTCGGAGAACCGGGCTTCCTCTACGCGGGCTCGAGCCAGGCGGCGCATCTGTACCGAGTGGAGCTCACGACGGGCGCGATCCAGACGATCGAGCTGACGTCATCGACGGATCCTGACGACATCCAGGCGCGCACTCCGGTGGCGCTGCGGCACGTGCTCATTCCGCCCGCTGGCACCAGCCCCGCGCGTCACGTGATGTATGTGATTGCGGGAACGGTCAGCAGCAACCGCAGCGTGCTGCTGGTGCGCCCGGCGCAGTGACTATTCGCGGAAGACGAGGACGTGAACGCGACGCTGCGAATCCGGCGCGAGCAACCGATTTCCCAGCCGAAGTTCAGAGCCAGACATCACGACGACGATGAGATCGCCGACTCGCGCGATGCGAGCGCGCGGCGTCGAGTCGCTGTCTTCGAGCGTCCACTGACGCACCAGTCGCGAGAGATCCGCTGCGTCGAGGGTCGCCACGAAGGTGCTCGTGCGCTGAAACGTTCTTCCGAAGAACGGATCTGCGGTGCCTCCGAGTCCCAGCACCAGCAAGCCCGTGCGACCCCACACAGCGCTCTGTGGAAGAGAGCGATCGTTCATCGCCAAGCTCGGATCGGTCGCCAACTCGGTCACTGTTCCCGATGCGTCGAGACGAGCGAACCAATGAGCTGGTGGCGAGACGACGAAGTTGTCGAACGTGACAGCCGCGCTGGCAGTGCCGAGCAGCACGAGCGGCCCGTCCGTCCCGTTGAGGCTCCGGGCCCCGGCGCTCCCGTTGTTCGTCGCGTTGAAGCGCCTGGCCACTGTGCAGTCGTCGAACGCAGAGAGGCGAACGATCATCGCGTCCATCGAGCCCGGAGACCCGCTCGAAGCTGACACGCAGCCGTGGGCATTGATCGCTCCAGTCGCGCCAAAGCCGCACAGCAGTTGTTCGCCCGATGGGACGCACTCGTTGTTCGCGCTCTCTGTGAAAGGGAAGAGGCCCGGGTAATCCGCCGACGGAGCGAGGTCGAGTTGGCCCGCGTTCCATTTCACAATGCGGGTTCCGGTTCCTCGAACCAGTTCGCGGATGAGCGCGCCGCCGTCGATCGCGGTCGTACTCGCGATGCTCGCCGGGCTACTTCCGGCGCTGATCTCGACGATGCCGCCATCCACGATCTCGAGCAGGAGCGGATACGAAGTTGTGCTCGAGTTGGAGCCACACGCGACCGTCGGACTGAGTTGTCCGCCCAGGCACGATCCACCCGCGACGATGGCTCCGCTTCCAAGTCGCGCGATTGAGGTCATCGTATCGGAGGCCGCGGCGCCCAGCCCCGGTATCGGAACGGACCAGTGCACACCGCCGTCCCAACCGAGTTCGATGAAGGTCGACCAGGCGTTCACCTGCTGTGCGGACTGATAGCGATTGCCGTCGACTTCGATGCCTCCGGTTGTCGATGCGGAGATCGCGATTCCGCTTTCGTCGGCGTGCAACGCGAGCGCTTGAGTCGATCCGAAGACAGGAAAGCTGCGCGACCAGAGAAGCACCGAGTCAAATGTGGCCGTTACGGTGAGCGCGTTGCTGCCAGGTTCGATCGTGCACATCTCGGGA
>CBIHPJ010001040.1:0-2238 GCA_966211295.1 uncultured Myxococcales bacterium | reverse complement strand
GCATCTCCACCGTGCAGTCGTACCGCGGCGCGCAGATCTTCGAGGCGGTGGGGCTCGAGCGGGTGCTGATCGATCGGTACTTCACGGGGACTCCGTCGCGGCTCGAGGGAGTGGGCCTCGATGAGCTCGGCTTCGAAGTGCGCGAACGCCATCAGCGCGGCTTTGGTTCGCTGCCTGTCGAAGAGCTCGCGGTGCCTTTCACGGGCGGCCAGTATCAATGGCGCCAACGTGGCGAACGTCACAAGTGGAACCCGGAGACGATCGCGAAGCTGCAGGCGGCGACTCGCGCGAACGATCGAGCGCTCTTCGAGGAATACGAGCGGCTGGCGGACGAAGAGGACGCCGATCCGGCGCTGCTGCGCGGACTGATCGAGATCGACGCCGCGCTCGCGAAGCCCGTGTCGCTGGAAGAAGTCGAACCCGCATCCGAGATCGTGAAGCGCTTCGTCACCGGCGCGATGTCGTTCGGATCGATCAGCGCGGAAGCGCATGAGTTGCTTGCGGTGGCGATGAATCGCATGGGCGCGCGCTCGAACAGCGGCGAAGGCGGCGAGGAGTCGCGGCGCTACCTCAAGGATCCCAACGGTGATTCGCGACGCAGCGCGATCAAGCAGGTCGCTTCCGCTCGCTTCGGAGTGACCACTGAGTATCTGGTCAACGCCGACGAGCTACAGATCAAAGTCGCGCAGGGAGCGAAGCCTGGCGAAGGCGGTCAACTCCCCGGGCACAAAGTCGATGAGCGCATCGCGAAGGTGCGTTGGTCCACGCCGGGCGTGACGCTGATCTCTCCGCCTCCGCACCACGACATCTACTCGATCGAAGATCTCGCTCAGCTCATCTACGACCTGCAGTCGGTCAATCCGGCCGCGCGCGTGAGCGTGAAGCTGGTGAGCGAGGTCGGAGTCGGCACCATCGCCGCCGGCGTGGCGAAGGCTGGAGCGGGTGGGGTGACGGTCTCGGGTTACGAGGGCGGCACGGGCGCGTCTCCGATCTCGTCGATCAAGCACGCGGGTCTCCCCTGGGAACTTGGTCTCGCCGAAGCGCAGCAGGTGCTGGTGATGAACGGCCTGCGCGATCGCATTCGGCTCCAGGTCGATGGCGGTCTGCGCACCTCGCGCGACGTCACCATCGCCGCACTGCTCGGCGCCGAGGAGTTCGGTCTCGCCACCGCGGCGCTCATCGTCGAAGGCTGCGTGATGTTGCGGAAGTGTCACCTCAATACGTGCTCGGTTGGTATCGCCACGCAGGATCCCAAGCTGCGTTCGCACTTCCACGGTCGCGCGGAAGACGTGGTGAGCTTCTTCATGCAGATCGCTGAAGGAGTGCGCCGGCAAATGGCCAGGCTCGGTGCGCGGAAGCTCGAAGACCTCGTCGGTCGCGTCGAGTGGCTCCGGCAGAAGAAAGAGGTCTCGCATTGGAAGGCGCGGAAGATCGATCTCAGTCCGCTCCTGCAGCCGCCGCGTGCGGGTGCGCGCTTTTGCACCGTTCCGCTCAAGAAGGATGTGAGCGGTCACCTCGATCACGCGCTGATTGCACGCCCGCGTGGTGAGAAGAGCGTCATCCACGTCGCGAACTCGCACCGTGCAGTCGGCGCGATGCTCTCGGGCGAGTTGGTGCGCAAGCACGGCGCCACGGGTCTCGCGGACGATGCGATGCACTTGAAGCTGCGTGGTTCAGCGGGTCAGAGCTTCGGTGCGTTCCTCTGTCGCGGCGTCACGCTCGAGCTCGAAGGCGAAGCGAATGACTACGTCGGCAAGGGACTCTCTGGCGGCCGCGTGGTGGTCTATCCGCCGCAAGGCTCTCAGTTCCCCGCCGAGGAGAACGTGATCGTCGGCAACACCGTGCTCTACGGCGCGACCGAAGGAGAGGCCTATTTCTCCGGGCTCGCAGGTGAACGCTTCGCGGTGCGCAACTCGGGCGCGAAGGCGGTCGTCGAAGGGGTCGGCGATCACGGCTGCGAATACATGACCGGCGGCGTGGTGGTGGTGCTCGGTCCCACGGGCCGTAACTTCGCGGCCGGCATGAGCGGCGGCACCGCGTACGTGCTCGATCGCAATCGCACTTTCAAACAGCGCTGCAACCTCGAGATGGTCGAGCTCGAATCGCTCAGTGACGAGTCGGAGATCTGGCTCGTGTATGGATTGATCGAGAGCCACTTGAGGCTCACGCGCAGTCCGCTCGCTCAGCGCGTGATGGACAACTGGGAACACCTCGTCGCGTCGTTCGTGAAGGTGATGC
>CBIHPJ010001039.1:0-2238 GCA_966211295.1 uncultured Myxococcales bacterium | reverse complement strand
CCGGACTTCGCGCCCGAAGCCGCGCCCTTGACCTCGTCCACGAGGCGCTTGGCGCCGTACACCTTGTCCATCGCCTCGATCAGCGCGGACGAGTGCACCGCGACCGTGCGGTTCACCGCCTCGTCGAAGCCGTAGTCACCGCCCAGCGACTGGATGTTGCCGTCGAACACCAGGCCGACGACCTCGCCCTTCTGGTTCACCACGGGCGAGCCGGAGTTGCCGCCGATGATGTCGTTGGTGGTGACGAAGTTGAACGGCACGTCCATGCCGAGCTTCGACTTCGCCGCGAGCCAGGTCTTGGGCAGCGCGAAGGGATCAGAGCCGGTGTTGCGATCGAACGCGCCCTGGATGGTGGTGAACGGCTTCACCTGCGCGCCGTTCTCCTCGTAGCCCTTCACCGCGCCGTACGAGAGGCGGAGGGTGAACGTCGCGTCGGGATAGATCGCGTCGCCGTAGACCGCGAAGCGCGCCTTGGCGAGGAGCTCCTGCTGCTTCTTGAGCGGGCCATCGACCTCGGTCTCGTACTTCTTGCGGATGGCGCGAGCGTCAGCGTCGAACGAGCGCGCGAGCTCGATCATCGGATCCTTCGAGGCGTCGATCTTCGCCTTGCCGCCGTCGAAGAGCTCCTTGCGCAGACCGCCGGTGGCATTGCCCGTCTTGTCGACCTTGAGGTCCTTCAGCTTGCTGCCCTTCACCGCGGCCGTGGCGACCTGCTCCGGGCTCTTGGTGCCGAGCACCTTCTTGATCACCGGGTGATCCGGGCCCAGCTCCTCGCGCATCTTGGTGAGGCCCCAGGTGAGGGTGGCGATCTCCATCTCGTCGTACACGGGCACGGGGGCCAGCATGTGCTGCTTGAACTGGGGCAGGCGGGCCTCGGTGAACTCCTTGAGACGCTCACCGTTGGGCTTCTCGGACTCCTCGGCGTAACGCACGTAGCCGCGCGCGAAGCCGAACAGCTCGGAGCTCAGGCCGCGCTCGAGCGCGTTGTATTCCTTCCGGTACTGCTGCTGCTTCTTCACGATCCCGGCGATGTTGTCCCAGACCTGGCCGTACTGCTTCTCGAGCTCGGGCTTCGCCTTCACCTTCGCGCGGAAGTCCTGCTCGTTCTTCACCAGCTGGCCGTAGAACGACTTGTCGGCGAGCGCCGCGTGACGGCCCTTGTACGCCTTGAAGCCGTTCTCCACGCCGAAGAGCGAGTCGTTGGAGTGGCGCTTCTGCTCGGCGCCGCGCGTCTGGTACATCGCGATCATTCCGCGGAACTCGGCCATGCGCATGAGCGCCATCGGAAGGCGGAAGTCGCGATCGTCGTCGAGCTGCGCGACGGTGAGGCCACGCGAGGTGCCGCCCGGGTTGCCGGACACGAAGGTGATGTCGCCTTCCTTCATCGAGCCGTCGGACCAGCCGAGGAAGTGCTCCTGCTTCGCCGGCTTGCCGTCCTTGCCGTAGATGCGGATGAACGACACGTCGAGGTCGTAGCGGGGGAACATGAAGTTGTCGGGGTCACCGCCGAAGAACGCGATCCCGTCCTCGGGAGCGAACACCAGGCGGATGTCCTGCAGGCGGCGGTACTTGTAGAGATCGTAGCGGCCGCCGCGGAACAGGGTGACCACCTCGCAGCGGAACTCGTCGCTGGTCGCGCACTCCTTCTCGATGCCGGCGATGGTCGCCTTCTGCACGTCGTTGAACTTCTCGGGCGCGACGTCCTTGGTGGAGTCCGTCACCTTCTTGGTGACGTCGGTGATCTCGGTGAGCTGGTTGAGCTCCATGCCGGGGCAACGCGCTTCGTCCTTCTCGGTCTTGGCGAAGAAGCCGTCGCGGTTGAAGTCCTTCTTCATGTTGCCCGAGAGGTTCTCGATGCACTCGCGCGCGCAGTGGTGATTCGTCATCACCAGCCCGTCAGCGGAGACGATCGAGGCCGAGCAGCCGCCGGCGATGCGCACCGAGGCCATCTGGAGGTGATTGAGCCACTCCTTCGAGGGCTCGAAGCCGTACTTGGCCTTCACCTTCGCGGCGGGGAAGTTGTTGTACGTCCACATGCCTTCATCGGCGATTGCGGGCGCAGCGACGAGCGCTGCGGCGAGTGACAGTGAGGCGATTCGCTTCATGCTTTGGCTCCTTGGAAGGGGAAAGCGGCTCGGGCCTTGTGCTCTCGTAGGTGGCCCAAATCAAGCGCCGCGGACGACGTTACCGAGCGCGATGTGTCTCCCTCTCCCACCGGGTGAGGGTCGGGGTGAGGGC
>CBIHPJ010001038.1:0-2241 GCA_966211295.1 uncultured Myxococcales bacterium | reverse complement strand
ACTGGAGGAGGCACGGGCGGCGGCTTCGGTGGCGGCACCGGCGGCGGAGGAGTCACCTGCAGCAGCTCGAACTGCTCCGGGTGCTGCCAGAACGGGAGCTGCATCCCGTACCCGAGCAGCGCGAATGACACGACGTGCGGCCTCGGCGGTGCGACGTGCGTGAACTGCACGAGCATCGGAATGACGTGCAGCCCCTCGACGGTCTCCTGCGTCTCACCTCCGACCGGAGGAGGCGGAGGTACCGGTGGCGGAGCAGGCGGCGGCACGGGTGGTGGCGGCTTCGGCGGAGGAGGCGGCGGCTCCGCGATTCACGTCGGCAACGACGCGGCCTTCAGCATGGATAGCTCCATCACTCAGGGCTACCTGCTCGGCACGCGCGTGACGGTGACCCAGACGATGACGCTCACGCACTTCGGAGTCATCCCGCGCGCCTCAGGTCCCCGCGGCCGTTTCGCGCTCTACAGCGACAGCGCTGGTTCTCCGGGAGCGCTGCGCGCTTCGACGAATCCGACCGCGCTCGTGGTGGGGACGCAGGAGATCCCCGCGATCACTCCCACCACCCTCTCGGCGGGCGACTACTGGCTGATGGGCAACTACGACCTCACCGCGAACGTGGGCCAGGGCGGCACGTCGGTCACCATCAAGTACATCAGCCTGCCCTTCACCTCGACGCTGCCCACCACGTTCCCCTCGCCGATGAGCTACTCGGGCGCGGGCTTCAACTACTACCTGGTCGGCTTCTGAAGATTCGACGAGAGCACGTCCTTGCCGAAGCGCTCGTAGTTCGCGAGCCACGCCGCTGAGTTCTTCACGTAGCGGCCGGTGCCGGCGGTGTCCCAGTTGATGTAGAGCCGCGTGAAGCCGCCATCGACGATGGCGCGCTTGCCGTCTTGATCGAAGTACGCGGCGACCACGTGCTTCTGCGTGCCGACGATGAGCGGCTTGAGCGCGCCGGTCTTCGGCAGGAACGCGATGGAGTGGCCCTCGTAGAGCTTCTCGATGCCGGTGGTCAGCAGGTGATCAGCGAGCAGGCCCGTGTCGCCCTGCTTCGTCTGGCGGCCGACGACCTGCTCACCCGCGTCGTACGGAGCGCCCACCAGCGACACGTCGAAGATCGCGCGCGCGACGAGATCGGCGTCGCCCACGTACGGCGCGTTGTCGCCCCACAGGTAGAGCCCGTGACCTGCGTCGAAGAACTTCTTGATCACCTTCACGTGCTCGGCGGTGAGCTGCATCGTTTCGCCCGAGATGATCCACAGCTGGTTCGCCTTGGAGAGCGCCTTCTCGAGCTCGGCGACCGAGGGCGCGCGGTTCACGAAGCGATAGGTCGAGAAGCCCTTCTGCGCGAGCGCAGCCTTGGGGAGCGCGAAGTCGAAACCGCCGCCCGTGTAGAAGTGCAGCACCACCACGGTCTGGCCGTCGAACGCGCCGTCGACGGCGAGGTCGTACTGAGAGCCGCCCGCGTTGCCGTAGGTGTCCTTCGCGACGGGGACGTAGACGGTCTCCTTCTTCTCGCGGCCGTCTTTGTCTCGAGTGGTCTTCTCCACCGCGGTGGTGGGAGCGCTCTGACCCGCGCTGAAGTTGTACTGGGCGAAGGCGGGCAACGAGAGGAGGGCGAGGAGAAGTATTTTGCGCATCCACCCGTCAACGTGCGGTCCGGGCCTTGGATCTATCGAGGTGGGTTCTCCATAATCCGACCCGTCAATGGGGGCGGACCAGAAGCTGATCTTCAAGCCAGTGATGGAGGCGCTCTTCATTCAGGGCGTCAGCGATCGCGCCACGCCTGCGTATCGCTCGCGGCTGGTGAAGCTGGGCATCAACGTGGACAAGCTGTTGCCTGGGTACGACTACTCCGTGTTCGAGGCGGGGATCATCGAGTCGGTGAGTTTGTTTCCCGAGATGACGCGCGCGCAGGCGCTCCACGAGTTGGGGCGGCGCATGGTGAACGCGAACATCGACGCGAACCCCGTGGGGAAGTCGCTGATGCCGGTGCTCAAGTTGCTGGGGCTCTCGCGCGCGCTGAAGCGATCGCTGGTGCGGCGAGGCAACGAGAACTTCAACGTGGTGACGTTCGGTGCGGAGAGTCCGAACTCACTCGAGGTGTTGATGAGCTTCGTGGGCATGGTGCCGGAGTTTGCGCAGGGCACGCTGCATGGGCTCGCGACCGCGCTCGGTGGACGCGGTGTGATCGCGCACCTGGTGAAGAGCGAGGGCAGCACCGCGAAGTACCGGCTCGAGTGG
>CBIHPJ010001037.1:0-2242 GCA_966211295.1 uncultured Myxococcales bacterium | reverse complement strand
GTCGGCGCATGGCGCGCGTGAATCGCTCATGCGCGCGGCCAAGTCACGCACCTCGACCCGCAACATTGTCTCTACTTTGGAGCGGGCCGCAGCCGCCCCAGGCGATCCCTCGCCAGCAGCACGCGAGACGACTCACCCGGCATCGACTGCGCCATCAGCGCGAACCGCTCGTAGAACTTCGCGGCCTCAGCGGGATGAGAGAGGCCTTCCTCCGCCTCCGCGGCGAAGAAGAGCGTGGAGAGATCATCGGGCGCCACCGCGAGCACCTTTGCGAACGCCGCCTGCGCGCCGGTGAAGTCCTTCCGTTTCAGCGCCACCGCGCCCAGACCACGAGAAGCCCACGGCTCTGCCCCGAGCGCGGCGCCTTCTTTGAAGCGCGTGGCGGCGAGCTCGAGCTGATCAGCCTTGAGATACGCCTCACCGAGATTGACGCGGTAACGGCCTTCCCTGGGCGCCAGCTCGATCGCTTTCTCGAGGTGCTGCACCGCCTGCGTCGCCTGATCGAGCGCCAGATACGCGTTGCCGAGCGTCGCGCGAATCCCCGCCGAGTCGTCGAGGGTGATCGCGAAGTTCAGGTACTCCACTGCCTTGGCCGGGTCTCCGAGTTGCGCGGCGAGCATTCCCTGATTGGCGATGGCGCGCGGGTTCGAAGGATCGGCCTTCGCGGCTGCCTGAAACGCCGCGAGCGCTTCCTGTGGGCGCTGCGTCGACTGCAGCATGTCGCCCAGCATCAGCCACGCTGGCACGTACTCGGGGTGGGCCTTCGTCACCTCTCGAACGTCGATCTCCGCCTTGGCCACGTCACTGCGCGCGAAGGCATCGATCGCCCGCACGGTGGCGTAGACGTGCGCGTACTGCGGGTCTCGCGCTTCGAGCGACTCCGCCTGGTAGGCGGCGCGCGCGTACTGCTCCAGCGTCAGGGAGGGCCGGGTCGCCGCGATCTGCGTCAGCGACACCCTCAGCGCGAGATCGCGATAGGCGGGATCGAGTGGGTCGTATTGCGCGGCCAGCTCGGCCGCATACACCGCGCGCGAGAGACGGCCCTTCTGCAACGCTTCTTGCGCCACCGCCGCATGACCGGCGGCGATGGCGATTCGATTCTCACGCTGCTGGTCGCGGCAACCGACCAGCATCAGGAACACACAACACAGCGAGACGCGCACTTCGTGAGTTCCTCAGCGCACCCACCAGCGGTGGATGTTCGAGTAGCTGGACGTGTGCTGAGCGCCGTTGCAGACGTAAATGTACGTGTCCGTGTTGGTCGCGCCCATGTACAGCGTGTGCCACCCCGCGTTCGACGAGCCCGACAGCGGAATCAGACAGCCGAGGCTGCCCTGCGGGTTGGAGGCGCCGATCGGGTTCGGGGTGGTGAGGATGTTTTCGCAGTTGATGCCGTAACCGCCGCTCGCGGCTCCAGCGGGTCCACAGGCGAGACGGCCGCGCCACGCGAGCGCGTTGTCGTGGGCCTGGTACGACTCGAAGACCGTCGCGGTTGACGACTCGGGGACCACCGCCGTGTACGTCCACAAGCCGGTGTAGTTACGCACGATGACGTACTCGTTGTTCGCGGCCGCGTACGCCGTGTTGTGCATGATCTGGTCGGCCATCAGATCGAAGTTGTTGTCGGTTCCGACGATGGCGCGCACGGTGGTGTCGGGCAGCTTGTAGGGCTCGGAGCGCGAGAGGTTGTTCCATTCCTGCGGAGAGCCGCGGCCGCCCGCGAGACCGGCGAGGCCGCTTTGGTACCAGTTGCGCATGATGAGCGTCCAACCGCCGCCGTCACGCGTCATGTCGCAGTACACCTGGAAGGGCGGGGCGCTGCCCGAGCCATCGATGTCGATCAAGAAGAGGCCGTCTTGCGCCGCCGGGTTACGGGTCTTGATGTCCTTGCAGCTGGTTCCCACGTTGGTGGGGACGAGGCCAATCGCGTAGCGGTTGTCGAGCGCGGCGAAGTCGATCGAGAGAGTGCTGCCCGAGAGCGAGAGGCCGGTGCCCGCGGTAAAGCTGCTCCCCGAGGCGTCTGCTGCGCAGGCCCACGTGGTGCCGTTGTGCTTGAGGATCTCGCCCGCTGCGCAAGTGATCAGACTGAGCGGCACGTCGCCGGTCGAGGCGCCGCCGGTGAGGCCCGAGCCCGCCGCGGTGGTGACGGAGGTGATGTCGCCGGTGCCGCTGGTGAGAGTCTCGCATTGCACGCCGCCCGCGGCGTCGATGGAGCGCACCGCCTGGCCCGGGTTGCACATGC
>CBIHPJ010001036.1:0-2244 GCA_966211295.1 uncultured Myxococcales bacterium | reverse complement strand
GGTGACATGCACTTCGATCGTCTCGCCGGTGCGAGCTTCAGCAGCAGCAGGAGTGGTCGCAGCGCCGCGAACGGAATCAGCGAGGGGCGTGTTCCCCTTCGCTCGCGCTTCCCCTTGCGACGTCAACTCGGGCGCGGCGTCGACACTTCCGGTTCCTCCGGGCCAGAGAGCCCAGAGAAGCGCCAGAGCCGCAATCACCACCACCACCGCCACCCTCACCCGTCGTCCCATCGGGTGGTGATAGCGCAAGCTCATCGCTTCGCGGAGCGCTTCAGCGCCTCTCTGATCTCCCAGCGGTAGACCGAGAGCCCGTCGAGCGTGAGGTTCGGCAGCAAGTCACCGAACGCGTTCGCTTCGATCACCCGGTGCTCGAAGTTCGGCTCGAACATCAGATCCATTCCCACCTGCAGCTGGCGATAGAGCCCCGCGACCTTGCGGCACGAATCCATCGCCGCTTCCCACGACTTCTTCGGCATCGCGGCCTTGAGCGCGTCCAGATCTCCGCGCCAACCGCCGAGGTGAAGGTTGGTGATCTCGTGCGAGTTCTGCCGCACCACCACGAAGCGTGGCTCGCCCGCGATGCACAACACGCGGCAATCGAAGAACGCGCCGTTCAACTTCGCTTTGGGGATCGCGCGCTCGACCTGCGCCCCTTGCGAGAGAATGAAGTCGAGCGCACGTCGCACCTCGGTGGGCGTGCGGTAGTGCGAGAGCTTCAGGTTGTTGAACCAGCGCGGCGCGTCCCACTCCAGCGAGGTGCGAATCGCGGCGCCCTTTGCCGAAAGAAGCACCAACAGCACGCCGCTCGCCGAAGAGCCCATCGCGGGCTTCACGAACACCTGCCTCCACTTCTTCGCGCGCACCACTTCCAGCAACTCTTCGGCGGACGAAGGGACCTCTTCGAGGAACTCTGGCACCGGAATTCCCGCGGCGAGATAGCGACGCTGCGTGCGGCGCTTGTCGAAGAACTCGTCGATCTCTTCGGGAAAGTTGAGGAGCGTCCATTCCGGTCTCTTCGCGAAGAGAGCTGAGAGATCTTTCAGCACGCTCTGAAATCCGAGGTGCGCGAGGGCGGGCGCGATCACTTCGCCTTTTCGCTCGTCGATCGTCATCGCGTCTTTGAAGCCACCGCGCCGCAGCAACTCGCGCTCGACCTCGAAGTTCTCTCCGTACGAGTCGATGCGCAGCAGCCGCTCGCCTTGCCCCACGTTCTCGAGCACGCGTGGGTCGCGCAGAGAGTCGAGCCATGACACGACCTCAGGCGCCGGCTGACCTGCCTCCGCGAGCGCTTCGGCGAAGAGGCCGACGCGACGGTTCTGCGGATTGCCGAGGATGAGGAAGCGCATCGGTCACGCAGTCTCGTCGACGAGGCGCTCGAGCAGGAGTCCGAAGAACGAGTCCGCTCCGCTGAAGGCCCAGCCGAGGTGCGTGAGGCACTTCGCGCAGTGGGCATATTGCCAGCGGCAGCCCGCGAACCACGTCGCTTCTTCCGTCGGAGTTCCGTGCACCACGCAGCCGGGCGCGCTCGAGAAGCAGCCGAAGATGAAGGCGAAGGCCGACGGATTGAGCCGCATGTGCACGTGGCGTCCACCAGCTTCGCGCTTCGCGGCGACGTGGGTGATCACGTGACCGCAGGTCTTGCAGGTGATGGGCGCGGAGTCCGCTCCGATGCGTGCGGGCTTCTCTTCGCTCGCTGGGGGAGTGGCGGTCTTCTTCGGCGTGGCCTCCTGAAGCTGCACATGCACAGCCTAACTCCCACCGTGGCGTGAGGCTTCGACGCGCGGCTGTAATCAAAGTCCACGCCTGCGGCGTTTTCGCGCCCGGAAGGTCTCCGCTTCCACGAAGCCTTGTTCACCTCGTGAAGGAAAGCCGCGAGTGGAAGGGCCTGCTCGCGTCGAGCACGATCGAGATCCAGAAACGCCCGCTTCCTCATTGCTGCGAAGTCCGCCCCCTCTCCCCGCTGGCGCACGCTGGCGCAGGGAGAGGGAGATAAGGTCACGGCATGAGCTGCATGCACGGCTACGCGCCGACTGAGGGATGTGAAGGGCTCTTCTCCATCGACGCTGCGCACGTGTCCTTCGGCCGCGGCGCATTGAACGAAGTCGGCCCGCTCGCGCAGACCCTCGGTGGAAAACGAGTCGCCATCTTCACCGACCCGAACATCGCGAAGCTCGAAGCGACCACGGAGCCGGGCACGTGAACAACGTCATCTACTATTCGTACTTCGACACCCTCATCAACGCG
>CBIHPJ010001035.1:0-2258 GCA_966211295.1 uncultured Myxococcales bacterium | reverse complement strand
ACGGCGACGTGGTCGAGGTGGAGCTCGAGAACATCGGCGTGCTTCGCAATCGCGTCGTCCGGGGCTAACTCTCTCCCTCTGGGGAGAGGGGCGAATCAATGAGCGCAAGTTGCTACGTCGCGCTGGGGACCAACCTGGGGAACCGCCTCTTGAACTTGAGCGAGGCGAGGCGACAGCTCGCTCTCCTCGGAGCCCATCGCGCGGGACCGGTGGTGGAGACCGCGGCGCTGCTCCCTCCCAACGATCCCACGCCGCAACCGAACTACCTGAACAGCGTCGATGAGCTCGAGGTGGAGCTCTCGGCGCTCGACCTCTTCCACGAGCTCAAGCGCATCGAGCGGAGGATGGGTCGGGTGGTCACCACGAGGTGGGCTCCCCGGATCATCGACCTGGATCTCATCCTCTTCGGTGAGCAGATCATCCAGACTTCCGAGCTCACGGTGCCGCACCCCTCGATGCACGCGCGCCGCTTCGTGCTGGAGCCCCTCGCTCAGCTGGCGCCCGATGCGCGGCATCCCGTGCTTCACAAGACGGCGAGGGAGCTCGCTGACTCCCTCTCCCTGCGCGAGCGGGGAGCGCGAGCCGTCTCGCGGCTGCGGTGAGGGGCGCACTTCGCCCACATCCCGGTCGATAGCCCTCTCTCCAGCGGAGTGTTAGGTGACGGCCCGTGCTTCCGCTCCTGCTGATCGTGTTGTCTCAGGCCGCGCCGCCGTCGGCTGACGAGCTGGTGAAGCGGCTCGACGCCACCGCTGGGCTCAAGGACAAGGACAAGCCGTTCGAGATCTCCGCTTCGCTGGGCCGGCTGTACTTCGGTCAGGGCCGCTATGGCGACGCGCTGGGCTTCTTCAAGCAGGCGATCGATGGCGCCGCAGACGCGCGGACGCTGTTCCTCGCGCAGAAGAAGTTGGTGGGGACCAGGCCGGTGCCCGGCGCGAAGGACGTGGGCTGCGAGCCGAAGCCCGACGTGACGCTGGCCGCGTTGCAGGAGAAGGCGAAGACCTTCGCTGCCGCGAAGAACGCGCCCAACGCGGTGGCGTGTCTCAAGGCCGCGCTCGCGCCGACGATGGAGCTCGAGGTGCTGCTGGGCAACACGCAGTTCCTCCTGCACGACACTGCCGCGGCACTCTTCACGTACAACCGCGCGATCGACACCTTCGATTCGAACGTCGATGCCCGTTACTCGCGCGCGGCGCTCACCCTCGACGCGTTCGGTGACGACGTGGCCGCGCTGGGCCGTGCGAAGGCCGACTTCGAGAAGTTCCTGAGCGACGCGCCGACGTCTCCGCGTGCACCGACGGCGAAGCGCCTGCTGGCGCGCACCAACGAGGCGATCGCGGCGGGTGGACTCTCGAAGACCAACGTCACGCCGGAGCAGGTGGCGGCGCTCGCGCCGGCGCAGCCCGCTGGAGTTCAGCCTCCCGTGCTCACCAAGGAGATGATGGATGCGTTTCAGAACGCGCCGCGCACTCCCGAGATGGAGGCGAACTTCGCCAAGCTGATCTCCGATGCCGAAGAGCACCTCGCGCGCGGGCGGTTCCAGGACGCGCTCAACGCGTACAAGCAGGTGATGCCGTACCAGCCCGAGAACGCGCGCCTCCGCGCCGGCATGGCGTGGACGATGATCAAGCTGAACCGCCAGCCGATGGCCGACAACGTGTGGAACGTGGCGGCGCAGACGCCCGACGCGATCGTCGAGCTGGGTGACTCGCTCAAGGCCAAGGGCGACGCGGAAGGTGCGCGCGCGGTGTGGACGCGGCTCAAAGAGACCGTCCCCTCGTACGCGTCGAAGCTCGAGGGAAAACTGTGAAGCGTGCGTTGCTCGTGATGCTGAGCGCGGGCGTGTTGAGCGCCTGCCAGCCCACGCCGGTGAAGATGACGAATCGTGGAGTGCTCCACGTGTCGGTGGACGGGGACTCGCAGGAGCCTGCGCTCGATCTTCGTTACGACGTCGGCTCGGTGACCGTGGGCCTGCGCAAAGAGGTGATCGTGCGCGCCACCAACGTTGGGGTGGATCCGATGCATGTGCTCGGGGTCTCCCTGGGCGCGGCAGGCAACGGCTCGTGGTTCGTGCGCGACGTGACGGGCGCGCTGGCGCCGGGCGATTCGATCTCCGCGACGGTGACCTTCGCGCCGGCGGGGCAGGGCGCGCAGACGACGCAGGTGACCTTCGCGCACGACGCTGACGCCGCGTTCCCTTCGGTCCAACTCACCGGCACCGGTTCCTAACTCCCTCTCCCTGCGACAGCGGGGAGAGGGGC
>CBIHPJ010001034.1:0-2260 GCA_966211295.1 uncultured Myxococcales bacterium | reverse complement strand
CCGACGACTGGCAGTGCGGCGTCGAGGTGAACGACGAGCGCCACTGTCAGCAGCTGGGCGTGGGCGCGCCTTCTGCCTGCCTCCTCACCGATGGCGGACTCGACGCGGGTGGCTGCCAGGGCGGTTGGCGCTGCGGCGCTGACGACAAGTGCTTCAACCCCGCGATCAGCGACGGAGGCACCACGCGCGAGTGCACGGTCAACGAGCAGTGCCCGCTCAACTTCAGCTGTGGCGAGCTCGTGAAAGATCGCGGCCAGCACTGCATCGACGATCGCGCCGACGGCGGTGCGCCTTCTGACTGCAACACCGACGACGGCTGCCGGGGCAACCGTCGCTGCGACACGGTCAATCACGTCTGCGTGCAGGTCACCGACGTGATCGCCACCGGAGGCACCGGCACCATCGGCGCGACCGAGTTGAGCCCGCGCCACCACGAGCAGTCGCCGGTCTTCTTCGCGATGACCCGCACGGTGCGCCTCGAGAATCTCGACGACCTCGGCTCCACCGTGCCGCGCGAAGGCGTGCTCATGGCGTCAGTGCTGAACGATGGTGGGCTCCGCGTCACGGCGCAGTTCCGCGACGAGATCCGCGTGAGCGGGCAGCAGGTGAAGAGCCTCCTGGAGAAGACCTATCCGCTCCCCGGCGGCCTCTTCGACGTGACCGATCTCGCCGTCTCTTCCGACAGCGCGGCCGTGCGCTTCCGCGATGGAGGTGTGTCGCTCTTGTCGCTCAGCGATGGCGGCTGGTTCACGCTCACGGGACGAATCGACAACATCCGGCAGCGCGAGTCGTTCGCGCCGAACCAATCCACCGGTCTCATCTTCACGTCGGGGAACCAGGTGCTGCTGGGGCCCCCTGGGCTTCCCTTCGACGCCGGAGTGATCTCGTTCGACGGTGGAGTGAACGAGGTCGTCGCCGCGCGCGAAGGTCTCTACGTGCTCACCACCGCCGGCACCTTCTTCGTGGGCGATGGCGGCGCCATCGTTCCTCTCGCACCGAGTCCTATGAGCGGACCCATGGCGCTCGCCTCGAGGTCGAAGGGTGCCGTCGCGGCGTACATCGGTGGCCCAGGGCCGCAGGCGCGCCTCTCGATCTTCGCCGAGCAGCCGCGCGCGGGTGGGGGCACCGCCGTGTTCAACCTCACCAACTCGCCGATGGTGCAGTTCTGGGACGCCACGCCTGTCTTCCAGGCGTGTCCCGACGGCGGAGTCTCGCGCCAGCTCTCCATCGACCTCGATCAGGCGAGCAACCAGGCGCTGTACTCCCATTGCGTCGACTCGCAGGGCGGAACCTTCCCGATCACCATCAACAATCAGGGCAACGGGCAGCTCGCGTTCCGCGCGGTGGTCGAAGATCAGATCCCCTTCCAGCAGGGGCTGGTGAACCAGTACGCCTCTCCCTTCGTGCGCGCGCACGCAGGGAGCAACGGCCGCGTCTGGCACGCGATCGACACCACCGAGCGCGGCCTGCTCGGGAGCTTGCCGCTCCGGCCCGTGCAACTCGATCGTCAGCCCGAGACGATGATCAGCTTCCGCGATGACTCGACCGGCACCATTCGGGTGTACGCGCAGTCCAACGGGCACGTCTTCACCAACGATCTCCTCGGCGGGTTCATCTCGCAGCTCGCGCCTTCGCCGATCGCGCCGCTCTCGATCATCACCAGCCGCAACTGGATCGTCGGCAACGGTGGCCTGCTCGACGCGCAGGGCGGCGAGCCGCGCTTGATCGGCACGCTCCCCGCCGGTGAGCAGTTCTCGGCGCCTGCAACGGGTGTCACCGTGAAGTTTCCCACGCTCGAAGGAGGTCTGCGCGACGTGGTGCTCGTCGCCTCCGCCGACAGCCTCTGGCTCGCTGACGTCACCGACGCGCTCGCCGGAGAGTTCGCGCAGCCCGCGGTCTTCGCTCGCGTCCTCGTGCCCGTGCCTGGCGTGCCGCTGCGCTCGATGATGTTGAGCCCGTCCGATGGCGGCTCCATTGCGGGCTACCTCACCACCAACACCACCAACGTCAGCTTCAGCACCACCGACCTGATTCGCTGGTCCGTCGGTCCCGTGGCCACGCCGTCGCAGCTGAACGCGCTCCCGCTCGAGGTCTGGGGCGAAGCCGATGGAGGCGCGGGCCGCACCGGCTTCTCCGACGGACGCATCTGGTCGCTACCGATCATGGTGCCGCTCACGCAGAAGCTCCTAGCCAGTGACGGCGGCACGCAGCTGGTGAGCGACTACGGCCGCAAGTGCGGCGACGTCTTCGCGGTGAGCTC
>CBIHPJ010001033.1:0-2263 GCA_966211295.1 uncultured Myxococcales bacterium | reverse complement strand
AGCGTGAAGCCCACCGCCGAGGCCGTCGCCGAGCTCGGCATCGCCGAGGCCGATCACCAGCAGTTCCTCGCGCCTGAATGAAAGCGCTGATCAAGGTCGGCTACGGGTGCAACGAGAACTGCACCTTCTGCCACACCCTCGAGTACCGCGACGAGAACGGCACCTCGGCCGACGTGCACCGGAAGATCGATCGCGCGCGCGAGCTCGGCCACACCATGGTCGTGCTCTCCGGAGGCGAGCCCACCATTCGCCCCGAGCTCTTCGAGTGGGCGGCGCACGTCGCGAAGCGGGGCATGGATTTCGGGCTCGTCACCAACGGCCTGCTGCTCGCGTATCCCGACGCGCTGGCTCGTCTGCTCGAATCACGCCTCAAGTACGTCTACATGTCGCTGCACGGGGGCACCGCCGAGGTGCACAAGCGCGTGGTGCGCGCCGACACCTTCGGGCCCGCGATGCAGGCGCTCGGAAACCTCACCGGCAAGGGTCTCGATCTCACGATCAACGCGGTGATCGTGAAGCAGAACCTCGACGGATTGATCGACCTCGTCGACTCAGTGCTCCCGTTTCCCGACGCGGTGATCAAGTTCTCGATGCTGCAGCCCAAGGGCGGCGGGAAAGCGCTCTTCGACACGCTCACCCCTCCCATCTCCGACGTGGCCGCTCGCGTGCGTGAAGCGATCGCGCATGGGCTCTCGCGTGGCGCGCCCCGCACTCGCTTCGTGCACGACGGCATTCCGTTCTGCCTCCTTCCCGGGCTCGAAGATCGCTACGACGATCTGCGCACGCACCGTTTCGCCACCATGGTGGAGACCGACGAGTCCGACTTCCACCCGGTGGACGAGGTGGCGAAGGTGCAGCCGGGTCCCTGTCTGGGCTGCTCCCTGCGCGGCGCGTGTCCCGGGCTGTACCGCGGGTACCACGAGGCCTTCGGCGATTCGGAGCTCGCTCCCGTACACGGTGGGCCGCGCTCGAACTCGTTCAACTACACGCTCGAGGCGGTCGCTCCCGCTCCGGAGTCGGGCTGCCTGCTGCTGCGCGACGGCGTCACCCCGTGGGATCGCGCGCGCCACCTCTTCGTCGCGAACAACGGGAAGGTCGCTCGCTACCGCACGGAGACGCGCGACTTCGCCGACGTCGAGCTCACTCGCATCAAGCATGAGCGCGGGCAGATCTACTTCGACGCTTCTCGCAAGGACGCCCCCGATGACTTCGCGCGCGACCTGGTGCCGCTGAGCCGGAGCACACTGTGCACGGGTTGCTCTGAGCGCGAGCGCTGCACCGGCCTCTACGAGCCGCGCTTCGACGACGTCTTCTCGCGTGACGACGGACGGGTGCGCGAGCTGCTGGCGGGGCTCTCCGGTCGAGTGCTCGACGTCGGCTGCGGCGGCGGCCCCTATGACGAACTGCTGGGGCCGCTCGTGAAGTCGGGGCGCATCGACTACGTGGGCGTGGATCCCTCAGCCGAGGCGATCGCCGCGCTCACCGCGCGCCGGGGGTGGGGCGCCCACCACGTCGGCACGGCCGAAGCGTTGCCCGCGCTCGGCACGTTCGATCACGCCCTGGTGCTCCGCTCGTGGAATCACCTCAGCGATCCTCCGCGCGCGCTCGATCTGCTGCTCGGCTGCCTGCGACCAGGCGGCTCACTCTTGATCGTCGACAACGAAGCCTTCGGGTTGGCGCGCTCCACCGCGCAGAGCCGGCAGGGCGAGCGCTCGAAGGCAGCGTTCGAGCACTTCCGAAATGACGGCGCGGGTGAGGCAATGCGCTACTTCGTGGGGAGACCGTTCTCCCTGCTGGAGCGCTTCGATTGCAGCCCCGCGAGCAGCAACCAGTGGCTGCTCCGCTTCGCGGTGACGGCCGCGCGCTGACAGGTGGCACAGCCGGAAACGGATGGGTTGAGTACAGCCGCATTACCAGTCACACTCGTGCTCCCGCCCAGCCTGCTTCAGCCCGTTTCACCCCGCATACTTGCGCCCGCCGCAGCCATGAACCACGCCATCACCACTGAGCTCACCAACGGCACTGCGACCTTCGCAGTCGACCCTTCGCTCTACCCGCTCGACGCCCTCTACGGCGCCGCCTACATCTTCATCGATCGCTGCTTCGTGTTCCTCGACAAGGACGCCCAGGGAAAGGTGCTCGTGAGCCTCTCGCCCAAGAAGGGCGCGGCCGATGAGGCGACCCTGAAGAACTGGGCCGGAGAGTTCTCCAACGAGCTGCTCTCGTGCGCGTGGCGTCACCAGATCGCCGCGGCCAATCGTCA
>CBIHPJ010001032.1:0-2268 GCA_966211295.1 uncultured Myxococcales bacterium | reverse complement strand
GGGCACGCCGCCCGACTACCTCCTCGCGGTGCGCATCGGAGACGACTGGCTCACCGACGCCTCACCGACGAGCAGCTGGACGTTGTGGAGCAACGGCACCTCTCGCCACGGCAGCTCTCCGCTGGCGATCGACTCCAGCGGCGCCATCTACCTGGTGGGCAGCGACGTCTACAAAGTGAGCGTCTTCACCGGCACGCAGCTCGCGAAGTACCCCGCCGGAAACATCAGCTCGTGGTGGAACCTCTCGGGTGGTTCGCGGCTGATCAGCGTCAACCCGACCAGCAGCGTGCCCATCATGAACGGATACCCAGTGGCTGATGGGGCCTCCACCACGCCGGCGCCGACGTGGTCGCTCACCAACCCGCCGAACGGCTTCATCCAGGTCACTCCGGCGTTCCAAGCCACCACTTCCGCCAACAGCCTGCTCGCCTTCCAGCTCAACTCGTTGAATCAGCCGACGCTGCGCCAGTTCGCTCCGGGACCCAACGCGCCTGGGTTCACCCCGGTGGCACCGGCGCGCTCGATCGCGGGAGACAGCGCGAATCACAACTCGGTGCCGGGCTACGACTGCACCAGCGACACGCAGTGCGCCGCCACGCAGAACTGCATGCTCGGCAAGTGCGCGGGCACCTGCCGGCAGGCGAGTCAGTGCCCTGCGGGCCAGGGCTGCAGCCTTGGCAGCTGCGGAAGCTGCCAGACGCAGAGCGCGTGCCGCTCGGGTGAAGTGTGCTGGGTGGGCCAGTGCATCGCGTGCGCGGGGGCGAACTGCTGCAACTCCACCGCTGACTGCTCGGCGAACAACTTCTGCGAGATGGGCACCTGCCGCCCGCAGCCCGTGCACGGCGGAACCGGCGCGTTCACGATGCCGAACCTCGTCACGCGCGGCCTCAGCAGCATCGGCTACACCACGGTGGCGCCCGACGGCACCATCTACATGGGCGACAGCAACACCTCGAATCAGCCCTTCTTCCGCATCGTCTCGCCGAGCGGCACGGTGGCGACGCCGTCACCGGTGGTCCCCGTTGATCTGAACAAATCCTTCGGGCCGTACCCGCTGGCGATGGTGGCGAGCAACGGCTCGGGGAACAGCGTGTTCTACGCGTTCGGAACGAACATCTATTCGGCGCCAGCCTCGAGCACGATCGCGTCGTGGACCACCGCCACGTACAGCGGCTTCACCTCGAGCTTCATGCGCATGGGGCAAGGCACGTCGAACCTGCTCGGAGCGAACCGGCCCACGCTCTTCGCCACCACCACGAACGCGAGCGTTCCTTCCAACAGCCTGCTGCTCGCCATCGACGCGGCGACCGCGGCCGGTGGAGGCGCGAGCAACCCCGGCCTGCTGTGGACCGGACTCATTCAGAGCTCGAGCTGCTCGCTGAGCGGCAGCGTGCAGGATCAGCTGTTGATCGGCTCAGACGGCACCATCTACATCACGTGCTCCGACGGCTCGGTACAGGCGTGGGCGGCCGACGGAGATCCCACCACGGGTTCACCTCCGAGCCGGCTGGGCTTGATGAAGTGGAAGTCGGCGCCTCCCGCGAGCTGGGCGGTGAACACGATCATCGCCGCGCGGGCGGCGATCGGAAAGACGGGCTCGGGTGACGTGCTCTACCTGGCGCGCGGCAGCGGCGGCACGGGTCTGGCGATCTTGAATCTCGCGACCGCGGGCAACGGCACCGTTCCTCTCGAGGTCAACGTCGACGGCGCCGGCGGCATTCTCACCGACGCGAGCGGGCGCGCGATCACCACGGGCGCGGGTTCCGGCAACAAGGAGCTGGCGATCGTCTCGCCCACCGGCACGGTGCTCTTCAGTGACAAGACGAGCTGGGCGCCCACGGGCTTCTGCGCGGTGCTCACGGGCGAGGGCCACTTGATCATGGGCGAGACCCCGGGCTCACCGGCGACTCCGCGCCTCACCGCGGTGACGGTGAACAATCCGACGCAGGTGGTGACGCTCTTCAACCTCCAGGGCGCGGGTGGACTCAGCACCGACGCAAACATGTGCCCGGTGGTGCTCTCCACCACGCAGGTCGCGGGTGGCTTGTTGTTCTTTGATTACCCGCCGCTCTCGGGAACGAATCGCACGGTGAGCGGTGTGCCCTACGCCGGCAATCCCGGGGCGATGCCCAACGCATGGAGCACTCGTTTCGGAGATCTGCAGCGGCGCAACAGCTTGAAGACGCAGTGACACGGGGGAAACCATGGGGAAGCTGAACGTCTTCGAGCACGTGACGATCGACGGCTACTTCGTCGACGCGAAGGGGA
>CBIHPJ010001031.1:0-2268 GCA_966211295.1 uncultured Myxococcales bacterium | reverse complement strand
GCGAGGTTGGTCATTGCGTTTGCGCTACCCAAAGGTATGGTGCCGCGCCCTTTGTCTGGAGGATTCGTGCGGAAGCTCGCCACGTTGGTCGCTGCGCTCCTTGTTTCGTCGTCTGCTTTTGCCGCCACGCCTCCGGAAGGCGTGCCGCTTCAGGTGCGCCGCGGTTTCTTCACTGAAACTGACATCGGCGGCATCTTCACCGTCGGTGGCGACAACGGTTACTCCAACCTCCAGACGTATCTGCAGCTTGGTCTCGGCTACCAGCTCACGATCGGCGACGGGAAGGGGATCATCCCCATCGGCTTCCACGTCGGGATCGGCGCGAACGCGCAGAACTGCTGGGCAGGCCTGACTCCTGCGGGCGCGTGCACGCAGTCAGACAACTTCACGATGACGTTCCTGAACCTCTCGGTGGGTTACCTCCACCAGGTGATCGAGCGCTTCTACATCGGCGGCAAGCTCCTCGGAGGCGTGACCCTCCTCGATCCTGATCCGGTCGGTGACAACAGTCTCGTGCGCGGCAACTTCGGCGCGGCGCTCTCGATCGAGTACGCGACCAACATGGACCACTTCTCCATCGGTCTCGACATCTCGTACCGACTGATCATCGGCCCGAACATCAACGCGCTGATGTTCTATCCGCGCGTGCAGTACACGTTCTGAACGCCGCTCGAGATTGACGTGAAACGGCTCCGCTCACGCGGGGCCGTTTTCGTTTGTGGTACACGCGCGCGCATGGACGCGTACGGCCTCGGTCGAGTCATTGGTGAGAAGGGCGTGCTCCCGCAGCGGGCGAAGAAGGTCGATCCCTCCTTGCCGCTCCGCGATGGCGAGCTGCTCATCGACGTCGAGAGCCTCAACATCGACGCCGCTTCCTTCAAGCAGCTCAAGGACGCCGCGGGTGGAGACACCGCGAAGATCGCCGCCGCGATCACCGCGATCGTCGCCGAGCGCGGGAAGATGCAGAACCCGGTGACCGGCTCGGGCGGCATGCTGATCGGCCGCGTGAAGGAGATCGCGCAGGGCCACCCCGGCAGCCTGAAGGTCGGCGATCGCATCGCCACCCTCGTGAGTCTCACGCTCACGCCGCTGGTGATCGAAGAGATCCGCGCGGTGAAGAGCGAGATCGATCGCGTCGACATCAAGGGCCGCGCGATCCTCTTTGCCTCGGGCATCTACGCGAAGCTCCCCGACGATCTGCCCGACACCCTGAGCCTCGCCGCGTTGGACGTGGCCGGAGCTCCCGCGCTCGTCGCGCGCTACGTGAAGCCCGGCATGCGCGTGGTGATGCTCGGCGCGGGCAAGAGCGGCGCGCTGTGCCTCGCCCAGGCGCGCGAGCTGATGAAGGGGCAGGGCCAGCTCATCGCCCTCGACATCAGCGAGCCCGCGCTCAAGAACCTCTCCGATCTCAAGCTGTGCGACGCATTCGCGAAGGTCGACGCCACGCAGGGCGTCGACGTGATGGAGACCGTCGCGAAGCTCACCGAGGGCAAGCTCGCCGATCTCGTCGTGAACTGCGCGTCCGTCCCCAACACCGAGATGGCATCGATCCTCAGCGTTCGGGACGGCGGCACCGTGATCTTCTTCTCCATGGCCACCAGCTTCACCACCGCCGCGCTCGGCGCCGAGGGCGTGGGCAAAGACGTGCAGATGATCGTGGGCAACGGGTACGTGCCCGGCCACGCCGAGCTCACGCTCGATCTGCTCCGCCGCCAGGAAGATCTCCGAAAGCTCTTCGAGCAGCGCTACGTCTGAGTGAAACTTCGCTCATGCGAACAGCGTGGTGGCTGACGGTGGCTTTGAGTGTGAGCAGTTGCACGGTGCTTCGCGTCGACGATCTGGTCTCGGAGGGCATCCGCAACGAGGTCGCGGCGATTCACTCCGCCCGCGGGAACAAGGTTGAGGCCGTCGGTCCAGTCGTCGAGGTGCGGTTGCCGCAAGCGACCGACCTTCAGATGAAGAGACCGCACGACAAGTTCGATCTGAACCACAGGGCTTCGGTCGAGCTGCTCAGCGAGGCGGGGACGAACGTGACTTGCTATCTCGACCCTTCCAGTCCCATCCCGACCGTCGCCCCACGAGACCAGATCCGGATGGTGGGGAAGTTCTACGACCTCCAGAACGACGGGAACGGCAAGTACAGGGTCGTCCTGGTCCTCTGCCAGGCACGTTGAGCGCGAGCCGGCTCAGAGCGTGAAGCGATCCGTCACTCCAGCGGTCCGCTGGAGGATCGATGTCCACCCGATCAGCCCGTCGACCTTGGGCTCC
>CBIHPJ010001030.1:0-2269 GCA_966211295.1 uncultured Myxococcales bacterium | reverse complement strand
CGGTGGTGTCGCTGCTCAAGCGCAAGAGTTGAGTCATTTCGGCACGTGTGCGATTCCAGCGTGCGCATGACGCTGTCGCTCTGCCTGATGCTGGTGCTCACTCGGCCACCCGAGGTGGAGATCTCGCATCGCAAGGTGCTCACCGAAGACGGCGCGGCGATCGGTCTGCATCGTTTTCTTCCGCCGGGTGGCACGAGCCTGAAGCCGCCGGTGCTGCTGCTCGCCGATGTTGGATTCGGTCGGCCGCTCTTCGACTTCAAGGGCGCTGGGCTGGCGCGTTGGCTCGCTGAGCGGGGACGCGCGGTCTACGTGGCGGAGCTGCGAGGGCAGGGCGCGTCGGATGCGGGGCACTCGCTGCGCACGATCGTGCATCTCGATCTTCCGGCGATCGCGAAGGTGATCGCGAAGGAACGGCCCGGCCCCCTCGATCTCGTCGCCCAGGGTTTCGTCGGCTCACTCGCGATCGCGGCGACCACGAAAGAGCTCCAGGTGCGGCGAGTGGTGGCGCTGAGCACTCCGGTTGCCGCTGAAGAACCGACCGAGCTCGCGCAGGCATTCTTGAGCAACGGGGGCCGATTCTCGCAGCTCGCGACTTCGCCCGAGGGCTTCGGAATGTTCGAGCAGCTCTTCGCGATGAGCGCGGAGATCGATCCGACGGTGATGCGTGGACTCGCGGGCAGTACGCGCGATCTGTCGCGTGGCGTTTCAGCTGAGCTCCTCACGTGGATGCAGGTGGGAGATCTGCCGCTCGACGATGGGACGTCGGTGGTGTCGCGTCTCAAGCTGTCAGATCGACCGACCCTCTTGCTCGTGGGCCTCGCGGACGGCTTCACTCCGTCGGAGAGTTGCGTGCCGTTGCGCGGGCTCACGAAAGGGAAGGTCGAGATCAAGATGTTCAGCCGAGTGGTCGAGGGTGACGACTTCGCGCACGCGTCGCTGCTGCAGGGGCGGCGTGCGGCGTCGAAGGTGTATCCCGCGATCCGCGAATTCCTGGAGGCACCATGATCTCCCCAACTGCCTCCCTCTCCCCGCTGACCACGCTGTTGGCGCTCACGTTCCTGACCAACTGCGCCGCGCTGCGACCCATCCCGCTCCCGAAAGAAGCCGAAACCCACCGCGCGAAGACGAAGGACGGCTGGGAGATCTCCCTCACTCGCTACAAAGCGATCGGCCCGGTGAAGGGTTTGCCTGTCGTGCTCTGTCACGGAATTTCCGCCAACGAGCGGAACATGGACCTCGACGACGAGCACTCGATGGCGCGCTGGATCGCGTCGCAGGGCCGCGAGGCGTGGACGATGTCGCTGCGAGGCACCGGCCAGTCTGACTCCATCGACGCCGACAAGAATCGCGCGGGACCGATCTTCTTCGACGATTACTGGAAGCAGGATCTGCCCGCGGTCGTCGAATACGTGAAGGCAGTCAGCGGCGCCGACGCGATCGACTACGCCGGCCACTCGATGGGCGGCATGGTGCTCTACGCGTACCTCTCTCAAGGAGGCACGGGCATTCACGCGGCGGCGACGCTCGGGAGTCCGACGAGGCTCGACTGGGGCACGGGCATGGAGGGCGTGCTCAAGACGCTCGGTCCTGTCTTCGTCACACCGCAGTGGATGATCCCGAGCGGGACGGGCGCGCTGCTCGCGTCGCCATTCCAGGGACTCGTCGATGACGGTCCGTTCCAGCGCTTCTTCTACAACCCGCAGAGTACGCAGATGGAGACGTGGCGAAGGCTGATGGTCTACGGCACCGCGCCGGTCGCAGGCGGCACCGCGCTCCAGCTGATCTCGTTGATGGACTCAGGGAAGTTCCAGTCGTTCGACGGGAAGATCGATCTTCGCGCTGACATGGCGAAGATCACCACGCCGATCATCGTGATCGCGGGGCGGCTCGATCGCATCGCGGTCGCTCCGGCGGTGAAGGATGGCTACCGCGCGCTCGGCGGCAAGAAGGAGTGGCACCTCATCACCCGCGCGAATGGCGCCCAGGGCGAGTACGGGCACATGGACCTGGTGATCGGCGACCGCGCTTCCGTTGAGGTGTGGCCGAAGGTGCTTGGGTTCTTCGATCGCGCTTCACCGAAGGCGGAAGAAACGAAGCCGGCTGAGGCGCCTGCTCCGACTCAGGCTCCGCCGCGCTAGTCAGTACTCCGACACGGGCGTCTTACCGTTCACCTTCTCGATGGCCTCGATCGCGTGAGTGGCCCAGCCACCGTGCGCGTACATCGTGAGCTTCTGGCCATCCTTCGTGACGAGCTCGAACACCGTGAAGC
>CBIHPJ010001029.1:0-2275 GCA_966211295.1 uncultured Myxococcales bacterium | reverse complement strand
GCGGAGAACGTCGGCCGCTGCGACGCCGACGCGCCCCGGCTGCTGCAGTGCACCAACGGCGCGTTCCGCATCTACGCCGACTGCAAGGGCCCCAACGGCTGCATGGTGAACAACGACACCGCGGAGTGCGACACCTCGGGCAACTCGGTGGGCGATCGCTGCGCGCCGTCGTCCGAGGGCAAGGTGCGCTGTGATCCCGACGGCGGGATCAACATTCTGCGCTGCCTCGATGGTGGCCTCGAGGTGATCTTCGAGTGTCCCTCACCGAGCGTGTGCGGCTTCAACGACGCCGGGCTGACCTGCATCTAAGAGTTCAACTCAGTCGCCGAACCCGAAGAACGTGTCGAGCGCCGCTTCCACGCGCTGATCCGAGTTGCCGCCCTCGGGCAGCTGGACGAGCAACGTGGGCCGCTTGCTGCTGTCGCCACCGACCAGCTCGACCTCGAGGCTGCGCTCCGCGTTCTTGCTGGTCTGCCCCTCGAGCTGCTTGCGGAAGGCGGCGTGCTTGATCTTCGGAATGGAGACCTCGAGCGGCCCTTCGGAAACCGGACCCTTCTTCTCCGCGAGCGTCTGCGCGGCCGCGTAGAGGAGCGCCTTCGCGTCATCCTTCACGCCGTCCGCCACGCTCTCCAGCACCAGCTCCGGGAGGCCGAGGTGCTTCATGCCGCCGGTCCTCAAGTTGACCGCGTCACCCTCGAGCGCGTCTTCGTACACCTTCACGCTGGTCGACACGTTGGGCACCGTCTTCTCCCAGGAGTCGATGCGGCGCGCCTTCCACTGCTCGGCCGAGAGGTACTCCGCGCTCTCTTCGTCCCACATCACCCCGCCCGTCGCGTGCGCGAAGGCCAGCATCACCTTGGAGGTCTCGAGCAGGCTCGCTCCACCGAGCGGCATGGTGACGTCGATCACGCTCACGCGCTTCGCCTTGGGGAGCGCCTTCTTCACCGCGTCGGTGAGGCCGCGGCCATTCGCGAGGGTGGCGCCGCCGATCACCGCGTAGTCATCGGTCGGAAGATCGCGCAGCTCGAAGTACGGAGGGATCGCCGAGGCGGGCGCCGGGCTCTGGAACACCTTCACGTTGGTGCCTTTCGCCACGCGCTGCAGCGCCAGCCAGGGATCGAGCTTCGCCTTGTCCTGGTGAAAGACCGCGAACTCGCCCGTGGCGATCAGCGGCGCGGCGAACTCCACCTCCGCCACCTCGGGCGTATTGGGCTCTTCTGCCTCAGGCTCAGGCTTGGGCTGCGTGTCGACGCTCGCGGTCGGTGCGTCCTCTTCGGGCACCGCCGGAGGGAGGCTCTCTTCGGGCTCGTCGGGCACCACCACCTTCGGAGGCCGCTCGGCCGTCGCGCTCGACATCACGCTGCCAATCACCTTCAGGGTGATGATCGCGCCGCTGCTGACGAAGCAGGTCGTGAAGGCCGCGAGGAGCACGATGACGATGACGCGTTGGTTCATAGAGCGCGAACCATGGCACCCACGCCGATGACATTCATTCTCAAAGGTTTAGAGTCCGCGCCCATGCCTTCACGATCACCAGCGAAGCGCGCCATCAAGCAGGACCGCGCGGTCAAGACTCGGCAGGACATCCTCAACTCGGCGATCACTCTCTTCGCCCGCCGCGGCATCCTCGCCACCACCATGGCGGAGCTCGCGCGCGCGATTCACATGACGCCGGGCGCGCTCTACTGGCACTTCCCCACCAAGGAAGATCTGCTGCTCGCCGCGATCGAAGAGCTGCACCAGCGCTTCGTGAAGAGCTTCGAGCCGATGCTCAACGACATGGTGAAGGCGCCCGCGGCGAAGCAGCTCGAGGCGTTCTGCAAGCACATCGCGCAGTTCCTTCAGGACAACCGCGAGCACGGCATCTTCTACGGAATGGTCGGCGCCGAGGCCGCGGAGAACACCGAGGACGTGGCCACTGCGCTGCGCGCGGCGCTGCAGGTCTACGTGACCGCGATTCACCAGATCATTCGCTACGGCCAGGAGAAGACGAAGGAGTTCCGCACCGACGTCGACGCTCAGACCGTCGCGAACTCGATCATCTTCGGGAACATCGGCCTCGTGGTGCAGCACAACCTGTTCCGCGAGTCGCTCTCGTACGCGCCGATCGTGCAGTCGATGCACACGCTGATAATCACGGGCATCCTCAAATAACTCCCTCGCCCTGCTAAGCGGGGAGAGGGGGGGGGAGAGGGGCGCACTTCACGGCAGCTCCGCGAACTTCGTAGCGACGACCCGACCCTTCGCGATCGTCACCACGCAGCCCGCGCGGTAG
>CBIHPJ010001028.1:0-2281 GCA_966211295.1 uncultured Myxococcales bacterium | reverse complement strand
AGTCGACGTCTTTCAGCACCGCGATCTCCACCGTACCCGTGGGCCCACTCGCGCCGCTGTTCACGAAGATGTCGAAGCGCTTCAGCGACAGGTCCCAGCCATTCGTGGAGAACGCCTCGTCAGGCTTCATCTCGCGGCCCTCATCGAGGTCCACGTAGACCTGGCTCATCTTGTTGGTCGCGTCGATCTGGAGCTGCGTGCCGCCGGTCTCCGTCGGAGTGGCGACCACGAGCGGTCCCGTCGTGGTCTCGCCATCGAACGGATAGTCGACGCGCAGATCGTTCGCGCACGCGCTCATCAACACCGCGCTCATCATCACGCAGCTCATCAACACCCGGCTGAGAATCGCGAGCTTCCGCATCACAGCTCCACCTGAACGCCGCCGATGACCCCGCGCGGCGGTCGCGGGTTGTAATCCTGATCACCCGCGTTGAAGAGGTTGTACCCGTTCACGAACACCTTCAGCCAGGAGCGGAACACGTAGGTGAGCTGCGCCTCGAGATCGAAATAACCGGGAGCGATGACCACGCGCTCTTCTCCCAGCCCGAGCACGTTCGCGAAGCCGAGCCCGCTACCCAGGTAGAACGGTCGCGCGGAGTTGTACGTGCCACGCACCGCGAGCTCGAGCCCCACGGGGCGATACTTCACGTTGAGCGCCAGGTTCACGCGGTGAGGCGAGCGGCCCTCGAGCGGGCGCTGCCGGGTGAGATCGCGGGCGTCGAGGCCCATGTACGCGAGGTCGACGTACGCGCCCTTGGAGAGCCGCGCGCGCAGGTTCACCTCGAGGCCCTGCGTATACGCGTTCGCCACGTTCTCGTAGCCGAAGGTCACGGGCGAGTCGGGGTTCGGCACGCCTGACGCGGTGATGTTGATCAGGTTGGTGAGGCTGGTGTGCCACGCGCTCGCGGTGACCATCCACCCCTCGAGCGGGAGCCGGTAGTCGACCGACACGTTCACCGAGCCGCTGTGCTCAGCCTTGAGCGACGGGTTGCCCTGCACCACGTAACCGATGCCGGTGTTGGTGAACTGCAGGTAGAGCTCGGAGAACGAGGGCGGACGGAAGCCCAGGCCCCACGACGCGCGGAAGGTGAGCTGCGGAATGGGATCGACCTTCACCGCGAGCCGAGGCGAAGGCGCCGCACCGAATTGCGTGTCGACGTCGGCGCGAATGCCGGGGGAGATCGTGACGCGAGGACCCTCACCCGAGGAGACCCACTCGTCCTGCAGGAAGATGCCCACCCGGCCGCGCTGCACGTTGTTGGGCACGATGCGCGTGGAGGAGAGCAGCTCTGAGAAGCCCTCCACTCCGCCGGTGAGCGTGTGGCCCTCGATGCGTTGATCGACCTGGGCGAAGCCTTCCCAGAGGTGCGTGAGGTTCGCCGAGTAGTCATCGAGCGCCCGCGCGCCGCGCTGATCGACGAGGAACTGGTCGCGGAAGATCCCGAGGTGACCGCGCACCGTGGCCGTGGTGTTGGCGCCGAACTTCTTGTGCGCGCCGATCCACGTGTCGGACTGCTCGGTGCGTTGGAACCGATCGAACACTGCGCCGCTGTCATTCACGTCGACGGCGCGCAGATCCGTGAACACGTACGCCGTGCGCGCCCAGACGCGCGAGTCGGTGTCGGGCACCCACGCCACCTCGAGATCTCCATCGAAGCGTTTGATCGAGGGGCCGGCGGTCTCGAGATGCGGATCGACCCAGTAGTACGCGTTGCGGGTGCGGTAGCCGCCTCCCGCGCGCATCTCGAACTGCCCCAGCTTCGAGCCGACGTACCCGCGCACGTCGCCTTCGAGCAGGCTGCCGAACATGCCGCGCACGCTGCCTTCAATCTTCTTCTGTGGACGCCGGGTGATCAGGTTCACCACGCCGCCCATCGCGTCAGCGCCGTAGAGCGCGGCGGAGGGACCTTTGACGATCTCCACCCGCTCGATCTCGCGCAAGCTGAAGCGAGAGATGTCGACGATGGAGCCCGAACGGCCGGCGATGCGCTGCCCGTCGACGAGGATCAGCACGTACTCGGGATCGAGGCCCTGGAGCCGAATGCCGACGCCGCGGTTCGTGTAGACCATCTCCACGCCCGGGTGCTGCTGCAGCAACTGCGGCAGATCGCGAACGCCGAGCGCTTCGATCTGCTGGCGAGTGATCACCTCGGTGGCGACGACCGCGTCGAGCGCGCGCCGCTCCGTACGGCTGCCGGTGATCACCGTCTGGCGGCTGAGATCCGTCTCGAGATCGGTGCCCGCGTCCGCAGCCAGTCCAGCGTCAGGAGCGGCCTGGTTC
>CBIHPJ010001027.1:0-2283 GCA_966211295.1 uncultured Myxococcales bacterium | reverse complement strand
CGGAGCCGTGCACTAGAACCTCAGTGTGGTCGCGACGCGGGAGTACTCAGCGGGTGGCGTCGTGCTCCGTCAGGTCGAGGGACGCACGGAGGTCGCGGTCATCAAGCCCGCCGGCCGGAACGTGCTCGCGCTCCCCAAGGGCCACATCGAGAAAGGCGAGACCTCGCAGAAGACCGCCGAGCGCGAGATCTTCGAAGAGACCGGGCTCACCGTCGCGTGCATCAAGAAGCTCGGCGACGTGAAGTATGTCTATCGGTTCAAGGGGAAGACGATCTTCAAGTGCGTCAGCTTCTACGTGTTCCGTTACGAGTCGGGAGAGATCGATCAGATCGCCGAGTCGATGCGGAAGGAAGTCGACGTCGCCAAGTGGATCCCGATCGAAGAAGCGGTGGCGCGCTTGAGCTACCCCGGTGAGCGCGACATGACCGGCCGCGTACTCGACGAGCTCATCAGCGAGATCGTGACGCCGTCCTGAACGTCGCTAAGGTCGCCCCTCAATGGCCGACGGGGCGGGGAAGCCACAACAAGTCGTGTTCGAGCAGACCGTGGAAGGTCTCCTCCGCGCGATTCGCCCGCGCATGACGCCCAAGTGCAAAGCGCGCCTGAAGGAGGCCGGGCTCGACGTCGACTCCGCGTTGCTGCCTGCGTATCCATTCGAAACGTGGATGCGGCTGCTCCTCGTCTCCGCGGAAGAGATTTGGCCCGGTGAGCCGCGTGAGCTGGCGATGTTCCACCTCGGTGAAGCGTTCATCGAGGGCTACCGCGAGACGTTCCTCGGGCGCGCCGTGCTCGGAGTGATCCGCGTGATCGGTCCCAAGCGCGCACTGCACCGCTCGTCGCGCAGCTTCCGCTCGGGAAACAACTACACCGACGCGAAGGTCACCGACACGAGCCCCACTTCGCTCGAGCTCTGGATGAACGAGGTCGGCCCGTATCCGAGCTTCACGCAGGGCCTGATCGAAGCGGCGCTGCGCGCGTCAGGCGTGGTGCCGAAGGTGCTGATCAAGGATCACGACGGCCACGCGTGTACGTACCTGTGCTCGTGGACGATCACGCGCTCAGCTTGAACGAAGCGTCAGCCGCGCGGCCGAGTCCCTCGACGACCGAGGTGAACGCGTCAGCGGTGCGGAGCTTCTCCTTGCCGAACTTCCGCGCGAACAACGCCTGCACCGCGGGTACGTGCGATGAGCCGCCGGTGAGGAACACCGAGTCGATGTGAAGTCCCTCGGGGACCTTCGTCATCAGCTCGTCGGTGCACTCCTCGAGCTCGGTGATGAGGTGAGCGGAGGCGACCTCGAACTCCGAGCGCTCGATGGTCTCGTGAATGTGAATGCGCTCGTCTTCGAAGTCGATGCGCGCGCTCTGCTGCGTGGAGAGCTCGACCTTCGCCTTCTCGATCGCGCGGTAGAGGCGGAAGCCGAGGTTGTACATCACGAGGTCGTGCAGGGCCTGGATCGCCGGCAAGCGGTCGCTCGTCTTGAGCATCAGGTCGATCAGCTCTCGGGTCTTCTTCTCGCGGATCAGCGACATCTCGTTCCACGACAGCAACCGGTTCGACACGTAGGTCGGCATCGGCATGCGCTTCGCGCCGAGCGCCGCTTCGTAGGTCGAGCCGTGGCCGAAGTAGGGGAACAGCTTGTGCTTCATGATCGCGGCGTCGAAGCGATCGCCTCCCACGTAGACACCTGAGGACGCGACGACATCCGCGCGACGATCTCCCTGTCCGCGACGCGAGGGGCCGAGGTGCATCACGGTGAGGTCGGAGGTACCTGCGCCGAAGTCGGCCACCAACACCACTTCGTCCTTCTGCAGCGACGCCTCGTACGCGAGCGCGGCGGCGATGGGCTCGATGAGGAAGCGCACGCTCGTGAAGCCGGCGATCTCCGCGGCCTTCTGGAGTCGCTCCTGCGCGAAGGAATCGACCTTCGGATCGGGCGAGAAACGCGCCGGACGTCCCAGGACCACGGAATCGATCTCGTCTCCCAGTGCTTCCGACGACAGCGTGCGCACGCGACGGAGGAAGATCGCGATCAGCTCCTCGAGCGACAACGTGCGATTGCGGAGCTGAGTACGAGTGAAGCTCGAGGCCGGAAGCCAGGTCTTCATCGACTGGATGAAGCGGCCCGCGTTGTCTTCCTGGTAGCGCTCGATGGCCTCGTTGCCCGCGAGGACCTCGGCCGTGTCTTCAGGGAAGAAGAGCACCGTGCGGAAGAGGCGCGGCTGCGCGGCGGTGGTGTCGATGCGCAGCACGTCTCCGTTGGGGAGAGCGACCGCGCTGTTGCT
>CBIHPJ010001026.1:0-2284 GCA_966211295.1 uncultured Myxococcales bacterium | reverse complement strand
GCACATGTTCGGCAAGAGCGTGGTGGTGGCGATTCAGCCCGCGAGCTTCAAGCGGCTCCACGTCGCGTACTCGGCGGCGGAAGATCTCAACGCGCTCAAGAAGGATCTCCCTGAGCTTAAGAAGCGACTGCTGGCCACCGGCGGTGACGTGCTCGGCCCGCTGATGGCGCAGAAGCTCGACGAGAACACCGAGATGCAGGTGCTGAAGATCATCGTCGACCGTGTGAAGCCGTGGCACGCCCCGGGGATCCTCTTCCTCGGAGACGCCGCGCACACCATGTCTCCCTCCGGCGGCCAGGGACTGAACGTGGCGATCCGCGACACCTTCGTGGCGGCGAATCACCTCGTGCCCGCGCTGCAGAGCGACGCGCCGATCGACGAGGCGCTCTTCAAGAAGATCCAGGACGAGCGCCAGCCCGAGATCGAAGCGCTGCAGGCCGGTCAGACGCACGCGGGGCAGATGGTGCTCAAACCGATCGGCGCGCTGCACATGATGTTCACCATGCTCGGACTCGCGATGACCGTGATGCCCGGCAAGTTGGGCAAGGGGCACGGCATCGCGCCTCCCGAGCCGAAGTACCTGAGGCCGGTCGGATGAGCAGGATGTCGAAGCAGTTCGTGTAGCGAGGGCAGCGACGTCTCAACACGTTCCTGGGGAGGAGGCTCCCTATGAGCGACGACTTTACCGCCGTGGCCTCGACGAAGATCAACGCGCCCGCCGAGGTGGTCTGGGACGCGTTCTTGAACCCTGAAGCAGTTCAGCTGTTCATGTTCGGCGCGAGGGTCACCTCGGACTGGCACGAAGGTCATCCGATCAAATGGTCGGGGACGTGGAAGGGCAAACCCTTCGAAGACAAGGGCACCATTCTTCAGGTGGAGCCGCTGCGGCTGCTGCAATTCAGTCACTTCAGCACGCTGAGCGGAAAGCCCGATCGACCCGAGAATTACCACATCGTCACCATCGAGCTCGTTGGCCGCGATCACGAGACGAAGGTGACGATCACGCAGGAACGCAACGACTCACGCGAGATGAAGGTGCGCTCCGAAGAGAACTGGCGCGCGATGCTGGCTTCGCTCAAGAAGCTCCTCGACTCCGGCGCCGAGGGCGTGCACTCGATGGTCGACTAGGTGTTCCCGCGCGCGGCGTGTCGGGCAGCTGCTGCTTCAGCGTGAGCGCGGGTGCGAAGAGATCGCCGAGCTTCTTCACCCGCTCGAGCACCTGTGGCGCCTCGAAGATCAGCGCACTCGCATCGTCAGTGCGCACCGCGTTCTCGATCTCCTCCCACGAGATCGGAGTCGACACGCGCGGCCGTGAGATCGCTCGCAGGCTGTACACGCTGATGGTGGTCTTGTTCGCGTCGTTCTGAGACCAGTCGATGAAGATCTTCCCCGCGCGCACGCTCTTCTTCATCTCGGACACGAAGAGCTCAGGAAACTGCGCCTCGAACGCCTCGGCGATTCCGCGCGCCCAGCCCTTGGTCTCTTCGTAGGTGGTGGGCGTGTTGAGCGGCACGTAGAGCTGCATGCCCTTGTTGCCCGAGGTCTTCGCCACTGACTCGAGGCCCACCTTCTTGAAGTATTCGCGGAACACCAGCGCGGCCTTGCAGCACGTCACGAGATCCGCAGGCGGACCGGGATCGAGATCGAACACCACCATCGTCGGACTCTCGAGCGCAGGGGCGCACGCGAGCGCAGGGTGCAGCTCGAGCCCCGCGAGGTTCGCGATGTAGACCAACGTCGGAGCGTCATTGCAGAGCATGAACTGAAGCTCCGAGCCGCGGCCGTTGCCCCAGATGCCCACGGTCTTGATCCACTCGGGCCGATGCTTCGTCGCGTTCTTCTCGAAGAAGAACATCTTGTCGACGCCGTTGGGGTAGCGCTTCAGCGTGAGCGGGCGATCGGTGAGGTGCGGCACCAGCACCGGCGCGATGCTTCGGTAGTACTCGACGACCTGGCCCTTGGTGAACCCGGACTCGGGGTAGATCACCTTGCCCTGGTTCGAGAGCGTCAGCGTACGGCCCTCGAGCTCGAGCTCAGTCGTCTCTCGTTTCGTCGCCGCCATTTCCTGCACCCTAGGGCATCCCCGGGGGTCATGCGGCACATGGATCTCCAGCGCATCACCCTTCCCCGCGGACCTGGTTCTCTCTCTCAGCTGGTGCAGAGCGCGACGCACGTGCTGCGCATCGATCGTTCCGGTCCTGCGCTGCTGATCGACGTGAGCGGCAAGAAGGCCCAGGCGCACGAGCTGCCGATGACGATCATCCCGGGCGCGGCTCCGAGCCTG
>CBIHPJ010001025.1:0-2284 GCA_966211295.1 uncultured Myxococcales bacterium | reverse complement strand
TGCGCGAGTACTTCGCGTCGAACGTGACGGACGCATTCGAATCGAAGAGGCCGGGCTGAAACATCGTGGCTGTATAACGACCACCCATGAAGCTCTCAGCGGCCGAGGACGCGATCCGCGAAGGCAAGCCCGAGGTCGCGCTCGGCGTGCTCCTCGAGGCCTGGCGCGAGAAGCGTCACCCCCGCCTGTCTGAGCTGATCGAGCGTCTCTCCAATCAACTCACCGCCGCGAAGGGACCGCTCACCGCCAAAACGGTCGGGCAACTGCACGAAGCCGCGCTCGCGCTGCACGGGAAGCGGGAACCCGCTGAGCTCGGTCGACTGCTTCAAGTGCAGTGGCCGGGCACCTGGCAGAAGGGGCTCCCGCTCCTCGAAGCGATCTTGAAGTGGCCCGAGGATCCACGCATCGACGCCGCGATGGCGGGCCTGCTCGCCGAGCCGCCGTACGACAGCATGGCCTCGCGAAGCTTCTTCGCCGTGGTGAACCGCGGCATCGATCGCGTGAGCGATGCGCGCCTGATCCCAACGCTCGAGTCCGCTCAGTCCCGCGAACAACCTTGGTGGTACACGCAGGACCTCATGCGCAGCCGCGTCGACGTGGCGCTCCAGCGCTTGCGCGGTCTCGACGTCACGCTCGATGAAGAGACGAGCAGCGCGCTCGAACGAATCGAGTCGTACTTCGCGGAATCGAAGGCGCGCGAAAAAGACAAGTCACGCGGAGAGGCCGAGCTGCTCGGCGACATCTACGCGCGCCCGAATGATCTGGAGGCACGCGCGGTGTTCGCAGACTGGCTCACCGAGCGCGGCGATCCACGAGGTGAGCTGATCACCCTGCAGCTCGCGCCAAGCCGCACGCGGCAGCAAGACACTCGCCTCAATGCACTCCTCAAGGCGAACGGCAGCGACTGGGCCGGCCCGCTCGACGAGTGGTTCGAAAAGAATCCGCGCTACTTCGAGGCTGGCTTCCTCATCGGCGGACGATTCACGGATCGCATGCCGAGGGCCCCGGAAGAAGCAGCGAAGAATCCCGGCTGGCGGCTCATCAAGAAGCTCGAGCTGAGCCGCTACTTTCAAAACGTCGATGCGATCCTCGAGGGTGCTCCAGTCGAAGAGCTGCATGGACTCGCCGTCGATCTCTTCGAGCGAATCGCCCTCTATGTCCCCACGCACCCGACGCGAGAGCTCACGCTCGATCCCTGGGTTTTCGATCGCGGCGTTCCCGAGCAGTTCGATGGCGAGTTCATCGGGCTCCCGTACTTGAGGACGCTCGGCATCAAGGCGCATCGCTCGGTCGTCGAGTGGATGAAGCGCGGGAAGATCTTCAAGCAGCTCCAGCGTCTGCGCATCAGCGCTGGCCTCTTCAAAGAGGTGCTCGATCACGCACGTACCTCGCACCCCAACATCACCGAAGTGGAGTTGATGGAGTCGACTCCCGATAGCTGGCTCGAACCGCAGGACTGGCGTCTCACGTTCCGTCGCACTGGCCCGGGCGAATTCACCGAGCTCGAAGGCTCGTGGGGTTCGGGCGGCAGGTTCTCGATCTACGGACTCATTGGCCTCATCGAGCTCGCCGACGTGAAGGCGATCAAGAAGATCGAGCTCCGATCTTCGCGCACCCTGAAGCTCAAGGCCGAAGAGCTGAAGTACGTCGAAGAAGCGCTCTCGAAGTTCCCGAACGCGACGATCACTGTGCCGTGGGAACGCAAGGCGCCGAGCAAGCCCGCGAAGCAAGTGCGCACCCGTCCGATCCTCACTGCGTACGATCCACTCGCGGTCGCCGCTCAGGGAACCGTGCTCGAGCTGAAAGCCGGTGAGCTGCCGGTGCGCGTGTTCCTTCCCGCGACCACCACGCCCGCGCCGATCATTCTCTTCAGCCACGGCCTTGGTGGATCACGCGAAGGGAACGCCTTCCTCGGAGAGCACTGGGCCAAACGCGGCTACGTCGCCGTCTTCCTCCAACACCCCGGCAGCGACGGCAGCGTGTGGCGGGACAAGCCGCAGGCCGAGCGCATGGCCGCGATGAAAGCCGCCGCGAGCCTCGAGAACTTCATGGCGCGGGTGGACCACGTGAAGACGGTGCTCGACGCGCTCACCACGTGGAACGCAGAGGAGAAGCACGCGCTCAACGGCAGGCTCGATCTCACGAAGATCGGCATGTCGGGTCACTCCTTCGGAGCGGTCACCACGCAAGCGGTCTCCGGTCAGCAATTTCCCCTCGGAAAGAACTTCACCGACGCGCGCATCAAGTCGGCGATGGCGCTGAGTCCTTCGACTCCACGCATGGG
>CBIHPJ010001024.1:0-2295 GCA_966211295.1 uncultured Myxococcales bacterium | reverse complement strand
GCCCCTCACCCCGACCCTCTCCCCGCTGGCGCAGGGAGAGGGAGCAATGGTTTGAATTTTCATTACTCGATCTCCCCGTTGAGCGTGAAGCCGGTGGCGGTGCGCACCTGGCCCGAGTCGAGCTGGATGACGCTGATCCTCCCGGCGGGATGGTCCTGGCTGACGAACACCCGATGCGGCGTCACTCCCGCCGCCGGTGGCACGTTGCCCATGAAGAGCGGTGTGGAGGCGAGTGGCAACGTGGTGGAGACGAGCGACGTCAGGTTCACCGCCATCAGCTGGAACTTCTTCAGCGCGTCATCTCTGAGCGCGACGCCGACGAAGCCGCCCGCGGGAGAGAACGCGTACCGGGTGGGCTTCGTGGTGCCGGTGCGCTGCAGTTGCCAGAAGCCGCTCCCCACATCGAAGACCGAGAAGCCCTGATCTCGATCGACCGCGGCCTCGTACGCATCGCGCGCCATCGTGTTCGGATCAGCCTGGTGAATGATCAGCGCCGATTTGCCATCGGGCGAGAGCGCGATCTCATCGACCTTCTTCTCGAGCGCGTACTGCGTCACCACGCCCGAGGGGAGATCGATGCGCGCGAAGGACTCCGCGTCGGTGACCGTGGAGTACACCAGCGCGAACATTCCGCTGCTCGGCATCTGCGGCGGAAGCGCGACTTGTCCAACCACTCCGCCATCGAGCGGAATGGTATCGATGCCGCTCGGCGTGACGAGATCCGCCGGCACCTCGATGTAGGCCACGCTGCTGCTGCTCCTCAGCGCGGCGACCGCGGCGGTGCCGTCGGGCACGAGATCGAGATCCGTCGCGATCTCCGGGAGTGGCACGGTGTCGAGCCGCGTGCCGTCGAACGACGCGAGCTCGGGGGCGACCGTGCTGCGCAGCATGATGATCCGTCCGTCATCGCTCGCCACCACCTCGCGGCTCTGCACGTCGGCCGACATCGAGGCAGGGAGCGGAAGGCGCGCGGGCAACGCAGCGCCCGTCACCAGGTCGAACGTGGACACCGTGGACTTCGCGAAGACGTGCAGCTGGGTGGTCACGCTCGCCACCGTGCGGAAGATCACGTCGGTGATGCGGTAGCCGCCCGCGCGCTCCTGAACTGACCCGCTGGTGTTGTTGCGAACCTTGGTGAGATCGACGAGCGCGAAGATCCCTTCCGCTCCACTCGCCGGAGCTGAGTTCGGATCAGGCCACGCCACCGCGAACTTTCCGTCAGGAGAGACGGTGAGGCGCGCGTACTGGCGATGCAGCGAGACGCGCGTCACCTTGCTCGGCAACGTGGTGCTGTCGATCACCGAGAGCGATCCGTCGTCGAGCGAGAGCACCACTGCTGCGTCTTCGAGCGGGAGCGCCGCGAGCCCGACGGGACGGGGACCCACCGGCACCGCTTCGATCTGCAGCGAGGTGGGATCGATGCGCGCGACCGAAGCCGCGGTGGGATTCAGCGCGTAGACGTAGCGGGGCGTGGCGACGGGTGGAGCCTCACCGAGTCCTCGATTGGACTCTTGCTCTGGAGCAACACAGGTCCCGTTGTCGCAGGTGAAGCCGGGCGCACATTGCGCGGTGGCGGTGCAGCCCGTGGATCCGCCACCGGTGCCACCTCCGCTTCCGCTGATGAACCCACCTCCGCCGCCCGTGGCGCCGCCGTTGGGGATCTCGCCGTTGGGAAAGTAGGCTGATGCGCACGACGCCACGACGACCACGCCGAGTCCGGCGGTCAGTCCGTGAAGGAACTTCATGAGCGGAAGACTCCGATCCGGCCCGGAAAAACGGAGCGCCGTTCAGCAAGCAGCGGACCAGACTCGTGCCCTCGTAGAAGGAGCAGTGGTGCAAGCTCGCTCCGCTGCGTTTCCGGACAGAACTGTCAGTCCGCGGAGAGCCCGGGGAGCCGCCGTTCCGGCAACTCTTCACCCGGCTCGAGCGCCGCGTAGGCGGTCGCGGCCTGGACCACGGCCTTCGCCTCGTGAATCGCGTGGACCTGCGTGCGCGTGTAGGTCGACCGCTTCTTCCCCTCGAACATCACGTTGCAGGGAGAGCGACAGAGGCCCAGGCACTTGACCCCTTCGAGGTCGAAGACCTCCTTGAGGCCCAGCTTCTTCCGCATCGACTTCACTGCCTTGTAGAGCAGCTCGCCGTTGCCCGAGTCCTTCTCGTCTTCGTCTTCGCAGCGGCGGCAGATCGAGATGAGAGGTGTTCGGCTCATGTTCGTAGAGTGCAGAAACACTTCGGGCCGCGCCCTCGAAAGAGAGTCGCGGCCCGGGTGATGATTCAGATCAACGACCTGACTAA
>CBIHPJ010001023.1:0-2298 GCA_966211295.1 uncultured Myxococcales bacterium | reverse complement strand
TTCTCACACGACGTGACGCCGCAAGAGGCTGCGCAGGTGATGGCACGACTCGGAGATCTGGTGGTCGCAGATCCAGTGCTCGTCACCAGCATCCGGTGACCACGTGTCTCCCTCTCCCTGCGCCAGCGGGGAGACGCAGTGAAGATCTCTGCCCTCACCCCGACCGTCTCCCGACGGGAGAGGGAGATCAGGGCGCGCAGCTGTCGACGCTCGGCCCGATGCCCTGCGCGGTCTGAATCCGCAGGCCACCCACTCGGCACGTCATCGACGCAGGACACGTGCTCGTCGCGTTGCACGCCTCGAAGCACGCGCGTCCCGATCCCGTCGACGGAGGCTGCAAGTAGCCGCACGCGCCGCTCTGGCATTCCGTGTCGAAGTTGCAGGGCGCACCGCCCAGCAGGAGCGCCGGAGTCGGCGGTTTGCACCGCAGCACCACCGCAGCGAACGGATTCGACGGGCTGAGCTCTACCGCGCACACCGCGTTGCCTCCGCCATCAGGCCGGCAATCATCATTCGTGGTGCACGGCGATCCCGAGCACAGCTTCGGCGTCGCGAACTTGTCGTCGATCGTCCCCGCGATCGCATCAGAGCCGCGGTTGAGCAGGTGCGTGGTGGTCTGGCAGGTCATCGGGAACGTGCCGCCATCCACCTGGCACGAATCACCGTCGCGGCACCCGCTCGCGCACACGCCGGAGCGACGCACGCCACGCGAGTCGTCGAGCACGCACAACTGACTGCGGCACTGCGAACTCGAGGTGCACGTCGCTCCCGAGGGCAGTGGACCTGACGACGGGCTGCAGGTCTCCGTGAACTGCGGAGTGGTCGTCGACGCCGTGATGCGCACGCGGCAGGTGAGGCCCGCGTCATAGCCACCGCAGTCCTGCTCCGCTTCGCAGCGAGGACGGCAACCGCGCACGAAACCCGGAGTGCCGAACGCGGTCGTCACATCGAAGTCAGCGTCACACACGCCCGCGTCGCCGCAGTCCCCGTCCGTCGCGCACGCCGAGAAGCAGAAGTACGGCGGCGTCACCGGAGAGAACACCAGCGGATCCGTCACGCACGTCGCGCTCTTGCAGCTGCGATCAGCGAGAACCACTCCACCATCAGGGAGCGCGCGGTCGTGACAGGGAGAGAGCGCGCCACCATCGCCCGCGTTGAATTGGCAGATCGTGCCGACCTCATCGAGATCCGACGGCACGTCGTACGGCTGACAGGTGAGCGCAGGACGACACGAGGAGTCGCCCGTGCAGCGCGCGCCGAAGCCCGTGTCCGCGAGACACACGCCGTACTCGCGACCCGAGTAGTCACCGACGAACGCGGTGCACTTCTCACCGGCCGGACACGTGCCCGAAGCGAACGGGTTGCAATACGAGCGGCACAACGCGAGCGACGCGCTCTCAGGAATGCAGACGAGGTTGGGCTGGCAGTTGCTGCCGGTCATGCTCCGCACGCAGGGCTCACGCAGACCGCGCAGGCCCGGGTTCGGAGAGAAGCACACGCCGATCGGCCCCATCGACTCGAACACCAGCGAAGTGGTCGAGGTGTAGTTGAGCGCGTAGCAGATCTGCCCGGTGGCGCAGCTCGGCTGGTACAGCGCGCACGCGGCGAGACAGACCGGATCGCCGTTCAAGAGCACGCACACCAGATCGGCGCCGCACGAGATGCCCTCGGGGCACGGCGCGTTCGACGGAGCGCCCACGCAGAAGTTCCCCGAGCTGCAGAGAAGTCCGCTGGGGCAGTGCTCATCGGTGAGACAGCCCACGCAGCGTCCGTTGGTCGAGCAATGCGCGGGGCCTGGAGCCTCACACTGCGAATCGCTGGTGCACTGAACGCACTGACGAAGCGCGGTGTCGCAAACCGGACGCTCGCTCGGGCAGTCGCTGCTCGAGCCGCACTCGGCGCAGGAGTACGTGGTGGTGTCGCAGAAGCCCGTCGCGCAATCCGCAGCGGTCGTGCATCCGCGGAAGCGGCACTGGCTCCCCACGCAGCGCTCACCGAGGCCACACTCGAGATCGTCGCTGCAGGGAACGTCGGTCTCGCAGAGCTGCTGACGACACGCTCCGTTCACCGCGACGCAGTCGTCGGGCGAATCACACGGAGTGGGCTCCACGCCCGCGTCCACCTCGGGGACAGCCGCATCGGGAACCGGCTCAGCCGGACACGCGCAGAGAGCCGCCGCAGTTGCGAGAACGAGGAGAAATCTCACGGGGTGGAGAGCATAAGTGATTCCCTCTCCCTGCGAAGGAGGCTGACGAAAAAGCCCCTTCGGGCGAGGGTTGAGTCGGCTGAGCGGATCAG
>CBIHPJ010001022.1:0-2303 GCA_966211295.1 uncultured Myxococcales bacterium | reverse complement strand
GAGACGCAGTCGCCGTCGGCGAGACAGCGCTGGAGCTCCCGGCAGATCGACTGCGAACAATCGAAGCCCGGCGGACACTGATTCTCGGGGAAGGTCTTGCACTCGTAGTTGCGCATGCACTGCGAGGTGTTGGTGCAGGTGGTGTACGCCTCGCAGCGGCCGAACGTGGCGGACGTGCAGTATTGGCCCGCGGGACAGTCACTCGCCTGCGCGCAGTCGGCCTTGGTGCACAGACCGTTGCGGCAGATCAGGCTCTGGCCTCCGCACTGGAGGTCTTGCGTGCAGCGCCGGGTGCACGTGCCCATGCTGCACGTGTAGAGCGCGAACGCGAGGCGGGGATCGAGCGTGGGCGCGCAGTCTTGCGGCATGTTGCAGACGGGGAGGCAGAGTCCCTGCGTCACTTCGCAGCGCGCTCCGGTGCCTCGGCAATCAGCGTCGGCGGTGCAGCGCGGACGCGTCTGGCACGTCCCGTTCGTGCACTGCTGATTCGCCGCGCACGCACTGTCGTCTTCACAGGTGCAGTGACCCTGGGTGCAGACGAAACCGTTCGCGCACTCGGCGTCATTCGCGCATTCCGGCCGCGCGCCGCACGTTCCATCGGCGAGGCAGACCTGCGTGTCTCCGCAGTCCGTGTCGTCGAGACAGATCGGCCCACACGCGCCGCGGCGGCAACGTTGATCAGCGCGGCACTGCGAGTCGTCGCTGCACGGAGTCGAGTTGATGGGCGGACACGCGCTCAACAAGAGCAACCAGAGTGAGCCGAGAGCCAGACGCCGCATGAGCCCTTTAGACAGCAAAGTGAGCGAGCTTGCGAGGCGTCTTTTTCTCAGGGAATGAGAGGAAAAGCTGAGTGAACGCGGTGGCTTGCGGCGAGGGTGGGCTTATGGTCTACCGCGAAACCTTCGCAGTCGGAGGTTTTCATGACCAGTCGGATTCGCATTGTCGTCACCGCGTTGCTCACCATCTCCGGCGCCGCCAGCGCTCAGGTGAGCCAGGTCGGCGACATCCTCGTGGTTCAGGATCCGAGTGGAGCGATCAACAACCTGATCGGCATGCAGAACATGGCGATCCTGCCGAGCAAGCAGGAGCAGTTCTGCCGCGCCGCCTTCAACAGCGTCATCGCCGCGGGCCTGCCCGATCAATACGACGGCGTGATCACCTTCACCGCGTCGGAGCAGGTGAGCGATCTCGACAACGTGTGGCAGGGCTCTCCGGTGCGGAGCGATGGCTCGGGCTACGCCCGCACCAACGCTCCGTGGATGAACACCTACAACTCCACGCGAATGGGTCAGTGCGTCTTCATGGGCACGCTGGGCCGCACGATGAGCTTCTTTGGCGGGCAGGGCGCCGAGGCGATGCCGTCGGATCCCGACGCGCCGTGGTCTCCCTCGCTCGGAGTTCAGCTGCCGTTCCCCAGCCTCACCGGCATCGAGATGATGGGCCACGAGTACGGCCACCACTGGCTGCTCGGCATCGAGTTCGATCAGAACGATGGGCGCGGCCGGCAACACTTCATCCGCGGCTTCTCGGGCGAAGACGATCAGGGGCAGGGCGGCTCGCCGAACCAGCACTACAGCAACCTGGCCGACTCCCGATCGGTCATGTACGGCAGCTGCATCACTGACCTCGGCAACGGCAGCTACGAGCTCAAGGGTTGCGAGCGCAAGTACAGCCACGTCGATCAATACCTGATGGGTCTGCGCGCCTCGACCGAGGTGAACCCGATGCTGGTGCTCGAAGATCCGGCGTCTCCGGGCAAGGGCGTGGACGCGATCGCGCTCGGGCGCAACTCGAGCGGCACCACGGTCAACGGCATGACCCGCCACGACATCACCGCCGACGAGATCATCCGCGCGATGGGCTCGCGCATTCCGGGCTCTCCCGCGGCGCCGCGCTGCTGGCGCGTGGCGTTCATCGTGGTGCTCGCGCCCGGTCAGACGCAGCTGCCGCAGGCGATGCTCGACAAGGTGAACCGCTACCGCAATCGCTGGGGCCCGTGGTTCAACTTCGCGACTGATGGGCGCGGCACCATGGACTCGCGCATCACGGGCAACGGCTGCGTCACGTACCCGGGCGACGCGGGCGTGGTGACTCCTCCGATGGACGCGGGAATGATGGTCGAGCCCGACGCGGGAATGATGGTCGAGCCTGATGCGGGCATGGTCGAGCCCGACGCGGGAATCGAGGAAGTGCAGCCCGATGCGGGCGAGCAGATGATGGAAGCGCTCGACGCGGGTAGTGGTCCTTCGAAGGAAGACACGCGCGTGCCGTTCGACACCGGCAAGATCCGCCCCGGCTGCGGT
>CBIHPJ010001021.1:0-2303 GCA_966211295.1 uncultured Myxococcales bacterium | reverse complement strand
CTTGAGCAAGCCACCGGAGCGTAGTCGCCCCTCACCCGGCCCTCTCCCCGTTTCACAGGGAGAGGGAGAAATGGTCACTTCTCGTGGAGCCGCACCACGGAGTCGCCCGCTTCGTGCGTGGCGATTCGCAGTCGGTAGCCGGTCTCGCGATGCGTGCCCTTCGCGAGCTCGATCGCGCTCCGAAGCTCCTTCACCGCTTCCTCCAGCTTGTGCTCCGCGGCGAGCTGCGCGGCGTTTCGCGAGCGCTCCAGCTCTTCCGCGAGCGGCCCGGTGACCGCTGCGTCGCGCGCTTCACCCATCACGTCGAAGCACTCGATCGGCATCGCGGCGCCCTTGGGCGCGTACTTGCCGAGCGCGCGCAACACGAAGTCACCCTTGTTCAAGTGCTTCAACACCGCACCGCTCACCAGCACGGTCGCTCCGAGCTGCTTGGTCATGCCTTCCATGCGCGAGGCGAAGTTCACCGTGTCACCGAGCGCGGTGTAGCTGCGGTGCTGCGCGCTCCCGATGAGACCGAGGACCGATTGGCCGAAGTGAATGCCCACGCCCATCTGCAGCGCACCGAGCTTTCCCGCGTGACGATTGAGTCGCTCGAGCTCGGCTTGCATCAAAAGCGCTGAGCGCACTGCCTGGCGCGCGGCGATCTCTGGAGTGGACTCCACGCCGAACAACGCCATCACCGCATCGCCGACGAACTTGTCGACGAGGCCGCCCATGGTCTCCACGCACGCGGCCATGCGCGAGAGGATCTGATTGAGCGCATCGACGAGCTCCGTCGGGGTGAGCCCTTCGGCTGCCGAAGTGAAACCGCGCAAGTCAGCGAAGAGCACCGCGAGCTCGGCGCGTTGGCCTCGGAAACCGGCCTGGCCTGCTTCGCGCATCGCGAGCTCGACCGCGTTGCGACCGAGGAAGCGGCTGACCACGTGCAGCGTCCACGCGTCGTTGCTCGCGCGGCGCAGCTCGTTCTCCACGTCGGCGCGCAGCGCGGTGGCGGAGGTGGCGTCGAGCAGCCGAAGCGCGCGCTGCAGGTATTCCACGTTTCTTCCACCGCCGAAGACCTCGGTCTGAAAACGCGCAGCGGAACGGGCGATGAGCGCGTGCTCGATCGGACTGACCAACGTGGATTTCTCCACCGCATCGAGCGCGCGCACGAAGGCGGCTTCGGCGTCGAGCGTGCGTTGCTCCATCGCGGCGTGCTCGGCGCGGGTCACCTCGAGCAGGGCGAGCAACGTCATGCGCTGGGCGGGAGGAACCGTCGCGATGTGCGCTTCCACCGAGCTGAGCATCGGGCCCGCGGCGGAAGGACGAAGGTGCACCAGCTCGCGCGCCTGGTTCACGGTGGCGATCACGTGGCCGAAGGTGTCGCCGGCCTGCTCCGCGGTCTGCTTCGCGCGCTCGAAGTAGGAGAGGGCGCCCTTGTGATTCCCCAATCCTCGCTCGCATTCACCGAGATGCGTGAGGAGCTGCGCGCGCAGGCGGAGCGCGTTCGGGCTCTTGCGGAGCACGATGTCGTGATCTTTTTGAAACGCGTCGCGCGCGGCGAGCCAGTTGCCGTTCTCCAATTCGAGACGAGCGAGGTTGCCCCAGGTGAGCGCGGCTCCTTCGTCGTCACCGGCCGCTTCGCGAAGGGAGAGCGCAGTGCGGTACTCGACGCGCGCTTCTTCCACGAGACCCTGCGACTGGAGCAGGCGGCCGAAGGAGTCGTGCACGCGCGGCTGGTAATTCGTCGCGGCGAGGTTCAGCGCGCGGTTCATCGAGACCGTGGCGCGGAGGAGATCTCGTTCACGCGCGGCGGCGACTCCGCGGAGGTGCCAGTAGCGGCCCTGATCCGCGTCACCCAGCGAAGTGAGCCGAGTGGAGAGCCAGGTGAGTCCTGCGTTGAGTACGGGCGAGAGCTCGGGAGACGCGGCGGAGAGCACGCACAGCGCGACGACCTGCACCTCTTCGCTGCCCTTCAGCTCCGCCGAATCGATCAGCGAGCTGGGCGGGGCCGCGAGGAGCGACTCCACCGAAGCGCGCAACGACTCGGGGATGATCGTGACGAGCGTCGGGTGCACGGAGCGACTGTCTACCAAGCCGCGAGGTCAGTGACTCGGCATCGCGACCAGGAAGTCCTTGAGCGGGAACTCCACATCCGGGAAGGAGACTGGCCGAATCGTCTCCTGAGGGCCCAGCGTGAAGTGCTCCGTCCACTCTCCGTCCCTGGGCGCGCGAAACACTTCGAGCCGCGCCTTCGCGACGTCGACGATCCAGTACTCGGGCGAGCCGCCCTCGGCGTAGAGCGGCGCTTTCACCTTGCGATC
>CBIHPJ010001020.1:0-2305 GCA_966211295.1 uncultured Myxococcales bacterium | reverse complement strand
CCCGTGGTGGTGAGCGTCACGTCGCCATCGCGCGAGGTCACGAAGAGCCGGCTGCTCGACGGAACGGAGCGCCACTCTTCGTCTCCACCCTTCGAGCACGACGCGCCAGAGAACGCGGTGATCGGCGGACCGGAATCATCACCCAGCGCAGCGCTCAACCGGCGAATCGCACCAGCGCGCGGGTGACAGAACGTGCGGTTCGTGCCCTCGCCCTGAACTGCAGCGGAGATCACCGCGTATCTGGGATTCACCTTCGCGACGAACGCCTCGGAGGAAGACGTCTCGCTCCCGTGGTGACCGACCTGCAGCAGCGTCGCCTGCCCCGAGATGTCGAGCACGCTCTCTTCACGATTCTCGGCGTCGCCCACGAAGAGCACCGACGACGAGCAATAGTCGATGCGCAGCCCCGCGGAGCAATCGTTCGGATTCTTGCAGTCGCTCAGTGACGGCGGGAGCACTCCGCGCACCGAGAGTCCGTCGACATGACCGAGCAACGACTCGGGCAACACTGTGCTGGCTTCGGCGATGCGCACGCCGCGCTCCGTGGCGGCCTCGAGGGTCTTCTTCACCGTCGACGAGTTCCGGCCCTGGCCGTTGTCTGCGTAGACCGCGACTTCGTTCGACTGCATCACCGACGCCGCGCCCCCGATGTGATCGGAGTGCGGGTGCGTGATCCACAACAGCGAGATGGTGCGGCCCGCGACGTCGCGGCTCAGTTGCTCGAGGAAGCGGTCATTCCATCCCGCGCAGACCTTCCCGCATCCCGCGCGCGTCGGGCTCTCACCCGCGTCGACGAGCACGAGCTGGCCCGTCGGCAACTCCACGAGCGCCGCGAGGCCCTGGCCCACGTCGTAGAAGTGCACCTTCATCGGTGCTCCGTCGCCGCACGTGAACTTCGTCGTGACCGGAGCGGTGGTGTTGGTGCTTCTGCACGCAGCCAACACGAGGAGCGCCAGCCCCATGAGCAGTCGTCGATTCCCCATCGACGCCGACCGTAGCGCCTGAGCGATGTGTGTCTAAAAGCGCAATGGTTGGGGACTGAAACCGGGGCGTTCCTCCCGTGGTATGCGGCCCCGCATGGCGCTCTCGATCGTCGTTCTCGCTCTGGCTGCGGCCCCCGAGTTCTCGTTCGGATTCAGCAACGAGGACGGCAAGCAGCTGCTCGCGTTGCCTCCGGTGAGCGGAGCGGCATCGATCACCAAGGCGGTCTGCGACGGCCAGCTGATCGAGGTGAAGTATCTGCGTGAGCAGCCGAAGGGAGAGAAGGACACCGGCCGTCAGACCGCGCGGAACTTCAGCCAGGTGAAGGGCGCGCTGTTCAAGTTGGTGAAGGGCAATCTGCCGGCGGATGCGTTGTGTCTCCTGGGCACCAAGGCGGCGTTCGCGAAGCGGAAGCTGCTCGTCGTCGCTCCTGAAACGGGTGATTGCGATGAGGCCTCGTCGACTGCGGCGGCCGAGCTCACGAAGCGCAAGGTCACCAAGTGCGTCCACACCGCGACCTTCCCCGACTCGAAGCTCTCGTTCGCCAGTTACGAGCTCGAGGGGAGCAGCGCGCTCGCCGCGCTCGTGCTCACGCAGGAAAAGGGCAAGCCCGCGGTGCGGAAGTTCCCGGCGACGTGGGAGCGCGGTGCTCCGAGCTGCTGGCGCGCGGATGATGGGTGCGAATTCGATCCCTCGACGTATCGAGTCGCGTTCGCGATGACCGGACCCGCCGGTCTCGAGCTGTACGCGCTGTGGGCCGGCGCCGAGGGCGAGAACGCGGAAGTGCTGCGCGTGAAGGGCTCGGAGCTGAAGGTCGTCGCGTCAGCGAGCCGCTACTGGTCACCCGAGTAGCGCTTCTTCATGAGCTCGCGCGGAGTCGGCGGCTTCGGATCCGGAGCATCGAAGGCTTCTTCCAGGATCTCGAAGCGACCGTTGTCGAACGGTCTCCCGGGCGCGCTCTCCTTGAGCACCAGGCGTTCGCGCTTCCCTTGCGAGGCCATCACGCGCGCGCGGTAGTGGCAGTACGGATTGTTCCCCGGACGATCGAAGAGCGAGTGCGCGGTGAAGGTGCAGCCGCCCATGCAGGTCTCTGCGAACGGACATGTGCGGCAGAAACCCCAGAGATCATCGACCGTGCGATTGCGCGCGAACGCGAGCTGCGGCGTCTGATTCCAGATCTCTTCGAGCGGACGATCTTTGAGCGAGCCTCCGATGTAATGGCGGCTCTGGAGCGACGGGCAGCCCTTCACCGCTCCGTCCGCCTCGATCCCCATCACCAGCTTTCCCGCCTGGCAGCCGTTGAAGTGATCGGTGAGGTTCTTGC
>CBIHPJ010001019.1:0-2305 GCA_966211295.1 uncultured Myxococcales bacterium | reverse complement strand
CTTCTCGCGGGAACGGATGGCAACGTGTCAGCCGCGGCGCGCCACGCGCGAATGGATCGCTCTCACTTGACCGAGCTCCTTCAACGTCATCAGCTCCGCTGAGCTCCCCGTGAAAATCCTCCTCGTCGAAGACCATCCGCTCTTCCGAGAGGGGCTCGTGCACGTGCTCGCCGGCTTGGCGCCGGGCGTGGTGGTGGTCGAGGCACCCGATCCCGCGGCGGCGAAGCGCGCGCTCGAGCAGTACGACGATCTCGATCTCTTCCTGGTGGATCTCGGGTTGCCCAACGCGGGTCCGTTCGAGGTGCTCGAGCTCGGCCGGCGTCTTCAGCCACAAGTGCCAGCGGTGGTGATCTCGGCGAGCGAGAGTCCTTTCGAGATCGAACGCGCTCAAGCGCTCGGCGCGCAGGGCTACGTGTTCAAGTCAGCGCCCGGTCACGTACTGCTCGCGGCGCTGCGCGACGTGATGAACGGCAAGCTTTCGTTCCCCGTCACGAGTTCGCAGATTGAGCTCACCGCGCGACAGCTCGAGGTGGTGGAGATGCTCGCGCGCGGCCTGTCGAACAAGGACATCGCGGTCGCCCTCGAGGTCGCGGAGAACACCGTGAAGGTGCACCTCGCGACGATCTACCGAGTGCTGGGCGTGGCCAGCCGCACCACTGCACTCCTGCGCGCGCAAGAGCTGGGGTTGGTGCGTGAGCGCTGAACGAACTCGAGTCGACGTCGAGCTGCAGCGCATTCAGCACGCCCAGTCGTCGCCGCTGGTCATGGCGTTCGGCACCGTGATGGGCATCGCCCTGCTGGCGACCCTGGAATGGGTGCGCCACCCCGGACTTCCGGTGCTGCTCTGGGCGGGTACGCATCTGTTGATCCTCACGCCGTACCTCGTGCGCGAGACTTGGGCGCGGCGGCGCAAGGACCCTGACGTCGCTTCGTGGGCGCCCTGGTTTCACACCACGCTCTTCGTGTCGGGCCTCGCATGGGGCCTCGAGGGCGTCCTCTTCTTCGATGCGAGCGACCCACTCTGGACGGCGCTGCGCCTGGTCTTTTTCGCAGGCCTGGGCGTGGTCTGCGTCGCGACCTTCGCCGCCGACTACACCTTCCTTCGGTTGGCGGCGCTGATCGTGATCCCTCAAGCCACCGTGATGTTCCTGGCGGGAGATCCGACCCACGTGGTGATGGCTGCAGGCCAGGTCATCTACATGTCCCTCTGCGTGGTGGTGACGCTGCGCCTCCATGGAATGATCAGACGCTCAGTCGAGCTGCGGTTTCGCAGCGAAGACGCCTACCAGTCGAAGGCGCGCTTCCTCGCGGCGGCGAGTCACGACTTGCGGCAGCCGCTCCATGCTTTGAGCTTGTTCGTCGAGCTGCTCGCGGCGCGCGTGCAGGATCCCGTTCAACGCGCGTTCGTCGATCGGATCGATCTCTCCAGTCGCGCTCTCGGTGGGTTGTTGAACGCGCTGCTCGATCTCTCGCGAGTCGACGCGGGCGCGCTCAAGCCGCGGCTCACGCACTTCGAGTTGGACAAGCTGCTGCGCGAGCTCGAAGGCGAAGTGACCGGGGCGGCGGCACACAAGGGACTGCGGCTCGAGGTGAGGGCGACCGCTGTAATCGTCGAGAGCGATCGCGAGCTGCTCGGCAGAGTGCTGCGCAACCTGCTCGCGAACGCCGTGCGCTACACCGAGAAGGGCACGGTCACGGTGGAGGCGCGCAGTGAAGGGGCAAAGCTCGTCGTCTCCGTAGCCGACACGGGCGTGGGCATTCCGCCGAGCGCGCAGGAGAAGGTGTTCGAAGAGTTCTACCAGGTGGGAAATCCCGAGCGGGATCGTGAGCAGGGACTCGGTCTCGGCTTGAGCATCGTGCGCGGCATTTGCCGCACGCTCGATCATCGGCTCACCCTGATCTCTCAGCCGCAGCGCGCGGTCGGCACCGAGGTGCTCGTCGAGGTCCCATTGGGAGAGGCCTCGCGGGTGCTGGAGCCGCAGCCCGTGCGGCTCTCGAGCGATCCCGGCTTCCGTGGACGGCGCGTGTTGGTGATCGACGACGAGAAGGATGTGCGCGACGCGATGAAGGCGCTGCTCGAGAGCTGGAACTGCGAGCCGCTGTGCGCCGGATCGTTCGACGAAGCGAGCGCGCTCCTCGCCGGGAAAGACGCGCCTGACGCAGTGGTGTGCGACTACCGGTTGCCCAACAACATGAACGGAGTGATGGCGATCGAAGGGCTCGAGAAGCAGCTGAGCCGCAAGTTGCCCGCGCTCCTCGTGACTGGCGACACCTCGCCCGAGCGGATCCGCGAGATGAAGCAGAC
>CBIHPJ010001018.1:0-2319 GCA_966211295.1 uncultured Myxococcales bacterium | reverse complement strand
CTCCCTGCGACAGCGGGGAGAGGGTCGGGGTGAGGGGCGAGCGCGTATTGAGCGGTTGCCCAGTATCCAGCACAAGCGCCGTAGTGCTCATCACCTTGGTGACAGAGGCGAGATCGAACACGGTGTTCGAATCCGCGTTCCCGAGCGAAATCTCATGCCGCCCACGATGAAAGACCTCGAGCCGAGCGAGTGGATAGACGCCGTCATCAACTCCGCGCTGCAGCAACTCCTCGAGGGCGCTCATAGGAACGACAAAGTCTGCGAGTCCGCGTCCAGCCGAACCGGAGCGCCAAGACACACCGACTCGTTCACCTCACCGTGGCCGATGAGAAACCCAGCAGCACACGGAATCCCAAGTTTGCGCGCCATTTCATCGAGCACATCCCCGCTCGAGTAGTCCTTCTCGTCGCAGCCGGTGAATTCGCCGAAGACGATCCCGCGGACTCCATCGAAGAGACCGGCGAGCTGCAAGTGAGTCCACATGCGGTCCAATCGGTACGGCTTCTCACCGACGTCTTCGATCAGCAGCACGGAGCCGCGCAGGTCGTTCCACCACGGAGTGCCGATGAGCCGGGTGAAGACGGAGAGATTTCCTCCGAGCAGAGGACCTTCCGCGATTCCGCCCACGACAGTGCGCGAGCCCTTGAGCGACCCAACGGAGCGCCCTTCAAGAATCGCGAAGAGTCGCTCGATCACCTCAGGCGACTGCTTGCCCAACTGCGTGAGCACGGGCGCATGAATGGAACGCCAACCCAACTTCTGCGCGGCCCAGTGGATCGAAGTGAAGTCAGAAAACCCAACGAGGTGTTTCGGCTTCTGAAACTTCAGGTCGCGGAGCAACCGCGCCGATCCATACCCACCGCGCGCCGCGAAGATCGCCTTGATGGAGTCGTCATCGAGCGCGGCCTGAAACTCCTGCAAGCGCGCCTCATCCGTGCCCGCGAGGTAGCGATGCGCGGAGAAGATCCGCTCGGTGAACACCGGGGTGTAGCGGCGGGAGATGAGCTCGAGGCCCTTCTCGAAGGAGGGGCGGTCGAAGGGGCCGGAAGGGGCGACGACGGCGACGCGGTCACCCTGCCGGAGCGGAGGAGGCGTGAGGAAGCTCACGAGGCGTGTTGTAGAGTGATTCGGTGCCGTCGTCCCCAGCGAAGAAGCGCCCCAGTTTTCCGATCCCCTACGGGCTCTTCATCGTGCTCGGCGTCTATGCGCTCGCGGTTTACGGGTACATCCGCCAGACCTACTGGGAGAGCCCGGAGTACCAGGCGGCGCTGGCCTACGGACGCGCGCTGCTGATCCTCGGAGTGGACGATGGGCGTCGCTGCAGCGAAGCCGAGCTCAACAAGGCATTCGAGCTGACGTTGGAATCGGCCCGGCTGATGCCGGAAGAGCGTCAGCTCGTCGATCACCTCGAGAACCTGCGGCACCGGTTCGAGGAGCGGAAGTTCAAGCTCAGCGGGGAGCTGATCAAGAAGGTCGAGATGATGTCGGCCAACACGATGCGCATCGAGCAGCAGCGCAAGGCGTGGTTGGTGGTCGGTTCGCGCGACAAGGGCTGGGCGCCGGATCAGTTGCTCGCGGGACCGCAGCGGGTGGTGCTCTGGAGCATTCCCGGTGGGGTGTTCATCATCGCGTTCTGGGCGTACACGCGGCTGAACGCGAAGTCGGTGCGCGATCGCGAGCACGAGGACGATCTCAAGCAGGCCGAGAAGGAAGTGAAGGACCTGGCCGGATTCCGGGACGGGCTGGGCAAGCGGCCGCTGCCGAAGGTGCAGGACGACGACGACACATTGGCCGACGCGCCAGTCACCAAGCCGCCTCCGAAACCGAAGACCAGCACGGCGAACAAGGCAGTCACCCGTCCTCCGTCACTGACGAACAGACCTGCGGTGAAGAAGCGTCCACCGGGCTAAGTCGTCCTGATGTCGACACGAATGTCGTTTCACCTCTTCGTCGAGTCGAAGGACCTCGAGGTCCTGCGCGGGGTGATCACCGCCCTCGAGTTCGACCCGGAGTCTTCGGAGATCGCCGTCGCGGTGGGCCCGGAGCTCCCCGGCTGTTGGTTGACGCTCAACGACGCCTCACGCGGCGTGCTCTTCTGGGGCGCGCTCGGCAAGGCCGTGCCCGAGGGAATGGTGCGGTGGTGGGAGGTCTCGAACTGCGAGTACGAAGACTCCGCCTGGGTTCGGGCCTACGCGCCGAACGGGAAGCAGCGCTGGGACGAGAAGTTCGAGCGGGGACTGGCGCGGCTGCAGAAGGAGCTGGGTCTGGGCGAAGGACTCGTCCCCGACGATTGGGGCGAATTCGAGGGTGAGACCACGA
>CBIHPJ010001017.1:0-2321 GCA_966211295.1 uncultured Myxococcales bacterium | reverse complement strand
GACTTCGGAATTCGGCCCTGGGTCGGCGCGAGCGGCACCTCACCCACCATCACCTCGGCCAAGTTCTGCGGATAGCCTCGCTCGGGTTCGACGATGCCTCGCGGCAGTGCGTGGCCTTGTTCGTCGTACGCGTCGTTCGCTCCGAGGCAGTGCAGGAGTTCGTGCGCGAGCGCGACCAACTCGAGCGTGATCTTCGTGTCGCCCGCGTTGCCGTCGATGAGACCGATGCTGCCGCCCGCCTCTCCGAGTCCTTCGACGCGGCCAGTTGCGTTGTTTCTGAGCGCGACGATCAAGCGCACATCGAACAGACCGGGATGTCCTTGCTCTGCGAGTGACTTCAACTTCGAGCGGAGTTCGATCGCGTCTTTCCAGTCGCCGTTCTCAGGTGGCGTTGGGACTTCGGCGACGACTGGAGTTGGCGCGAGCTCGAAGTGCACAGGCAGATCGAGTGGGAGCTCTCTGCGGACCGCTTCGTGGTGGAACCAGTCGTCGAGATCGTCGAGCCCTCGCTCCCAGGCGGCGGTGACGTCGCTGCTCACCGGCTCGGTGCTCACCAGCACGACGGAGACGCGGAGGGTTTTGTGCCACTCGGTGCGGCGATCGAGTTTGCGTTGGCGGAGCGCGCCCCATGCGGCGATGCCCACGAGGAGCGTGAGGAGGATTCCGACGCGCAGTCGCTTCCACTGAGTCGCCTTTTCACGGCGGGTTTTGCACGTGCGGCAGAGCGGGAGACAAAGCGGACAGACGAGCGTGCGGCAGTCTTCGCAGGGTGTGTCGCCAGTCAGGGAGGGATGCGAGGTGCAGCGACTCGAGGTCAGTGGGACGTCGATCGTCGCGACTTCGACTCCGTGCTTTCGCAAAGTCTCAGCGGCGGTTGCGTCGAGTTCCGCGGGGAGAACTCGATCTTCGCTGAGGAGCGAGAGTGCTTCGCGTGGCGTGATTTGCAGCAGGCGCGCGAGGGCCATTGCGGCGGGTTGCGAGTTGCTTGAACTGATTCTCAGTCGCATGCCCTCACCCCGACCCTCTCCCGAGGGAGAGGGAGATACCTCTATTTGAGGAGATTGACTGCGGCGGTGATGGCCAGGTTGTTCACCACGTCGACGAAGAACGCTCCGATCATCGGCACCACGAGGAACGCGCGCGGGGCAGGGCCGTACTTCTCGGCGAGCGACTCCATGTTCGCCATCGCGTTCGCGGTGGTGCCGAGCATGAACCCGATGAAGCCCGAGCCCATCACTGCGGCGTCGTAGTCCTTCCCCATCAACCGGAAGACCAGCAGCGGCGTCGCCGCCGCGACGATCGCGGTCTGCACCACGAGCAAGACGATCAGCGGGACCGCGAGGTGACGCAGCTCCCACAGCTTCAAGGTCATCAGCGCCTGCACCAGGAAGAACGCGAGCGCGACCGTGCCCACGTCGTCGATCAGCCGCTGCGAGAGCTTCAGCCACTTCGTCTTCTCGTCGAAGTTGCGGAAGACCACCGCGACCACCATCGCGCCGATGTACGCGGGGAGCGTCACTCCGCTCGACTTGAGCCACGCGCTCAACACCGAGCCGAGCCACATCGCGACCAGGATCACGCCCACCGTCTTCATCAGCGCGTAGCCTTCGCTGTCTTCACCCTGGGGCGCGGGACTCGACGGTCCCTCGAGCGCGTCTTCCACCACCTTCTCCGCGGTCTCTGGAGTGGCCGCGCCGCCTGGCTGCTTTCCCAACTTCTGACGCTCGATGATCCAGGTGCCGAGCGGCCCACCGAGCAGACCTCCGAGCACGATGCCCGCCATCGCCGACGCGAGCGCCACGGTGCCCGCGGCCTTGATGCCCGCCTCTTCGAAGAGCGGAGCGAACGCCGCGCCCGTCGCCGGTCCACCCGCGAGCGTCACCGAGCCTGCGAGCACTCCGAGGAGTGGATGTTGACCGAGCAACATCGCCAGCCCCGCGCCCACCACGTTTTGCACCACGATGAACAGCGAGCAGATCGCCAGCAGCGCGCCCACCTGCGGCCCTCCGCGCTTGAGCAGTCCGAAGCTCGCGCCGAAGCCGACCGAGGTGAAGAACGCGATCATCAGCGGCGACTGCCACGCGGTGTCGAGCTCGAGCGGCGTGTAGTCCCACACGCGGCAGAGCGAGATGAAGATCGAGACCAGCAGTCCGCCGATCACCGGTGCTGGGATGTTCAAGCGAGCGAGCGGAGGAATTCGCGCGCGCAACAGGTAGCCAGCCGCGAGTACCAGGGCCGCGAACCCCAACGTCTGAATCGCATCGAGCTTGAGCAAGCCACCGGAGCGTAGTCGCCCCTCACCCGGCCCTCTCCCCGTTTCA
>CBIHPJ010001016.1:0-2335 GCA_966211295.1 uncultured Myxococcales bacterium | reverse complement strand
CGCAACGTCCACCCGTCGGCCAGGGCGGTGAAGCCCGCGGTGGCGAGGCCGCCAAAGACATAGAGCGTGCCCGTCACCTCGTCGATGCCAGACGCTGCGAAGCCGCGCTTCGTGGGACCATTCGAATACGTCTCCTGCTTGAACTCGAAGGTCACGGGATCGAGCGTCCACAGATCATCGAAGTCGTCGGTGTCGTTGGTGCCCGAGAACATCATCCAGCGGCCGTGCTGCGCGTCGTAGCCGCTCGCGGAGTAGCGGCGCGCCCGCGGGTGCGGCATGGGCGCGACGGTGTCGACCCAGTTGGTGCCATCGAACATCGCGATGTCGTCGAGGTACTGCGACATGATCCGCGCCGCGCCGCCGAACAAGAAGAGCCGGCCCTGCGTGGGCTCGTACATGCTCATCGCGTCGCGCCGCGCGTACGGCCGCGAGGTGGGCATCAGCTCGGTGAACGTGCGCGCGGTCGGATCGTACGCCCACGTCTTGTCGTTCACGCCCTGCATGCCCTCACCTCCGAAGACGATCGCGCGCGAGAGATTCGGCATCCAGTGCGCGTTGCAGCCGATCGCGCCGGTGGGCACGGTGCCGGTGACCTGCGTCCACTCCAGCGTCGCGAGGTCGAGCGTGTACGCGCTGTCCACCAGGCCGTTGGAGTGACGACCGCCAGCGATCAACACCTGGCGCTGGTTCGGAAGGTACGTCGCGCAGTGGCAATAGCGCACCGGGGGCACCGCGCCCGTGGTGGTCAGCTTCGTCCACGTCTGGGTCGCGATGGAAAAGCTCCACGTGTCATTGACCACGCTGCCCGTCGGGTACGTGTTGCCGCCGTGCAGAATGAAGCGGCGATCGACGGGATCGAACGAGAGCACCGTTCCCCAGAGTCCCGTGGAGACGGGCGCGGCTGGCGCGGTCGTCCACACCGGTACCAAAGTGGCGACGCCCGAGTCAGGCACTCCCGCGTCGACGCCGGCGTCTTCACTCAGACCGGCATCCATGCCCGCATCCGGAGGCGTCTTCACCTCCGTGGTGCAGCTCATCAGTCCCAGAACGAACAACCACTGCCAATTCCGTAGCGGATTACCCAAAGTGCGGTGGGCCTTAGCAAACCCAAGGCCGTTCAGCGCGACGCGCCCGCGGGTTGCTGAGTCCAGCGCCAGCCGACCCACACCGGCATGCCGTCAGTCGCGCGGAGCATCAGCACCTCGTTGTTGCGACGCACCTCGGTGGCGATGAGCGACTCCACGCCGTTGTTCTTGATCTGCGAGCCAGTGATCGTCACGTGATCGTCGACCTTCAGGTGCAGCTCCTGGTTGTCGAGGAACCACGAGGGGCCCATCTCGACCTTGAGCTCACCCTGCCCCGTGCGCAGCGTGACGTTGACCGCGGTGAGCCACACCTTCGCTGAAGGCACGACGTAGATGCGTTCGATGGTGCCTTCGACCGTGGCCATCTTCGCGGGATCGAACAGCACCATGTACGTGGAGCCCGGTTTGGCCTGCACCTTCACGGGAGGGCTGGCCGCGAAAGCCGCGGAGAGAAGCAGCGCGACAGTGAGGAGAGCGATCGTCCAATGGTGTCTCATGAGCCATCAGAAATGCATCGGCTCTGCCACCGCTCTCCCCTGTTTCTGGATCGTGCAAGAGCTGCGACGAGACGCGAAAACTCAGCGGGCCGGCGCCTCATTCTTCAGCGGTTCAAGGACTCCCACGGCCACGCCGACGGGGTCAGCGAACATCGCGTAGGAGCCCATCGAGGGAATCTCGGTAGGAGGCACGAGAATCTTTCCGCCCAGCTCCACAACGTTGCGCAGGGTGAGCTGCAGATCACTCACCTCGAAGTACGTGTTGAGGCCCGCCATCGGGGCGCGCGGACTCGTCGTGAGCGTGCCTGCGGGGTCCGAGCCGGTGTCGATGATGGTGTAGCCGGGGAAGGCTTTGTCGTCGAAGCGCCAGTCGAAGATCTTCCGATAGAACGCGCGCGCCTTGTCGGCGTCGGGGACGACGAACTCCCAGTGGATGATCGGGTTGCCCATGGTGTGCCTCGTGGTGTCAGGCGCTCGCCCCATGCACGACACGCGCCTTCATCCCGCCGATCGTTAAGAGATTCGCCGACAAGTTTCGGGCTTTGGTGCAGTCTCACCAGTCATGGCTGTCACCTCACTCGACGGTCGCCTCGACGCGATCGGCAGGACCCAACCCGCTCTGAGCGCGCTGCTCCCCAGGCTCGAGCGCTTCATTCGTGAATCTCCGGACACCGAGCTCGATCGCATCAACGTCCTCAAGTGGGCGAAGGAGCAAGGCGTCGATCAGCACGAGGCGCTCGAGCTCTTCCTGCG
>CBIHPJ010001015.1:0-2336 GCA_966211295.1 uncultured Myxococcales bacterium | reverse complement strand
TGTCTGCAGCAGCTCGCGGTGATGAGCGGCGCTCTCTACGCGCTCTTCGCGTCGGTCGAGCGCGACGCGGCAGGCACCGAGGTGACCGTTACCGGACGAGTGGTGGATCGGGATGGACGCCGGGTGCGCGCCCTGGCGCGAGTGACGTGCACTGGCACCGGGCGGGCGTCGATCCAGACCGCGCTCCATCAGCTGGTCCTCGAGCTGAAGCTCGACGCGCTCCCCACGGTGCTCGAGTCGATGCCGGTGGAGACGCGGGCCTCGACTTCGCCGCAGGTGCTCGTGGCTGACCCTCCGCCCGCGCGCATCGCGGCGTGGGTGACGATGGGCGTGGCGGTCAGCGCCGCTGCCACCAGTCTCGCGTTCGGACTCACCTCGGCCAGTCAGCTCCAGGCGTTGCCCGCGGATGGCCGGTTCATCAGCGAGGACCAGGCGAGGCTCCAGGTGGAGGGCAATCGTTCGGCGACCATCGCCCTGGGCACCGGCCTCGGTGCGGGGGCGCTGCTGGCGACTTCGGTGGGGCTCTTTCTCGTCTCAGGACCCGTCACCATCACGGCCGCGCCCATGCGAGAGGGGGGCGCTGTCTTCGCTTCGGGGCGATTTTGATGAGCGCGCGCGCCACCATCGGCTTGCTCTGTCTCCTGCTCTGCGCCGCGAGCTGCCAACTGGGCCCCGGTGTCTCCTGCTCGGACGACACGCCGTGTGCACCGTGGGGCCGCTGTGGAACCCAGGGCTTCTGTATCGAGCTCGAGGAGCACGGAGCGTCTTCGCTGGAGTCTTCTGATTCAGGCGTCGTCGATGCAGGCGAGCCGGACGCGGGTCGGTGACGTGCTTGCGACGTGGCGACCTGCTCGTCGGGGGCCAGCGGCCCCGTTCCGCGAACGCGCCGGAGCGCGCTTCTCAGCACCCGTCGTACCTGGTTCAGTTCCTTGACCTCGACGGCATGAACAACTTCCCCTGATCACTTCGCGAGGATTGCTTCGCTCAGGAACTGGGCGTAGCCAGGCGCGTTCGCATCGAGGTTGGCGGTGAAGCGCGGGTCCGCCACGTACATCGCGGCGAGTGAGCGGTGGAGCTCCTGCGAGCACGGGTAGAACCAGCGATCGATGAGCAGTCGGTGCTTCTCCACTCCGGCCTGCACGGCGGTGTCGGTCACCGGCTTCCCGGCGCGCATCAAGGCGATCAGCTCGTCGTCGATCGCCTTCGCTTCCTGCTTGTAGCGAGCCCAGTCCTCCTTCTTGTACGCGCGCGTGCGGCGCTTCGACTCTTGGTACTCGGCGGTCTCGCCCCAGCGCTCCTTCGCTTCTTCTTGGTACTGCCCAGGGTCGAACCCATCGAACAGCTGCTTCACGTCCTCGGCACTCATTGCGTCTCCCTTCGTTGAGCTGAGCCGCTTCTCCAGCGCGGCGATCATGGCGTCGAGGCGCGCGCGCTTCGCGTGCAGCACCTCGCGGTGGCGGCGCAGCACCCCTTCGCGGTCTTCCTTGGAGTCGATCGCTGAGGCGATCTCCTCCAGCGGCATCCCCAGCTCGCGGAGCAGCAGCACCTCGTGCAGCCGCAACACGTCCACGTCTTCGTACAGCCGGTACCCTGCCGCCGTGCGCTGCGAGGGGCACACCAGGCCGAGCTCGTCGTAGTGGTGCAGGGTGCGCACCGTGACGCCGGTCAACTTCGCGAGCTCTCCTACCGTGAAGGCCATGATGAGCCGCACTTTGCGGCCTCACGTGGCGTGAGGGTCAAGTGACTCGTACGCCCCTCACCCCGGCCCTCTCCCCGCTGTCGCAGGGAGAGGGAGACCTCACTTCTTGATCGGGAAGCTCTTTTTCGGCGGGAGCTGGTTGGAGACGAACTCGAACTTCCCGTTCTTGAACGTGCGGACGATCGACTTCGTCCCCGTGAGGTTCTTCGTGCCGGGAACGTCCGGATCCTCGAACTCGAAGTCGAGGAGGAACTCGGAGCTCACCAGCTCCCAGGTCTTGCCCTTCTTCATCAACCAACCGTTCGTCGTCTTCTCGTACGCGCCCTCGAGCCGCTCGATGCCCGCGACCAACACGTCGTCGGTCACGCGGCCGTCCTTCTTCTCGCGGACCACCAGGTGCGCGGTGCCCTTGGCGTCGAACACCACCAGGCCCTCGTGCTGTGTCGAGAGCTCGACGCGAGTGCTCAGAAACCAGGGGCCGTTGGGGAGCTCGATCGCGATCTGCTCACCCTTCACCGTGAAGCTGCTGGGAAAGAAGTGCAGCTCGCTCGTTGGTTCCGCGGTGAGGACCATCGCGAGCACGATCATCGTCATGGAGGACTGAGAGAGTCGATGATCTCCTGCGCCGCCGCAATCA
>CBIHPJ010001014.1:0-2341 GCA_966211295.1 uncultured Myxococcales bacterium | reverse complement strand
AGTACCAGCCGCCCAAGCCCGCGCCCGCGGTGAAGGCGCCGTTGCTGACGCCTCAGCTCAAGCCGCCGCGCGAGCCGGTGGGCGATGGTCTGGCCCTCGAGCCTGCTCCCGCTCCCACGAAGGACGTGGGGGCCGGTCTGGAGCCCAAGCCGAAGCCCGAGGTGGCGGTCACTCCCGCGCCGCCTCCTCCCGACGTGTTGCCCGAGCGTCCAGCGCCCGACGAGCCGCCGGCCATTCCTCCGGACGAGGGCGGTCGCTGATGGAGCTGCGAGTTCAACCGCGCATGACGGCGAACGTGCCGTGGGTGCTGGTGATCGGCGTCATGCTCACCTCGGTGGTGGGCATCTACAACCTCGCGTCGGCCTCGCGTCCTCCGAGCTCGCCGGTGTGGATGAGCCAGCTGCTCTACCTCGCGGTGGGCATCGCGATCGTGGTGGTGATGGCCTTCCTCGACTACCGCCTCATTCAGCGCGCGACCGTCGCTCTCTATCTCTTGAACATCGGAGCGCTGCTCGCGCTCAAGGTCTTCGGCCACACCGCGAAGGGCGCTGAGAGCTGGTTCGTGATCGGCCCGTTCCGCATTCAGCCCGCGGAGTTCATGAAGATCACGATGGTGCTGATGCTCGCCAAGTACTTCCACGACGACGATCGGCCCAATCAGCCCTCGCAGGGCTTCTTGCGGCTGATTCCCGCTGGCGTGATCGCGCTGGTTCCGATCGGCATCGTGCTCGTGCAGCCCGACCTCGGCACCGCGCTGATGATGGTCTTCACCGCGGTGACGATCATTCTGTTCAGCAAGCCGTCGCTCCCCGTGTCGATCGTCTTCGGGCTCATCTGCGTGATCGGCGTGGGCATCATCTGGAACGACTACGTGCGCGAACAACCGGCCGACGCGCGCTTCACCGTGCTGCGCCACAAGCTCAAGAAGCACCAGGACGCGCGCATCTCGGGCTGGCTCGATCCCACGAGCGATCTGAAGGGCACCGGGTACCACGCGATGCAGTCGAAGATCGCCGTGGGCAGCGGCGGCTGGGGCGGCAAGGGTTGGAAGGAAGGCACGCAGACCGGCCTGCGTTACCTGCCCGAGCAGCACACCGACTTCATCTTCAGCGTGTTCGCGGAAGAGCAGGGCTTCGGGCGCTGCCTGGTGCTCCTGATGCTCTACGGCGTCACGCTGCTCGGCGGACTGATGGTGGCGATGGACGCGAAGGAACGGTACGGCGCGTTCATCGCCATAGGCATCTGCGCGATGATCTTCTGGCAGGTCTTCGAGAACATCGGGATGGTGACGGGGCTCTTGCCGATCACCGGCATCACGTTGCCGCTGATGAGTTACGGCGGCAGCTCGATGGTGAGCGTGATGATCGGCATCGGGCTGCTGGTGAACATCTCGATGCGCCGTCAGATGTTCCGCGCCTGAACCATGGCCACCTGGTCCGACGTGACCAAGATCATGAAGTCGCTCGAGGGCGCCGAGCTGGTGTCCCCTCGGCGCTGGAAGGTGAAGAAGAAGATCGCGGTCTGGGAGCGCCCCCTGCGCAAGGCCGACCTCGAAGCGCTCGGCGACGCAGCTCCCGACGGGGACATTCTTGGGGTTTACGTCCCGCTCGAGATCAAGGAAGCGCTCCTGAAGGTGAAGCGCTCGCCGTACTTCACCACGCCCCACTTTGATGGCTACCCAGCCATCCTCGTGCACCTGCCGAAGATCCGGGTGCCTGCGCTGCGCAAGTTGCTCACCGCTTCCTGCCTCGAGCGAGCCCGCAAGCGCTGATCCCACTCGCGCCGCCATGAGCCCGTGCTACACGCGCGGGCGTCATGAATCCGGCGCTGGTCATCATCCCCACGTACAACGAACGCGACAATCTCGAGCCCATCAGCACCGCGGTGCTGAAAGCGGATCCTCGCGTGGACATTCTCGTCGTCGACGACAACAGCCCCGACGGCACCGGGCAGCTCGCCGATGAGCTCGCCGCGAAGGAGCCGCGCATCAAGGTGCTCCACCGCGAGAAGAAGCAGGGCCTCGGTCGCGCGTACCTGCACGCGTTCCGCTGGGCGCTCGAGCACGACTACCAGTACATCGTCGAGATGGACGCGGACTTCAGCCACGACCCGCGCTACCTCCCGACCATCATCGACACCGCGGTGAGCGGCGCCGACATCGCGCTCGGCAGCCGCTACGTCGAGGGCGGCGGCACGGTGAACTGGGGCGTCAGCCGGCAGCTCATCAGCCAGGGCGGCTCGCTCTACGCGCGCACGATCCTCGGAGTGAAGATTCGCGACCTCACCGGCGGCTTCAAGTGCTTCAACCGCCGCGTGCTCGAGGCGATCGATCTCGATGCCG
>CBIHPJ010001013.1:0-2350 GCA_966211295.1 uncultured Myxococcales bacterium | reverse complement strand
CGATCACTCGCAACGGCTGCCCTTTGCGCCGTTCGAGACTTCGCACCAACAGACCAATCACTACCGCGGGCGCGACAGGACGGCATGCACACGCGAGCGCGCCGAGGACCGCGGACAGCACGTGACGATCTTTCTCCAGCGCGAGGAACGCGCTCACCGCCATCAGGAGGAAGAGCGCGTCTGAGTAGACCACTCCGTAGAGGTATTCAGCGAAGGGGTAGAGCGCGAGCAGCCAGAACGCGGTCTGCCACGCCGGCGGAGCGACCTGGCGCGCCCAGCGGCTGAAGACGAACAGCCCGCCCATCGCGCACAAGAACGACACCGCGATGCCGGCGATCCAGCGGTTGATGCCCAGCCACGTCACCGCGCGGATCAGCAGCGGGTAGAGCGGGAAGTACGCGACCGGCGATTGTGAGCCCGGTTTGATCCAGTACCCGTTCTGCGCGATCTCGCCGTACCAACCGGCGTCCCAGCACACGAGCGCTTCGATGAAGGCGACGTCAGGGACGTCGGACGGCATCCAATTCGTCGGAGGGAAGAGGATGGATCCCAGCGTCGCTAACGCGATCGAGAGAAGGCCGATCGGCAAGGCTCGGGTCAGGGTCCACGATGCGTCCCCCCTCACCCCGACCCTCTCCCGAAGGGAGAGGGAGTTATCGACCGACATGGCGCAAGGTCACCAGGGCTCCGTCGACGTCATCGCGGCCCTTCAGGTCCACCACCCCTTCGAGGTACCAGTCCTGTTCCCCCTTCGAATCGCTCAGCGCGTGCCTCACGGTCCACTGCCGGTCTTCGCCTGCGATCAACTGAGTGAGCACGGGCTGCCGCGCACGCGGAGTGGTGTCCAAAGAAGGATGTTCCGCCCAGTACGGCTCGAGGGCCTTCTCCATCGCGTCCTTCGTCCAGCCTGACTCTTCGCCGCCGAGCTGTTCGATCGCCGCCTCGTAGTGCTTGCGCGAGAGCAGGCGCACCAATTGGTGCAACTCAGAGCGCACGCGCGCCGCGAGCTCCTTGGGATGCTTCGCCAGATCGCGCTTCGGCTTCGGCGGCGCCTGACCCGGCTCAGTCACCACACCGAGCTCGCGCCCGTACCGCATCGCTTCCCACTCAGCGACCAGCGAGGAGTCCGTGTGCTTCAGCGTGGTGAGTATGTACGCACCGATGTCATCGAGCCCTTCGTTGTGCATCGACTCGGGCACGTTCTGAATGATCGTCTTGTACGCGTCGGACAAGTAGCGCAGCAGCACGCCCTCACTGCGCTCGAGCCCGTACTCCTTCACGTACTCGTTGAACGTCTGGCAGCTCTCGAACAGATCGCGCGCGATCGACTTCGGCCGAATGTCCTCGTGCGCCACCCAGGGATGCTTCGCGGTGAACTCGTCGAACGTTCCGTAGACCAGATCCGCGAGGGGCTTCGGGTGATCGACCTTCTCCAGCTCGATCATCCGCTGGTCGTACTCCACGCCTTGCGCCTTCAGCTCCGCGACCTTCTCGCCCTTCGCCTTGTCGCGCTGCGCGTAGAGCACCGCGTCGGGCGATTCGAGGATCGACTCCACCAACGAGACCACGTCGAGCGCGTACGTCTCCGAGGCAGGATCCAGCTTGTGCAGCACCTCGAGCAGGTAGAGCGACAGCGTGTGATGGAGCGAGAAGTCGCGCTGCAGTCCCTCGTGCACCTTCACGTGCGCCGGCATCGTGGGAGTCCGGCGAACCACCGCGACGATCCCCGCCTCCACCAGCGAGCGGAACAACGTGCGCGAGTGCTTGAGCAGCCGCGTCTTGTTGAGCTCGTACGTGTGCGAGAGCCCAATGAGCTGCACCAGTCTTCGATATCCGCTCGAAGACGCGCCCTCGTACGCCTGCAGCAGCGCGACGATCAGTCCGTGCGTGACCGTGAAGCGTGACTCCAACTTCTCCGGCAAGTTCGTCCGGAGTCGCTCGAACGTAGAAGCGTCGAAGTGCACGTAGCCCTTTTTCGGTGGCTTCTGCAGCGTGACGTTCTTCTTCCCCTGTTCCTTCTTCTGCTGAAGCTTGAGGTTCTCGATCACGTGCGCGGGCGCTTGCGCCACCACGTAACCGACATCATCGAAGCCCTTCCGTCCCGCGCGCCCGGAGATCTGATGGAAGTCGCGCACCGGCAACACGATGGTCTTCTCTCCGTCGAACTTGCACAGCTGCGTGAAGAGCACCGTGCGAATCGGCACGTTCACTCCGACGCCGAGCGTGTCCGTGCCGCTGATCACCTTGAGCTGTCCCGCTTGCGCGAGCCGCTCCACCAGGCGCCGGTACTTCGGCAGCAAGCCCGCGTGATGGATCCCGATTCCGTGAAGGAGATGCCGCTTGAGGTCCT